>JAITGD010000191.1 GCA_031280885.1 Prevotellaceae bacterium | reverse complement strand
TTCGATCCGGCAGGCACATAGATAAAGTTCAGCAGATCGTAAGTTTTGCGGGAATAAAAATCCAGCGAACCGCTGATTCTGTTTTTGAGAAATCCGAAATCCAGACCGGCATTGTATGTTCCTGTCGTTTCCCAATGGACGTGAACATCTTTTCCATTGGGGCGGTAAGTTGTTATCCATTCATCGCCAAAAAGATAGCTTGCGCCCTCTCTGGAAGCGGTATAAGTGGACATCCATTCGTAATAAGAACCGATGTTTTGTTGTCCTGTTTTACCGTAGCTTAAGCGTAACTTGAGGAGGGAAAGAATGGAAGATGCATTTTTCATAAATTTTTCCTCCGTGATTCGCCATGCAAAAGCGGCAGAGGGGAAATAACCCCAGCGGTCGTCGGGCGAGAAACGTGAAGTTGCATCCGAGCGCATCGTGAAAGTTAACAGGTAACGGTTATCATACGAGTAGTTCAAACGTCCGAAGAGGGAAAGGAGTACCAGTTTTCCTTCATCTTCGACGGGTGGAAATCCATTGACGAATGTGTCGTCGAGTTTCATTCTTTTTTCGTCGTTTTTGTAGTAGAATGTTTGATAGCTGTAACCTGCCATTGCCGTCAGGCTGTGTTTTTCGGACAGCGTTTTGGAATATGTTCCATAGACGTCTAAAAGACTGTTGCTATTGTCGTTGATATTTCTGATTTTTTGTCCCGTTCCGTCCTGCCAGATTCCTGTGTAAGTACTTGGCGCCTTGTCGGGCGTATCTTCTTTATAATCCTGTCGGCGAACGTCGTAGCCAAGATTTACCGTCAATACAAAATCTTCAAAACCGTGAATCTTGTAATTTATCATCGCATTTCCTGTTGAACGTCTGGTAATTCTGTTTTTACTGAGGCAGTAAAGCTGTGAAAGAGGATTTGTCGGCGCTTGACTGAAGGGATTTCCTGCGCCGTCCATCCACATAAAATATCCAAGTCCGACGTTGTCGGGATATGTCTCACGCACAGGCACTGTAGGGTCGAAGCCTATAGCCGAGCCAATCACTCCGGTCGAAACAGGCGCGTCATCCTCAATGCTTCCTCTTACGTTGATGTCGAATTTCAAATGATCGTCAAAAAATGAAGGTGAAAGATTGAGGCTGAGATTTGTACGACGATATTTGTTAGTTCGTATAATGCCCGTTTGATCGGTGAAACCCAGCGAAACGCGATAAGGCAAAAATTTAGCCGCTCCTGTTACCGAGAGATTATGATTCTGGCTGAAAGCTGTTTGAAAGATTTCCTTCTGCCAATTGGTATTTGCGCTGCCGAGTTGAACTCCCGAAAGCTGCGAAAGATTCGGAAATAAAGCGCGATATTCGTCGGCAGTCAGCACGTCGTTATATTTGACTACGCTGCTCAAAGTGAAGCTGTTGTTGTAGTTCAATTCGGGAGCTTTGCGTTTTCCGCTTTCGCCTTTTTTTGTAGTGATGATAATCACTCCGTTCGAGGCGCGGAATCCGTAGATAGCTGTAGCCGAGGCGTCTTTCAGCACTGTAACCGAGGCTACGTCGTCGGGATTGACCATGTTTATCGAATTTCCGCTTACGGGCAATCCATCAATAACTATCATAGGATCATTGCTTGCCGAAAGCGAAGCGCCCATACGTATTCGCAGAGTTCCTGCGTCGTTGGGCGAGCCTCCTCCGGGCGTTACATTCAATCCCGCAACCTTGCCGACAAGAGCATCCTGCACGGTAACCTGATTTCCTTTGTTGAAATCGTCTAACTTGATTGCTGTAACCGAACCTGTTGCGTCCGATTTTCGTACCTGCCCGTATCCGACCACAAGCACTTCGTCGAGCAACTGAAGGTCTTCTTCAAGAATCACATCAATACGTGTTTTTGAATCGACGGCAATCTCGCGCGAAATAAATCCAACGAAAGAAACCGTCAAAACACCGTTTTCGGGAACATTCAATTGAAAATTACCGTTTATGTCGGTAGCAGTATTGCTGTTCGTGCCTTTCAGCACAATTGACGCTCCGACAATCGGTTCTCCGCGAGCGTCTTTCACCGAACCGCTTATCGAAACAAAGCCCTCGGTTTGAGCATGCAATCCAACGATGCTCAATATCCCTGTCATGGCGACAAGGAATATTTGTTTTTGAATTTCAGTAAATTGTAACCTCATAGAAATTTATTTAAGTTTAACACTGCAAAGATATTTGTCGATTTCCAACTCCGCACGTGCAAGTAGGTCGATATAGTAGATGAAAAAAACAGCAAATCGAAGCGTAATTTATTCTTATCTTAGCGGTTAAAAAATATTACAGATGATGAAATAAGTAAATTTAATTTCTGATATGAGTATAAAATATCGGTTCAAAAACAAATCATCCGAACATAAACGGATTTCAACGGAAGGTACGAAAATTCAAAAATCCTGCAATCGTCGAAAAATATTATTTTTGTCCGCAAATTAAAGGCATGTACAAATTTGTATTTTCGATTTTTCTTTTGATTTCCTGTTTTGCCCTTCGGGTTGCGTCGGGACGGTCGGATTCTTTGCTGCTTGTGCTGGATAAAACCATCAAAGATAAATCGCTGTATTCCAATAAAAGAGAACATCGTATCGATAGCATGAAAACTCTGCTGAACTCGATTATCGACCCTGAACAGCGATACGCAATTTATCAGGAACTGTACCGAGAATACAAACGCTATAATATGAATTCCGCGCTGTCGGTATCCGAACAGAAATTATTGATTGCCCAAGAATTAAACAGCCCGTCGCTTGTAAGCACATCCGAAATGAACGTGGCAGAAATAATGAGTATCATGGGAATGTACAAGGAAGCGCTCGATATTGTCGATGCAATGAATCCTCGAACGACGGATACGGCACAACGTCTGTATTACTTTCATATTTACCACTCTCTGTATTCTCTGATGTCGGAAAATTCGACCTCGCAAAAGGAAAGAAATCGATACGATAAACTGACGGGAGAATATAAAGATTCTCTGCTGAGTTTAATCGACAAGAAATCCCTTGGCTACGAGGTCATAAGAAGCGGAAAACTGATAGAAGAAGAACGTTACGACGAGGCTCTGCTTGTGATGAATCCATGTTATGAAAAACACAAAAACGATGATTCTCAGTTAAGAATTGTCGCTTACGTGCTGTCCGACATCCATGCAAGAATGGGCGAGCACGAAAAAGAAAAGGAATATCTGGCAATTTCGGCAACTGCCGACCTGAGAATGGCGATTAAAGAGTATATCGCTCTGCGGAAATTGGCGGTTCTGCTGTATCGCGAAGGCGAAATCAACCGTGCATACGATTATATAAAATGCTCGATGGATGACGCTTCCTTTTGCGGAGCGCGTTTTAGAATACTGGAAATATCGGAAACTCTGCCGATTATCACTTCTGCATACGATAGAAAAATCCGACAGGAACGGGAAAAATTGCTCAAATATCTTATTCTGATTTCTGTTCTTTCGGTCGTGCTGCTGACAAGCGTTGTATTCATTTGTAAACAGTTAAAGAGTCTTTCGAGAGCAAAAGAATCAATCAAAAATATGTACGAGGACATGAAAGCCATGAACAAAAATCTGGACGAACTGAACAAAATACTGTCCGAATCGAATCACGTCAAGGAGGAGTATATCGGCTCGGTTTTCAATCTGTGTTCCAACTATATCAACAAGATGGAATCGTACAGAATCAATTTGCACCGCAGCCTGATATCGAACCGAATGGACGAAGCCCGACGAATGACCGGCTCAAGCCTGGTGCAGGACGAATTGAAAGAATTTTTCAGACATTTCGACGCAATTTTTTTGAATATTTATCCCAATTTTATCGACGAGTTTAATTCCCTTCTCAAAGACGGCGAACAAATTACACCTAAGGCAGACGATATTCTGACTCCCGAACTCCGCATATTCGCCCTGATTCGTCTGGGAATTACCGACGGCAACAAAATTGCACAATTTCTGCACTACTCGCCTCAAACGGTTTATAATTACAAACTTAAAATCAGAAATAAATTATCCATCTCGAAAGACGAATTTGACTTAGCTATACGACAAACAGGAAAAATAGACAGATAATCAGCGACCAAGAGCCAAGATAGCAGGAACCAAGAGTCAAGATAAAAAACTTCTTATATATTACGGCAAACTGCGTTTTGTTATTTATTCCGCGTCCCTTAGCACGCAGATTTTTTTCATCAAACCAGCCTGCGTAGCTCTCTTAATTCTTAATTTTTAATTCTTAATTGACTGCGTAGCGTCTTGACTCTTGGCTCTTGAAATCCTGCTTCCGTTTGTTAAATTTTATTAAGATTTGTAAGCGTATTATAATTTTGATTACTTTTGCGGAGCTTAAAGTTAAAATAAAGCGGATCCTTGGGTACGGCTTATAATGTATTATTTTATAACAAGGTTCTTTGAAGTTTTGTAATCAATTTTTATCTTAAATCGGGCTTTTATTGGCAGGAAAATGATGAATACATGAGATTATAGGCCTTACGAGGGATGACGCGACTTAACACTTTTTAACTTTTCGGTAATCCTGTCGTCAAGTAAATCCCGAGATGATCGCATCTGTCGATTACGAAACATCAAAGAATAATGTGTTTTTAATTACAAATACGTATAAGTAACATGAAAATCGTAGAAAATGTTCATCCTGCGGGAAACATTATCAGTAAAAAGAAAGAAAACTTGGGCTTTATGTCCTGTTTTTCCGAACCATCAAAAGTCTCGTCTTTCCGACGCGATTCTTTGTTTCATCCTTATCACTCCTTTATCGCATATAACAGTAGAATATCTATATGATTTGACATAACCGTCAGTATAACAAACTAAAATCCAAAACAGTTATTCGAAAAAGAAAATCATCATGAACAAATTTACCTCTTCTCTGATTTTTTCGGCAATTTTTATCTTTGCCGCACAGCAAAATGCCAAGGCGCAACAAACGCCCGGCGGCGTAAGTAATCCCAATTACATTTGGGCAGCATGGCTTACGCCCGACAGTTACAACGGCTCAGGCACTTGGACAAACCTCTGGACAGGCGCAGGTACTATCGGCAATTT
>JAITGD010000129.1 GCA_031280885.1 Prevotellaceae bacterium | reverse complement strand
TTTCCTTTGTAAGGGTGCAGACGGTGAACGTGTTTGGTAGTTTCCGCCTCTTTGTATTGCTCAAACGACAATGCCCAATTCAAATCGTCGCCAAGATTTTCTTTAAAATAAGTTTCCCGTGAGCCGTTGTAGGATTTGTAATAGTTTTGCAAATCGTTTACAGCCACTTGCGTAGTCCCATTCTCTCCGATTTTCCGCACCCGTCCATACTGAATCAAATATGAAATATTTGCCTGTGTTACATTTTTCCCCGTATAATTGCTTGCCCATTCGCTGGCTTCTTTTACGGTCAAGAGTTTATCTTCAGTAGTCATATAATATATTGTTTTTCAATCAAATCAGATCCATTTCTCCGTACATTCCAATTTTGATTACTCCGTCGGTATTTATTACCGACACTTTTACGGCGTAAACCAGATTCTGACGTTCGTCTCTGGTTTGTATTGTTTTAGGAGTAAATTCGGCCTTGTCGGAAATCCAGGACACTGTTCCGGAATATTTTTGCTCCTTCCCCTCCGACAGTGCTATCGACACGCTTACAGACTGTCCGATCTTGATTTTATCCAGCTGGCTTGCAACGATGTATGCCCGCAGGAACAAATTTTTCGTATCGGCTATTTTGTACAGCGGTTTTCCGGGGACGGCCACCTCGCTGGCTTCCGCGTATTTACTCAGCACCGTTCCGTCTATTGGATTCATTATGCGGCATTTCGACAGTCGGTCGTCGATTTGCGCAATTCTAATATCGAAAGTCGAACTCTCCTCACTCAGACTATTAACCGAAATACGCAGCGAATTAATTTGCGCATTCAGAGTACCTTCAAGTACTTGCAAAGCCGATTCTGCATCGTCGCGCTGTTTTTGAGTAGCAGCGCCGTCCTTGAAAAGGCTTTCGACCCGTCCTTTTTCCAGACGCGCCTTTTCGATTTGCGACCTCGTTGCCGCAATTTGCAAATTGACGTCGGGTTTGCGAGCCTCCACCGTTTTACGAGCCTGAAGAAGCTGCAACTTCTCGAGATACAGCTGCACGCTGTCGATATAACCCACGCACTCGCCTTTTCGCAAAACGCTGCCTTCCAAAAGATTCAACTCTTCGATTTTGCCCGACGTCTCCGCCGCGACAATCACCTCCGTAGCCTCGAAAGTTCCCGAAGCATCATGCTCGAACTTGTTACCACGGCAAGCCGCGAGTGCAAGAACGAGCGTTAAAAACACACCTATCTCAATAAATGTCAATCGTTTCATTTTGCAAATTTTTTTCGATGTAAAATTATAAAGTTCAAAAATCAATAGAAATTATCAATCCATTCCGCGCGTAGCTCTAAAATTGTACGCATCATGCAGATACCGTATTTCGTGAACGATTTTCGCCTGACGAGCCAAACTTTCGGCATTGATGTCGCGCAGCAAATCGTTCACAGTATAAACCCCGTTACGATATTTGCTCTCCGAAGCCTTTTTCACCTCGGCGCGCAGACTTATTATCTCATCGTCAAGCTCAATCAGACGGCGAGCTTTTTCGATTTCGCCATACAACTTCGACGATTGCAACTCGACATTGAAAACAAAAGTTTCGCGACGCACATCCGTCAGATTTCGTCCCGCAGCAATCGCACCAAGCTCATTCTTACGAGTATATAGCCCCCCGAAATTCCACGTCAGCCTCAATCCGCCGAGAGCAAAAAAATCGAATTTATCCGACAGCATATTCAAGCCCGGTTTACCGTATCCTCCTTGCAGAAAGAGAGATATTCGAGGCATATTCTTCGCGGCGACAGCATCCTGTCGAGCGTCAAAAAGAGCAAGCTGACGGTCGAAAAGAGCAAGCTCGGGACGAGCAAGAGCAGCCACACGATCGACCATAACATCCACAGGCTTAACGAAAACCGTCGAAGTATCGATTTTCGCGCCCGTCATCGCCGACAGCATCTCAAGATACGCCGCGCGCGCCGACAACAACTCCGCTTTCCGCTGCATAGTGTTCAGAATCTCAACGCGAACCGCATCGGCGTCCGACTGCATCGCAGTCCCGCTCCTCACAAAAGCCTCCACCATCCGATGGCCGTTTTGTAAATCGTCATTCAGAATATCAAGCTGTTTCAGCTGTTCGCCGAGCATCAAAATCCCGAAAAACAAATTATTAACACGCTCGCGAAGAGCATAAAGCGCAACATCAACGCCCTCTTTGTCAAGTTCATTCGACAGCGCCGTCAATCTCCTCTGCGAAGCAACCGAGCCGCCATCCCACAGCGTTTGCGACACGTCAAGCGTCGCACGATACTGCTCGCGGCTCTGCGACGGAATATCAACCCCCGGAATATCAATAGGAACACGCACAACGTCCGACTGATAACTTGCCTGAGCGTTGAACGAAACCTGCGGCAAATAAAGCTTCGATAGGCTCGACAAATCATACCTCGCCGACAGCTCAAGAAGGCCGTATTGCTTGACGTCGGGATAATTTGCCCTCGCTTTTTGCTGACATTCGTCGATGCTTAAACCGCCTTGCCCAGCCGCCGAATTTGCGAACAACAAGACCATCGAAATCGAATATCCAAACATTTTAAATTTTCTCATGGCTCGATGGATCAATTAAAAAGCGCCTCCGAAACGTCCACACGAATCGAAATACGCACGCACAAAAGTAATGTTTTTTTTGACATTTGGATTTTTTGACTTTTGAACTGTTAAACGCTTTGACTTTTGGACTTTTGGACTGTTAGACTGTTAGACCTTTGGACGCTTGGATTTTTACGCTCTCAATTTTCTTTGGACGCCATGACTTCTGATGGACTGTTTGACATTTAGACTGTTAGACGCTTTGATTTTTTGACTTTTGGACTGTTAGACATTTAGACTGTTAGACGCTTGGATTTTTACGCTCTCAATTTTCTTTGGACGTTTAGACTTCTACCTTTTTTGACATCTTAATCTTTTTTGACGAAGCCCTTGTTTACAGATTTATCGCCAAACGTTGTGGCGCCAAAACCCTGCTTGCGGATTTATCGCCACACGTTGTGGCATAAAAATCCCGCGTGTGGATTTATCGCCAAACGTTGTGGCATAAAAACCACGTGCGTGGATTCCTTGCCAAACATTTTGGCGATAAAATCTTGCGCGTGGATTTTCTCCCACAGGTTGTGGCGATAAAATCTTGCATATCGCGCCGCCATCCAAACATTATGGTTATACTTTGTTATACAATAGTTATTCCTTGTTATACAATGGCACGAAAGCCGAACAATTGTATAACAAATAATAACTATTGTATAACAAAGTATAACCATGTGTAACCACTGCATAACCATTGTATAACAAAGTATAACTAAATCACATTCACTTCAGGTTCTATATCCACGCCGAATTTATCGTGTACGGCTTTACGGATTTTGTCCGAGAGTTCGAGCAATTCCGCAGGAGTTCCACCGCCGCGATTGACCAGCACCAGAGCCTGATGCTCGTGTACGCCCACGTTGCCGTGTCGCGCACCCTTGAATCCGCAGATTTCAATTAATTTTCCGGCAGCAAGTTTCATTCTCCCCTCTGCCGATGGAAAAATCGGCATATCAGGATACATGGCGCGCAACTCATTGGCTTTGACCGCGTCCACCGTCGGATTTTTGAAGAACGAACCGGCGTTTCCCAGCTCGGCGGGGTCGGGCAACTTGCGCCGACGAATCTCAATAACCGCCCGACGGATACGGTCGAGATTCGGCTCGCCATATTTCCTAATCTCCTCGTCCAGATTGCCATACGAAAGCGAATACGCAGGACGCTTGCTCAGGCGGAACACCACACGGGTTATCAGAATTTTACCCTTCAATTCGCGCTTGAAAATACTGTCGCGATAAGCAAATCGGCAGCTTTCTTTATCCAGCGTAAAGTCCGATAAATCATCAAGATAAAAGCCTTCCACGCTATCGACCGCATCTTTTGCTTCGGCTCCGTATGCTCCGATATTTTGCACCGGTGCGGCCCCCGTGCTGCCGGGGATGAGCGAAAGATTCTCCAGCCCGCCAAGTCCGCGTTCCACAGTGTAAGCCACCAGATTATCCCACACAACGCCGGCGCCGACAGCTATCCGACAACATTCTTCATCTTCGTCCATCACAACGATTCCATCGATGCAAGGGTGCAGCACAAGTCCCTGATAATCGCGCGTAAACAGAACATTACTACCGCCGCCCAGCGCCAGCACGGGGCAGTTTAACTCTTTGGCTTCGGATGCCGCCATTTTTGCTTCTTCGGACGTTCTTGGCGCGGCAAAGTATAGCGCCCGAACATCGAACCCAAAGCTATTCATAGTCCTTAGATTTTTAGACTTTTGGACTGTTAGATTTTTGGACATTTGGACATTTAGATTTTTAGACATTTTTTTGTATTTTTAGACACTTTATTATAGACTTTTAGACCTTTAGACTTTTGGACGACTTTATTTTTGGACACCTTAGACTTTTAGACGGTTGGACGGTTGGACGGTTGGACTTTTGGGCTTTTAGACTGTTAATTAGGGTCTAACCGTCCAAAAGTCCAAAAGTCCAACCGCCCAAAAGTCCAACCGCCCAAAAGTCCAAAAATCTACACCGCAAGGTATCCCGTTTTTCCGTTTACTATTGCGTCTATCACAGCTACGGTTGTGATATTTACGATGTCTCGCACAGAGCTTTCGATGTCGGTAAAATGTATCGGTTTGTTGAGGCCGATTTGGAAGGGGCCGATCATCTCGCCAAGCCCCATTTCCTGAAGAAGTTTTTGGGAGATATTTGCTGAGGTAAGATTCGGGAATATCAGCGTATTAACCTCTCGTCCGAAGAGACGGCTGAATGGATATTTGCGGTCGCGCAGTTGTTTATCAAGAGCGAAATTGACCTGCATTTCTCCGTCGATGGCCAGGTCGGGAAATTCTTCCTGCATCGCGCGGACGGCTTCGTGTACGCTGGCGGGGCTTCCTTCGGGGTCGGCGCCGAAATTTGAATACGACAGCATGGCCATCACCGGCTCTCGGGCAAAGAAGGTAACTGCCTCTTTTGTAAGCTTAGCCACGTCTATCAGAACCTCCGTCGAGGGATAGCGGTTGATGAGCGTATCGGCCAGAAAGAGCGTCCCGCGTTTGCCCGAAAGTATGTGAATGGAGGCGAAATTGCGAAAGCCTTCGCGTATTCCAATCACTTCTTTGGCAACCTTGAGAGTGTTTGAGTACTTGGTATATACGCCGGTGATGAAGGCGTCGGCTTCGCCTGTTTCCACCATCATCATTCCGAAATAGTTTCTTTCGAACATTTTGTCGAGGGCTTCGTCGAAGCTTGCTCCTTCGCGCGCTCGTTTTTCGGCCAGGATTCGTGCGTAGCGTCTTCGGCGCTCATCTTCACGGTCGTGGCGTAGGTTTACGATTTCTATTCCATCCAAATCGAGACGACATTCGGCGGCAAGTTTTGCAATTCGTTCTTCGTTTCCCAGAAGAATCGGATGGCAAATACCTTCGTCGCGAGCCGCCGCTGCTGCTTTCAGCATGTTTTCGTGGCTGCCTTCGGCAAAGACTACTCTCTTCGGATTGCGCCGCGCCATGTCGGTGAACTGCCTGATTAGTTGATTGTCGTAGCCCATCAATTTGTTGAGCGAGACTTCGTATTTCTTCCAATCGTCGATTTTTTTTCGTGCCACTCCCGATTCGATTGCCGCCCGTGCCACTGCCGGCGAAACCCAGGTCAAAAGCCGTGAATCGAGCGGTTTGGGGATGAGATATTCCCGTCCGAACGACAAGCGATTCATTCCGTAGGCCGCATTGACCACATCGGGAACGGGCTGCTTGGCCAGCGCTGCTATAGCTCGCACGGCTGCAAGTTTCATCTCTTCGTTGATGCTTTTCGCCCTCACGTCCAGAGCGCCGCGAAAGATGTACGGAAATCCAAGCACGTTGTTGATTTGGTTTGGATAGTCGGAGCGTCCGGTGGCGAAAATCAAATCGGGACGCGAGGCGATTGCTTTTTCGTAGGCAATTTCGGGGTTCGGATTGGCCAGCGCGAAAACCACAGGGTCGTGGTTCATGCTGCGTATCATTTCCGGCGTGATGACGTCGGCTACCGAAAGTCCCAGAAAAACGTCGGCTCCCTGCATTGCTTCGGCCAGGGTGCTGATTTCGCGGTCGGTAGCGAAGTGTTTTTTTGCTTCGTTAAGGTCTTTGCGTCGCGTCGAAATCACGCCTTTGCTGTCGCACATCACTATGTTTTCCTTTCTCACGCCCAGCGACATGTACAGATTTGTGCACGAAACGGCTGCAGCTCCTGCGCCGTTCACCACAAGTCGTATGTCGTCGGCTTTTTTCCCGTTCAATTCCAGGGCATTCAGCAGTCCTGCCGACGAGATTATGGCGGTTCCGTGCTGGTCGTCGTGCATCACCGGAATATCAAGTTCGGCTTTAAGTCGAGTTTCTATTTCGAAACATTCCGGCGCTTTGATGTCTTCCAGATTGATTCCTCCGAAAGTCGGGGCTATAGCTTTGACCGTCTGTATAAAACGTTCCGGATCTTTTTCATTTATTTCGATGTCGAATACATCGATTCCTGCAAAAACTTTGAATAGCAATCCTTTTCCTTCCATCACAGGTTTGCCGGCCAGAGCGCCGATGTCGCCCAGGCCGAGAACTGCTGTTCCATTGGAAATTACGGCTACCAGATTTCCTTTCGATGTGTAGTCGTATGCTGCTTCGCGGTTTTTTTCGATTTCCAAACAGGGTTCCGCCACTCCGGGCGAATAGGCCAGCGATAAATCGGCCGCGCTGCTGTGCGGCTTGGTCGGAACAACTTCTATTTTTCCGGGCTTTCCCTGTGCATGATACTCTAATGCAGCTTCTTTCGTTATTTTTGACATATAGTAAATCTAAATTTTATCCTCCGAAAATTTCGCTCATATTTTTCCAAGAAACAAATTTTCCTTTTTTTGCTGTATAATCGATTTCGCCTCCATAGACTACAAACGAATTTTCGGGCTCGATACCGCTGATTGACTGAAAGGTTTCAAGTCCTTTGAAAAAGTCGTTTTTCATTGTGGCTGAAGATTTTATTTCGATGGCTTGCAACTTTGTGCTTGTTTCGAGCAATAAATCAACTTCATTGTTATTGTTGTCGCGCCAAAAGTAAATTTGAGGTTCTTTGCCTTCAAAGAAATATTTTTTTACGGTTTCTGCAATAATCATATTTTCAAAAATTTCGCCTCGCAAATAGTGAGTTGAAAGTTGCGCAGCATTTTCCAAGCCAAGCAAAGAAGAAACCAGCCCCGTGTCATAAAAATAGAGTTTTGGCGACTTTATCAGGCGTTTGTTGAAATTGTTGTGATAGGGTTTTAACAAAAAAATCACATAACTGCTTTCCAAGAGCGAAAGCCAGGTATTTGCCGTAGGCACGGTAATTTCTGCTTCGTTTGCCAAAGAGGAAAGGTTGAGCAGTTGCCCAATCCTTGCTGCACATAATTTTAAAAACCGCACAAACCGCGACAGGTTGGAGATTTCACGAATCGTGCGAATATCGCGGTCGATATAAGTTTGAATGTAATGCGGATAGAAATCTGTGGGCGCAATTTGCCTGTCGTAAATGCGCGGATAGCCGCCCGTAAGCAACCATTCATTTATGTTGTCGGGCAAAAGTCCGGCATTTTTCAACTCTGGAATGGAAAAAGGGGCAAGTTTCAGTATTGCCGTTCTGCCTGCCAGACTTTGCGAGATATTTTGCAGCAGCAAAAAATTGTGCGAACCTGACAAAATGTATGTTCCTGTTTCATTTTCGGCGTCAATTTTTGTCTGAATATACGAAAATAGTTCGGGTACATATTGAGCTTCGTCGATAATGGTTTTAGCTCCGAAGTTCGTCAGGAAACCGCGTGGGTCGTCTTTTACCATCATCCGCAAGTCCAAATCTTCCAAACTCACGTAACGATAATCGGGGAATGTCGATTTCAACAAGGTCGATTTGCCGCATTGTCTTGTCCCCGTGAGTGTTACAACAGGGTATTTTGTTGCAAGAAATTTAATTTTCTCTGTGATTATTCGTGATACCATGACTCTAAAATTTCCGACAAAGGTATAAGTTTTATGCAAATCGTAAAATCGGATTTTATGATTTACATAAAACTTGGGGGGTATTTCCTTGCCGTATTTCATTTGTTTGTCGAATAAAAAAGACTTGCTATAACGTTCCGTTTGCGACGCGGGGTAACGCGATTGAAGAACAGCGACGTTTTTTCATGTCTCACTGCCGATATTATATGAATCCTTTATCTTTGCGGCTTAAAATTTTCGGACACATGAACGAACTTCCTGCAAAGTACAATCCTTCGGAAGTAGAAGACAAATTGTACGCTTACTGGCTCGAAAACGGGCTTTTCCGCTCGACTCCCGATGAACGCGAAGCATATTGCATCGTGATTCCTCCGCCTAATGTTACCGGCGTATTGCACATGGGACACATGTTGAACAACACTATCCAGGACGTGCTGGTGCGGCGCGCTCGAATGATAGGCAAAAACGCCTGCTGGGTGCCGGGAACCGACCACGCATCAATTGCTACCGAAGCCAAAGTGGTGGCTAAACTCAAGGAGCAAGGCATCGATAAGGCCTCGCTTACCCGCGACGAATTTCTGAAACACGCCTGGGAATGGAAAGAAAAGCACGGAGGAATCATCCTTGAACAATTAAAAAAACTCGGCGCTTCATGCGATTGGAGCCGTACCCGATTTACGATGGATCCTGAAATGTCGCAAGCAGTTATCGACGCCTTCATCCATCTATATCGTCGAGGACTGATCTATCGCGGAGTTCGCATGGTCAATTGGGATCCGGCGGGAAAAACAGCCGTATCCGACGAAGAAGTTATCCGTAAAGAGGTCGATTCCAAGCTGTATTATCTCTCGTATCCTCTGAGCGACGGCGCGGGCGAAGTCATTGTGGCCACCACTCGTCCGGAAACCATAATGGCCGACGTAGCAATCTGCGTACATCCCGACGACGAAAGATACTCGGCGCTGCACGGCAAATACGTGCTGATACCGCTCATCGACCGCAAAATACCGATAATTCTCGACGAATACGTTACGCGAGATTTCGGCACGGGATGTCTGAAAATCACTCCGGCGCACGACCTGAATGACTACGAAATCGGGCTGAAACACAAACTTCCGGTAATCGACATCCTGAACGACGACGGCACGCTGAACTCCGCCGCGCAAATCTTGACGGGAGAAGATCGCTTCGTCGCACGAAAAAAAATCGTCCGAATGCTCGAAGAAGCCGGAAGGCTGTCAAAAACCGAAGATTACAAAAGTTCCGTAGGATTCTCGGAACGTACCGACGCGGTAATCGAGCCGCGCCTCTCGCTGCAATGGTTCCTGAAGATGGAAGAGCTGGCGGCGCCGGCACTCAAAGACGTGATCGACGAGAGCATAAAACTAATCCCCGATAAATTTAAAAATACATACCGCCACTGGATGGAAAACGTGCGCGATTGGTGCATCTCGCGCCAACTGTGGTGGGGACAACGCATTCCTGCATGGTACAAGGCCGATGGAACCTTCCTCGAAGTAGGCAAAACCGCCCAAGAAGCGCTATCCGCAGCCGAATCTGCCGGAATCGACTGCTCGGGAATACGAGCCGACATGCTCAAACAGGACGAAGACGTGGTGGATACTTGGTTTTCATCATGGTTATGGCCGATTTCGGTCTTTGACCCCTCAGTATTTGCCGATCCGCAGAAAAAAGGCAATCGCGATTTAAACTATTATTATCCTACGGATGACCTTATTACCGCTCCGGAAATACTTTTCTTCTGGGTAGCCCGAATGATAATGGCCGGACACGAATTTAGAGGCAAAAAACCCTTCAGCACGGTTTATCTAACGGGAATTGTACGCGATAAACTCGGACGAAAAATGAGTAAATCCTTAGGAAACTCGCCCGATCCTCTAAGTTTGATAGCCAAATACAGCGCCGACGGAGTGCGCATGGGAATGTTGCTATGTTCGGCTGCAGGAAACGACATTCTTTTCGACGAATCGCAAGTGGAACAAGGACGAAATTTCTGCAACAAGATATGGAACGCCTTCCGTCTGGTAAAAAGCTGGCAAACAAGCGACCGCCCGCAGCCGCAGCACGCCCTCAAAGCTGTCGAATGGTTCGAAATGTTGCTTAACAAAACCATCGCCGAAGTTGCCGACGATTTTCGTAAATACAGAATATCCGAAGCGCTGATGGCTCTCTATAAATTATTTTGGGATGATTTCTGCGGACGGTACCTCGAACTGATAAAACCCGATTTTGGCTCGCCTATCGACGAAGAAAGCTACCGCTCATCGCTTAGGTTTTTTGACAAGATGCTCAAGCTCTTGCATCCATTTATGCCATTCATCACTGAGGAAATATGGCTTCATCTCGACCAGCGCAAATCGGGCGAAAGCATAATGATGTGCCGACAACCCGAAGCTACAGCTTTCGATGAAACAAAAATCGAAGCCTTTGAACAGGCTATGAACTGCGTTTCGGAAGTGCGCAACATCCGTAAAGATAAAAACATACCGCATAAAACCGCGCTCGAACTTTATATCAAAGGCCATTTCGACGATTCGCTGATTTGCGTTCTATCGCGTGCGGTGAATTTATCCGAAGTGAAGCGTGTTGAACTTAGACCCGAAGGCGCAGCAAGCTCGTTTATGCTTGGAGTAACCGAATTTTTCGTACCACTCGGAAATCTGCTGAATGTCGAAGATGAATTGAAGAAACTAAAAAGCGAGTTGCAATATTTTCAAGGATTTCGCGACAGCGTAAACAGAAAATTGAGCAACGAAAAATTCGTTTCCGGAGCGCCGGCACAAGTGGTGGACGTCGAGCGTAAGAAACTTGCCGACGCCGAGACCAAAATCAAAGCCATAGAAGAGCAAATCGCAAGTCTGGAACTTGGATAATTCGTTGTTTAATTATTTTATCTAATTTTGACCCCAAGTTGATAACTTGATACGGTTTTTGAAATAAAGGAAACGTAAACAAAACAAACTAATTATTAATAATTTATAAGTATGAAAAGAATAATAAAAGTTGTGATGACGCTCGCTTTAGCGGGATTTTTCGGTTTCGCCGCCGAAGCTCAAGAAGAAGTTAACAAGGCGATAGAATTATTTAACCAGGGTATCGCTGGCTTGGAATCAAAAAATTACGATGAAGCCATTGCCAAAATCAACGAAGCGTACGCGCTGGTTGCTTCCTCGCCCGAAGGAAGCGAAGAGGTGAAAGCAAATTTAGAAAAGCTTATCCCTCAGGCATATTCCGCAAAGGCTAAGTCGAAACTGTCTAACAAACAATTCGTCGAAGCAATTGACGACTTCAAGGAAGCTGCCGAAGTTGCCAAAAAATTCAACAACACCGAAGTTGCTGCCGACGCATTGGAAAACATCCCAATGGCTTATCTGGGACAAGCAAGTCAGTTGCTCGACGAAGGTAAAAACGCAGAAGCAATTGTATCTGTCGATAAAACAATTGAAGCCGATTCGGCCAATCCGCAAGCATATCTCATAAAAGGAGTGGCGCAGATGAAACTGAGCGACAACGCCAAGGCCATAAAGACGTTTGAAAAAGCTGTAACAGTAGCCAAAGGCGCAAACAATGCAAGCGTAGAGACTCAAGCTACCAATCAATTATCCCAGATTTACTTGAAGGATGCCGCCGCTGCTCAAAAAACCAAAAAGTGGAACGATGTAATTAAAAATGCTGAAAAATCCATAGAGTACAAAGAATCTTCTAACGCATTGAAGTTGATAGATCTTGCAAATTACCAATTGGGCGCCTCGCTTCAAGCAACTAATAAAGCCAAGGCTTGCGAATACTTTAAAAAAGTAAAGAGCGATCCTCAAATCAAAGGCTTAGCCGACACTGCAATAAAAACGCTTGGCTGTAAGTAAACATCAGTAAATCAAATAAATGATTAGCCGTAAGCCCCGTGCTTATGGCTAATTGCTTGATAATATTCAATAATAATAATTCATTTGTATGAGAAAACTCATTTTATCTTGCGCACTGTGCGCCTTATATTTGTCGGCCATTGCCGGCGGACTTGTTACTAATCAAAACCAAAGCGCGGCCTACATCCGTATGCTGGCGCGCGGAGCATCCACCGGAGCCGACGCTGTGTTTTACAATCCGGCCGGAGCAATGGCTTTTGCCGATGGTTTTACACTCTCGTTCAGCAATCAATTTGTTTGGCAAAGCCGCACTATAAGCGACGCCAATCCTGCGCTCAACCATTCGGAATTTAAAGGCAGTCTGCAAGTTCCGTTTTTTCCCTCGCTGTATGCCGCATACAAAACCGGCGACTGGACTATTTCTCTGGGATTCAATCCCACAGCCGGAGGCGGTAGCGTAAAATTCGACGAAGGCTTGCCAATGATAGAATCGCCTCTGTCGATGCTTCCTGCTTCGCTGACCGCCGCAGGTATCCCTGTTTCAAGATATTCGCTGCAATCGAGCCTCGACGGAACTTCGATTTCTTATGGAGTTCAGGCCGGCGTAACCTACAAAATCGGCGAAGTGCTTGGCGTTTACGGCGGCCTCCGCATGTTGATGACCAATAATAAATACGAAGGTCATTTGACTAATGTACAGATCGATCCGCGTTTTCCGCCCGCTTTTACCGGAGGAATGGTTCCTGCACAACCCTTTTTCTCAGCCGCAAGCGCATATTTCAGCTCTATTGGTCAGGCGGCAGCGGCAGCGCAAATGGCTGCTATAGCCACACAAGTAGCTGATCAAAGGCTCGATGTGAAACAAAAAGGCACGGGATTTACGCCCGTAATCGGCGCACATCTGCGGCTCGGCGCTCTTGATCTGGGTGTGAAATACGAATTTAACACCAGCATTACTGTGAAAAATAACACGGCCAGCGATGTGTCGAACATGTTTCCCGATGGACTCGAACTCCGCGCCGACGTTCCCGCTGTGCTGTCCATAGGGCTGGGATACGACATTGTGCCACAGGTAAAAATGTCGTTCACCTACTTGCAATATTTCGATAAACAGTCGAACATGGAAAGCTGGAATTCAGCAGGACAGACAAAATTCAATAAAATGAATTTTATCGAAAAAAATACTCGGGAAATAATGGCCGGCGCCGAATGGAAAGCTTCTGAGAAACTGTTGCTTAGCCTTGGTTATCAATTTACTTTGGTGTATCCTTCGGATGTTTATGGCAGATACCAAAGCGACATTTCGCACTCGCTGAGCAATTACAGTATGGGGCTGGGAGCAGCTTATAAAATCTGTAATAATTTGACAGTAAACATCGGCGCTCTTGCCACGATTTACGATAAATTCAAAGTAAACGCCGATAATTTCGAGCGAATCTACGACCGCAGCACCCAAAACATAGCTGTCGGAATAGATTATTGTGTCTAATTGCGGATTAAGAGAGATTCAGGATTTCAAGAACCAAGAGCCAAGACAGCTGCGCAATCAATTAAGAATTAAGAATTGATTGCGCAGCGTCTTGGCTCTTGGATTCCTGAATCTCTCCTATTCACAGCCCTACGACTGTAATTTCTTTTCCATCGACAACTATGTCTTCCATAGTTAGTTTGTCGTCCCAGCTCACTGTTTTGCGGCGGTCGAAAATTGCGAGCCAACCTTTGTTGCATCCGTAGGATTCCATGTAACGGGCGGTCTGCTCCAAGCCTTTTTCTAAAGTTTTTGTGTCGTAGCGGATTTTTAGTTCTATGGGATATTTTTCGTTTTCATAAACCAGACATAGATCGAGCCGACCGGTTCCGGCAGCCATGTCGCGGTGAATTTGTCCTCCGCCGTTTACCACACGTTGCAGAAAAGCCATCATTGTAAGGTGCGGAGCGGCTTCGACGTATGTAAAGCGTTTTGTTAAAATTTCGCTGTTATCGCGCCAAAACTGCTGAAAATCACGCATCAGAAAATCCATGTCGATACGTCCGTTTTTTAGATAGCGCGGTATCTCGAAATCGGGTTTCATCAGCAGAATTTCGTCCTGACAGTTAAATGACAAAGTCCTTGCAATGACTTCAGCATAAATCGGATTCGCAGGAATAATCATGGCTTTTTCGTTGCG
>JAITGD010000115.1 GCA_031280885.1 Prevotellaceae bacterium | reverse complement strand
GCTTTCTGCTTTCTGCTTTCTGCTTTCTGCTTTCTGCTTTCTGCTTTCTGCTTTCTGCTTTCTGCTTTCTGCTTTCTGCTTTCTGCTTTCTGCTTTCTTGTTTCCAAAAAAAAAATTGCGGCTATTCAGCCGCAATTTTTTTAAATAATTAAGCTCGTTTTTTAGTCTTTACCATAAACTTTTAGTTCGCCAACCATAGCGTATTTGCTTGTGCCTTTAGCGCTGCTCGGAAAATAGATTCTGAGATATTGTGCGCGAGGTGTTGCTACTACATGTACCGACTGCATATCGTTGATAGTTGGGTCGAAACTGAAGGTACCCTGCTCTGTCCACGTCCAGGTTGGATTGACGTTATTGGCGGGATAATTGGTTCCTGCCGTGGTGCATGTCTGTAATTGATAGCCCTTTTGCATGCTTGTGTTGGAGCCTTGCCTTTTGCACATTTCGACGCGACTTATGGTTTGTTCTCTGCCCAAATCTATGATAAGCCAGTGAGGATAATCCAGATCGGGATTGCTCCAGCTCGAATGCCAGAAAGAATTAAGATTGTCGTCGAACAGATGCACTACCTCTCCATTGTCGTTGACTGCCTGCGAGCTGTAGCCTATCGTTGCATTGTTGCTGGCAGGGTTATAGCCCGGAACCGACCAGATATTTCTGTCGAGCAGCGCTTCTCCTGCCAGGTCTGCAATTACGGTTACGCTTGCCGATTTTTCCTCCGAAACGTTGTTGTAAGAATCCTTTGTAAGGACGACAAATTGCTGGTTTCCGGGAGCGAGTCCCTGAATCACAGCTTGTCCGTCGGTTTGTTCGCCAGGTGCGTTGAATGTTTTACTAACCTGCTGCGTACCTTCGGTATAGCGAACTTCTATCTGGATATTTTTACCGGTAGCGTTAGTCCATGTAACTACTGCTCCGTGCAGGCCTGGGCTTACTTCAATTGTTTCCAGCACAGCCTCGTAAGCCGGCGGCAGGGCGTGTCCTGTTATGGACTGCGATTGCCCCGGCGTACCGTCGAAACTGTAGGGAGTCAGAGTAAAAACATAGTCGTGGGTATCGGAAAAGCCGTCGCATGTTACATCTACCTTTTTGGTAACTGCGTCGGCGGCATACACCGAAGCCTGCACACGTCGAGGCTTTTTGGCGGCGTCGGTCCAGTCCACGTCCACGTAGTAAAAATTCGAATCGACAGGTACTTTGTAGGTGATTATCACCGCCCCGTAATCCGAAGAATATGAAAGTTCCGAAAAAGCTTGCGGCGCCACACCCGAATCGTCCTTACAAGAAGCAAAAGCAAGTAAAAGAACTGCTGTTGCGAGATATAATATTCTTTTCATCTGTATTATTTTTAATTTGATTAATACCCTGGATTTTGAACTAACATATCGTTTATATTGATATGATTGATAGCAATCGGCATCAAATACATACGTTTTTCGAAACGATAAGGCGTGGACATTCCGCTGGTAACACCACTCACTTCCCTATAAAAAGTTGCAGCATCGCGGCCTGTGATATTCAAGCCCCACATACCATCTCGTTCCGAGTATCCGGTGTTTGTCCACAATTGACCATTATGCCACTTTTCGGCAATTTCCCACCGGCGCAAGTCGTAGTGCCATGCCGATTCGAAGATCAGTTCAATCATGCGTTCGCGACGCACTGCGTCCACCAGCGCCTGACCCGTATAGTCTTTATAGTAGAAGTTATTACCATCGAGTCCTGCTCGGTTGTGAATTTCCTTGATGTATTCTTTAGCTTTGGCGTCGAGGCTACCGTTGGCTTCGGCACAGGCTTCGGCGTATGCAAGATAGAGGTCAGCAAGGCGCATCACCGGAAACACCGTTTCAGAAGCAGTCCAAGTACTTGAATTACATTGACTGTTTGGGTTGATGTTCTTTTTGATAGCATAACCGGTTTCCATTCTGTCCTGATTTTGTATAGCCGATTGCAAGTCGCTTTCTGCGCCGGTACCTCCAACACGTAATCCCTGTACGTAGAGATCGTTAGCATCTATGCTACGCTTAAGATTAAGGGTAAATTCTTTCCATCCGTCATACTCGAATATTCCCTTGTCGAAACCTATAGCAGCGTAGAATCGCTGTTCGCGGTTTCGATGCAGATTGCATGTACTATCGCCTGAGGGGATAGTCATACGTCCCTCCGAAGTCCATGGATATCCCCTTGCCGGATCGCTTTCGAGAGGCAGTCCATTGGCCGAATAGAAAATCTTGACAGTTGCCAGCGAAGGAGACAGGCCTCCTACGGGATTGGCTACATCATTTCTGCGAGTACCCAGTCCTCTCGGTGCAACGTGGCGTTCCCACTCGTCGCCATCTACTCTTGACGTTCCTGCATATCCCCAGATAATTTCCGAGTTCCATTTATCAATCAACAGATTGCGCAGATTAAGATAAGCTTTGCGTTGCGGGTCGGTAACTGCTGTTTGAGTAACAGGGTCGGGGCCGTTGTAAGTGTACAGCCTTTTGTTCTGCGCTTGTGCTGCCGTAATTGCCTCGTCGATTGCCTCAAGTGCGCGATTCCATCTGGAATTGGTAACATCGCGGACGGTATTTACCAGACTTTTAAACTCGTCTTTAGCATTAGCAAAGACTCCTTCCGGGTCGCCGTTGAAGAGCGGGCTGGCAGCGTAGAGCAGCAGTTTGGCTTTCATTGCTTTTGCTATCGTTGCGTTTGCACGTCCGTAGTTAGCTGCCGTAGTGGACGGAGGAAGCATGTTTGTAGCAAGATCGTACCATCCGGCTATTTTATCGACACAGTCGTCCACGCTCGATCGCGGACGTTGCAAAGCGTCGGCGGCTTCCACAAGCACAATGGGACCGTAGTTCTGGAATATCAGATGGTGATAATAAGCCACAAGAAAGTAAGCTTCGCCTTTCCACTGCTGTTTGAGCGGTTCATAAACATTGGACGGAGTGGTTTTCGGTACAACGGCGTCGATATTTTCGAGGAAAATATAGCACTGACGTATAGCCTGATAGCCGTCGAGCCAGATGTCGCGCCAGTCGTAAAGCCCTGTTCCCATCGAAAACGAAGAACCTATCACGTTTTCATTGTATTGCTTAAACGGGAACCACTGCGCGCCCCAGCGCGATTCGGCCACCATTTCGTCGGTAGTAGCTCTGCCCGGCACAGTACGGAAATTACGCGGATCGTACTGATAACTATAACAGGTAAAGAGAAATCCCTCTGCCTTATCCTCGTCCTTAAAAGCGTCGGCCAGTGTTGCCGTATCGTCCGGCACCACGTCGAGCATATTGCAGCTTGCAAGGCCAAGCATAAAGGTCAAACATAATAATGAGATTATATTTTTCATATCTTGAATTTTAATTGTTTTAAACACTAAATCATCTCTTGTTTAGAATGTAAACTGTAATCCTGCGGATATAACTCGCAACGTTGGATATTTCAGACCGCGAGCCTGCGAACTATTGAAGCCGTTGCTTCCGTCGATTCCTCCAAGTTCAGGATCCCAATAATCAAAACTACTTACGGTAAACATGTTTCGTCCCGACAAATAAACTCGGGCGAATCGATAGGTATAACCAACTTCGATGTTTTTCAGGCGGAAAAATGCTCCGCTACGTTGCCAGAAAGTAGATTGCTGGTGATTATTGTGATTTCCTTTGGATTGCTTAGCTATCAAACGCGGATATTTGGCATTTGAATTAGGATAAGCTGCAGTCCAATGATCGTCGGCAATAAACTGATACAGTTGCGAAAACTCGTCGTTGAAAGGGTGTATATCGCCCATCATGATTGTGGTTTTGCCTACACCTTGGAAGAACATCGAAAAGTCGAAGCCCTTGTACGAAGCCGAAAATCCGGCTCCCCACACTATCTGCGGCACGGTCGGATCACCTATCTGAGTCATATCGTTACCGTTGATTACTCCGTTTTTATCCAAGTCGGCATACTTGATGTCGCCCGGCGCGTAAGTACTGAAATCCTGACGCGGACTGGCGTCTATTTCTGCCTGATCCTTAAACAATCCCAAAGCTATCAGGCCTTTGTTCACGTTCAGCGATTTACCAAGTTCCGACATGTATTTCGGCGTGCTTTTCGGTTCGTCGCGATCAATCAAAGTATTCTTCGAATAAGTAAAAGTTCCGCGTACGTTCAGTATAAGCTCGTTATTCAGGAAAGCCTTGTTATAATTCACCGACAGATCTACGCCTTCGTTGTCCACCTTGCCAAGGTTTGCATAAGGACGCAATTCCCTACTGACTCCCGATTCTACGGGCATAGTTCTGTATTGCATAAAGATACCTTCGCGATTTTCCTTATATACATCCACCACAATATCCAAAGATTTGAACAGAGAAAGGTCGAATCCCAGGTTTCGTTTGTATCCGTTTTCCCAGCGTGCGCCTTCGGCTCCGTAGCGAGTAATTACACCTCCCGACTTGGAAGTTTGCCAGTTATCGCCGAAGGTAAAGCTCCGTCCGGTCAGATTGACGAAAGTAAGGTATGGGAAACGTTCGCCTGAATCGGAATTGCCGACAACACCCCACGAACCGCGAATTTTCAGTCCCGACACTATATGTTTTATCGGTTCCCAGAATTTTTCGTTGGAAATATTGTAACCAGCTGCCACAGATGGGAAAAAGCCAAAACGTTTGCCGTCCTCGAAGTTTTCGCTGCCATTATATCCGAAGTTAGCTTCAAGCATGTATCTCGAATCGTAAGCGTAGGTAACACGTCCTGCAAAACCCTGGTTTAGCGTTGGTAAGCTTGCGTAGTAGCTGTCAGGAGCGTTGCTGTTGTATTCGCGCTGTAAATACACGGCCATGGCTCCCACTTCGTGCTTTTCGGCGAAAGTACGCGAATAATCAGCCTGAAGCTGAATATTCATAAGTCTGTCGCCACCACTACTGGGACTGAAAGTTAAAGCCGTATTACCTTTGAGCAAAGCATCAGATATTTCGTATGACGAACCGTCGGGCTGGGCGTTTTTCACCTCGTAAAAATATGGAGTAAATCCACGTGTAACAGAGGTTCTTGTCCAGTTTTTGAACGAGACCAAGCCTTTAACCTTCAGCCCAGGTGTAACAATCTTCAGATCCTGCGACAATTCAAAGGAAACCGTGTTGGTGTTTTCGTTACGTTGATTATATCCACGCACCATTTCGGCGTATGCGTTACGATAAAGATTGGCTCCGCCCCAGGGAATAGGCCCGTTGCCCATGTTACCGAATTTAACCCATTCGTCGCCGGGTTCCTGTGGGAAATAAGGCGGAAAAAGTACTCCGGGCGAAATAAACATGTAATTGTAAATATCCGCAGTGCTGATATACGCACCTGCATAGTTCACTATCTGCGTATTCAGACGCACGGCTGCCTTAGTCGTAGGCGACAGATCGGCAACGATGTTCCCTTGCAGCGAATAGCGCTGCTGGCTGATATTGCTGTTGAATTTGTTCAAGGGATCGGTTCTGAGCATACCGTTGTCGTTGTTGAAGGTAGCGTTCATGAAGTACGTAACCTTGTTTCCTCCACCCGACACGTTGATATTGGCTGTTTGATTGTACGACCAATCTTTGAATAGAAATTTTTGCCAATCGATATTCGGATAGACGTATGGGTTCAGGTTTTGCCTTGTACCCTCGATCTTGTCGGCCTGAAAAAACGGGTCGTCGCCTCGCGTGGTAGTAGCTTCGTTGTAGGATTCCATAAAGGTAACTCCATCGGCAAGTTTCATACTTCGGGTCGGTTGAGTCATTTGTCCTTCCACCCTGATGTTGATTTTGACACGCTCGTTTTTCGCCCCCTGACGGGTGTTGATAAGAATAACGCCGCTTGCTCCACGCGCTCCGTATAGGGCTGTGGCTGTGGCGTCCTTCAAAACCGAAAAATGTTCGATTACTTCGGGCGACAAAGCGTTCATATCGCCTGTGCTTGCTTCCACTCCATCGATGAATATTAGCGGAGTAGAGCTTGCTCCGAAGGTCGAAATACCGCGAATCCAGAAATTTGCACCGTCGGCGCCAGGCTCGCCCGTACGCTGTATAGAAATAACGCCGGCCAACTTGCCCGCAAAGGCAGCGCTCAAATTGCTCGAAGGCACCTTCAATTCTTTGGCGCTGATGGTTGTAATAGCTCCGGTTACACTTTCTTTTCTTTGCGAACCGAAACCGACCACTACCACTTCGTCGAGGCCCTCGGCTTCTTCAACCATGTTTACATTGATCACATCCTGCGAACCAACAGTTATTTCCTGCGAAGCGAATCCCATGAGTGAGAACACAAGAACCGCAGTATTATCGTTAGGGATTGTGATGGAGTACGTTCCGTCGGCGCTGCTAAGCACCCCTACGTTTGTACCTTTTAAGGAGATTGTTACCCCCGGCAGTTTACCCGTAGCATCGGAAACTACGCCGGAGATTTTTTTATCTGTCTGGGCGACAGAATCATAAAATATACAAAAGGAAAGGACGACAAGGACTAATTTTAATGCCCCCCCCCCCGTGTAATTAGCTGATAATTAAGTAATTTGTTCATGTTTTTAATAATCTATAATTAGACATAAATTAACTTGTTTTTTAAACAACTTTTTATAGTTTTGAGCCAGATAAACAGGCTCTTTGGGGCAACAACAACTCTAAGCTGCCGTTTGCCGAGGTAGTAATTCTCATTCCATAGGCAATATCTTTCATAAAGTTTATACTAATATTCATGTGATTTTCATTAAGTTCTTGATTTAAATTATTGTTTTCGATATCCGAAAATCACGATGCAATATTAATACATATTTTTGATATGAAAGAAATCCTCTTACAGCGAATTGAAACTTTGGAATATCCCGAACCGGCTTTGCGCGAAGCAATAACCAACGCGGTGGTACACAGAAATTACAACGGCTATTCTTTCCTCACCATAAAAATCTTCGACAATTCGCTCGAAATATGGAACGAAGGTGAACTGCTCGACCCGCTGACCATAGAATCTCTTAAAACCACACATTTGTCGCGTCTGAGAAACCGGAAGATAGCGAATATCTTTTATCGTTCGGGCGCAATCGAAAGCTGGGGACGCGGAACA
>JAITGD010000107.1 GCA_031280885.1 Prevotellaceae bacterium | reverse complement strand
GGTTCCGCTTCGCCCGCTGGAGTTTTTGAGTGGATTTTATGTATCTTGCTTAGTTTACTTTATATCGTTGATTGCCTGTGGTAAAGTATTCTACTATTTGCCTTGCTGCTGCTAAGCCTGCGTTGATGTTTGCTTCGGAGGTTTCGGCTCCTATTTTCTTTTTGGTGGCGTAGTATCGTGTTCCGAAGGTTTTAAATTCCTCGTCGGCGTCGGGCGCTACGTCTGCGGCGTATTTTATGTCGGGTCTTTCGTTCATTAGCTGGATTAGTCCTTGTTCGTCGATTACTTCTTTGCGCGCTGTGTTTATGATGGTTGCGTTTTTTGGTAATCGGGCGAGTAGTGGGTGGTTTATGCTGTGTTTTGTTTCGGCTGTGGCGGGGATGTGTATCGAGATGTAATCGGCTGTGGAGTAGAGTTCTTCTACTGTTTTGAGGGGTGTTACTCCTTCTTGTTTCATTGTGTCGTTGCCGACGAAGGGGTCGTATGCTTCGACGGTCATTCCTGCTCCTTTTCCTATTGCGGCGACGAGTCGTCCGACGTTTCCGTAGGCGTGTATTCCGAGTTTTTTTCCTCGTAGTTCGCTGCCTGTTCCGGGTGCGAATTGGTTGCGCGCCATGTATGTCATTAGGCCGATTACGAGTTCTGCGACGGCGTTTGAGTTTTGGCCGGGTGTGTTCATTGCTGTTATTCCGGCTGCGGTGCAGGCTTCGAGGTCGAGGTTGTCGTATCCGGCGCCTGCTCGGACGATGATTTTGAGTTTTGGCGCGGCGGCGATGATTTCGCGTGTTACTTTGTCGGAGCGTACTATCAGCGCGTCGGCTGTGGCTGCGGCTGCGGCGAGTTGTGCTGGGTCGGCGTATTTTTCGAGTGTTTCGAGTACGTCGCCTGCTTGTTCGACGATTTGCCGTATTTCGGCTACGGCTGCGGCTGAAAATGGTTTTTCGGTGGCGAGTAAAATTTTTCTCATATTTGTTGTTTCGTTATTAATATTTCGGTCGGATGTAGGGGTTTATTCCTATTGATTTGAGTTTTGCTCCGGCGTCTTCGGCTTCGGTGCGGGTGGCGTATCCGCCGACGTAGTAGCGGTATTTGCCTTCGATGAGTTTGTATTTGACTTCCCAGCCGAGTTGTGTTTTTATTTTGACGAAGTCGGGGGCGTTCAGCGAGAGTGAGCCTAAGACGGCGATTTGCGCGATGTATGGTAGTTCGTCTGCGCCAGTTTGCGCGGCTACGGCGGCGCCTCCCGCGACGACGGTGGTTCCTCCCGCGACGACGGTGGTTCCTCCTGCCGGTGTGCTTGGGCGGTTTGTCGGCGTGCTGGGTGTTCCGACTGAGGTGCCTGGGTATGTTGTTTGCGTTGTGGCGCTGCTTGATGCGGCTGCGGGGAGGAGTCCTTTGCTCATGTCGAGCATTTCATCGACACGTGTAACCATGTATGTTATGCGGTTGTTTTGTTCGTGTTCTTCTTCGGTTTTTGGGTTTGGGATTAGTGGTCTTTGGCGTCCCATGGCGCGTTCGGTGAGTTGTGCGGGGTTTACTTTTTGGGCTATGAGGTAGTCGCGTATTGCTTTGGCTCTGAGCATCGAGAGTTCGTTTGCTATTCGGGAGTTTACTTTTAGCCCGACGTGGCTTGTTAGGGTGATTTTGCATTGTGGGTTGAGTGCAAACATGCGCGCTATTCTGTCGAGTTCTTTGTATGATTCGGAGAGTAGGTTTGCTTTGTCGATTTGAAATGAGACGTTTGTCATTATCATTTCTTTGTTTTTTTCGTATCTTTCGAGAGCCAGGTCGAGGTCGTATCCTGTGGTTCGGCTGTATTCTATTCTTTGATTTGCGTTTGCCACGGTTATTGTTTTTGCTTCCATGTAGTATTCTTTCGGATCGGCTTTGATGGTGTAAGTTGTATTGCTTTTGAGGTTTGTGAATTTATACACTCCGCTTGGATCGACTTTTACTGTTTGCTGAACTTTTCCGTCGGCAATGAGGCTGACGACAGTTCCTTCGAGTGGCACGGCTGTGATTCGGTCGTAAGCTCGTCCTGATATTACTGATGCGTTGCCTTGCAGGGCGAAGTCGAGATCTACTCCGCTCGATTTGTTTACTCGTCCGAAGAGAGCGCTTGGGCTGGTGAATTTTTTTTCCGACGGTGCATATCCTGCGACGGTGGCTTTAAGCAGATACGAGGTATTTGGGGATATCGGGATCATGAATTGTCCGTTTTCGTCGGAAATCATTTTACCCAGCGATTTTGTTTCTTTAAACAGTTCGAGGCTTACGTTTGATATTGGTTTTCCGCTTGATGCGTCGTTTATTTGCCCCGTAGCGGTAACGTAGCTTGGAAATCCTTCGAACCAAAAAATATCGTCTTCGGCTCGCGGCGTGCGGCTTGTAACCAGCACTCCTTCTTTGAGGTCGGATCTCATTACTAAGTTATAATCGTCGGCCGACGAGTTGAATGGCGATCCGAGGTTTATGGCTCGTTCAAAGTTACCACCGGTTATTTTTGATGCGTAAATATCAAGCCCGCCAAGTCCGATTCTTCCGTCGGATGCGAAGAAGAAGTATCCATTTGCAACATTCGGATAGACTTCGTTTCCGGGGGTATTAATATTGTCTCCTGCGTTGATTGGTTCGCTCCAGCTGTTTTCGCCCATTCGGTTTATGAACCAGATGTCGCTTTTTCCTTTTCCTCCGGGCATGGTTGAGGTGAAGTAAATTCTGTTACCGTCGGACGTTACGAAGGGATGGCCGATTGCACCGCCTTGGCTTCTGACTTCTATTTTGGCGTCTTTTTCCCAGCGATTGTTAACTACCGTCATTGATTGTATATAAGCCTTGTTACCATCGCGAAAGGTGTAGTATCCTTTTTTCGAGAAGGGGTCGTACAGCATCACTCCGTCGTCGGCAAAGCCTTTCATTTTATTGAGTTCGGCGATTTCTATCGGCCGGTCGAAACTTCCATTTCCATGTCCGACTGCGAGCATCACTCGCGATTCGTTCAAGCCTCCTTTCGAGTAGGTTTTCTGTTTTTTTTCTTTTTTATCGGGGATTACTCTGTCTTCGTAGCGGCTCAGTTCGCGTTCTTCTTTATCGTCCTTATCTTCTTCCTGCTGCGAAGCGGCTCTGGTGGACGAGAAGATCAGCGATTCGTTGTAATAGCTCACTCCGTAGTCGCTTTTTCTGGAATTTACTCTATCCAGACGTTCAAGTTTAAAAAGACTGATATTATGTTGATTTTCTTTTGCAAAGGTACAGGATGCTAATTTGACTTCGGCGGCGGGATCTCCCGGATTTGCCAGCTTATACAATTCGTAAGTAGCCATAGCCTCGTCGTATTTGCCTAATTTTTGTTGGACGTCGCCCAGCGCCATGTAGATATCGCCCGCCATATAGCCGTTTTTTATGGCGTCGTTAAAAAATCTTTCGGCTCGGTCGGGTCTGTTGAGACGTCCGTAACATTCGCCGATTTTAAATCGAATAAAAGCACGTTCAGCTCCATCGCTCGATTTTTCTAAGATAGCCGAATACCTTTCGATAGCGGTAGAATAATCGCCGGCTTTAAAAATTTCCTCTGCTTTTTTCATCTCTTTGCTTTGTGCGAACATCGCGGAAGCACAAATGAGGGCAATCAGAGTAACAAGAATTTTTCGCATAATGGCATTTAATTTCAAAAATTTAACGATAGCATAACTTTTGATGCTATGCTCGAACTTTTGGCTTCGGACGGTCTGTTAATTTTGTCGTCTTTTGGCCGATAGTTCAAAACTCCTTTTTCACACGGTAATTCGTCTCGACGATTGATTAACTGTAAGATACAAAACTACAAAACTACAAAACCGTAATACGATTTACCGAAACTTAATGTGCAAAAGTAATAAAAAATCAGATATTGGACTTTTATTGGACTTTTGGACTTTTAGACATTTGGACATTTGTTTTCTACCAACATTCGACTTTATAGACAAACTCTAATTATTGTCCAAAAGTCTAAAAGTCCAAAAGTCCAACAAAAGTTTTAACTTTGCATCTCCAAAAAAATGCTAATTGGATACAAACATGATAATTATTCGTTTTATAATATTAGCCGGTTTTTCGATTGCTTTGACGGCCTGCGGAACAGGCCGACGGCTGAAAAAAGCAAACGAAGCATACGAAGCCGGAGGCTACGACAAGGCCGCAAATCTGTTTCGTCGAGTTGCGCCGAAAATCAAAGATAGAACGCTGAAAACCGAAGTGTATTTCAAATCGGCCGAATCCTATCGAAAATCGGGAAATCCTGTTCTCGCCGGACGTTATTACGATATGGCTACGAGAGGCAATTATCCCGACCCGAAAATCTTTCTCCATAATGCCGAAGTCGCTCTGATGGTAGAAAATATGGAAAAAGCGAAAAAACAAATCGACAATTTCCGTCAGCTTGAACCCGACAACGTGCAGGGTAAAAATCTGCAGGCTTCGTACGATTTAATACTATCCGAAGCAAAAAAAACGGGCAAATACAAGGTGGAAAACGTGAAAGATTTCAATTCGCGTTTTCACGACTATTCGCCGGCCTACGGCTCAAGCGATTACGAAACGGTTTATTTTACTTCGTCGAGACGCGAGGGCAAGAAAAAAACTAAAACTTACGAAGTTACAGGTCAAAAAAATACCGATATATTCCGCTCGGAACTCACCAAAGAAGGCTGGAGCAAACCTTCGCCGCTTGATAATGCAATGAATACCGAAGATGAAGAAGGCTCGTGCGTGTTCAATCGAAACTATACCGGCATGTATTTCACTCGCTGCGTCAAAGAAAAAAGAACAAGCCACGGTTGCGAAATAATGTTCTCGAACTTTCAAAACGGAAACTGGAGCGAACCTGAAGATCTGAAATTAATGCCCGACAGCAGCATGGTGGCCGCGCATCCGGCTCTTTCGTCCGACGGACTGACGATGTATTTCACTTCTAACATGAAAGGAGGTTCAGGTGGACTCGATTTGTGGCGCATAACGCGAGGTTCGGAATCAGAAAATATGTGGAGCGAACCGGTTAATCTCGGAAGCGAAATAAATACTGAGGGCGACGAAATGTTTCCCTCCGTTCGCAAAGATACTCTGTACTTTGCTTCAAATGGACATCCGGGATACGGCGGACTTGATATATTCAAAGCCGTGCAGGATTCGACTGGCCGATGGATGGTGCGAAATATGGGTAAACCAATAAATTCTCCTTCGGACGATTTTGGAATTATCTTTGAAAATGACAATGAACGCGGATATTTTACTTCGCGACGCAAGGGTGGTCGCGGTGGCGACGATATATACTCCGTAAGCTTAGATATTCCTGTGATAGAATATTATGTGGCCGGAATTGTGCGCGACGCCAAAACTAATGCCAAAATTCCGGGAGCAGAACTTAAACTAACCGGCGACGACGGCAGTACGCTGAAACGTATCACCGGAAAAGATGGAGCATATAAATTCAGACTTTCGAGCAACACGGGATATTTAATCACCGTAACGCGAGAGGGTTATTTCGCCCAAAAGTCGAATGGTTTTTCGACAGCAGGCCTGAAAGAAAACAAAACTTTTACCGAAAATCTGGCTATGACTTCCTACGAAAAACCGGTGGAAATACCCAATATTTTCTTTGAATTTGGCAAAGCCAATTTGTCGAAAGAATCAACCGCCGCCTTAGATATGCTGGCTGATATAATGAACGATAATCCGAATATAGCTATTGAACTGCTGGCTCATACCGACAGTCGCGGCTCCGAACAGGCTAATATGACCCTCTCGCAACGCCGCGCACAAGCAGTGGTCGATTATCTGACAGTGAAAGGAATCGAACAGGAGCGTATGCAAGCCAGAGGTTTAGGCGAATCGCGTCCGCGAATCGTAACACGAGAAACGGTAACTGCTCATCCTTTTTTGAAAATAGGACAGATTCTCGACGAAAAATTCATCGATTCATTATCAAACGAAGAGCAAAAAGAACAATGTCATGCCCTGAACCGCCGTACAGAAATTCTTGTGGTTTCAGATAAATATGATTTGTGATTTTTTGGAGCCAGGATTGCAAGAGCCAAGGCAATTAAGAATTAAGAATTAAGAATTAAAAATTAAAAATTAAGAGAGCTACGCAGTCAAGCAGAAGGCAGTATAGAACATGCTTTCTGCTTTCTGCTTTCTGCTTTCTGCTTTCTGCTTTCTGCTTTCTGCTTGACTGCGTAGCGTCTTGATTCTTGGTTCTTGAAATCCTGAATCTCTTTAAAAAGTTTATTTTCGCAGTTGGAAATAAACGATGAAACAGCATCGTATAAACCATAAAAGTGTAATAAAATGAATAAATTAGTATTTTTTGTGTCGCTTGTTTTGCTGACTGCATGTGCGACAAAATCTGACAATGTCCTGACTTCCGAAGAAAAAAACGCAGGCTGGGAATTGCTTTTCGATGGTAAAACTCTCGATGGCTGGCACGGCTTCAACGGAAAACCGGCTCCGGCATGGAAAGTTGAAGAAGGTCAAATTGTTTGCGATGGCTCGGATATCGATAAAAGCGATATGAGACCCGACCTTACCTCCGACAAACAGTACGAAAACTTTGAGCTGTCGATAGAATGGAAAATTTCGCCTCAAAGTAACAGCGGAATAATTTATCTCGCCGCCGAAGGATACGAGGCTCCATGGATGACAGGCCCTGAGTATCAAATTATCGACGATGAAAATTTCCCCGAAAAACTCGAAAATTGGCAAAAAACCGGAGCAAATTACGCCATGAATCCTCCATTGATTGCTGCGTCGAAACCGGTCGGCGAATGGAATCATACGCTAATAAAACTGAAAGAAGGTAAGGTGGAACATTGGCTAAATGGCCAAAAAACAGTTGATTGTACAATGTGGACTGCCGAATGGCAACAGGAAAAAGAAACCGGAAAATGGAAAAATTATCCAAGCTACGGAACTGAACGAAAAGGACATATCTGCCTTCAGGATCATGGTAGCAAAATTTATTTCAAAAACATAAAAATCAAGCCGTTTTAAAGATAACAAAGGAAATGTCGAACTCCGGCAACTACATCAAAATAAGTGTCGAACTGAATACAGAAGGTCAAGATACGGCAGAAATTCTTGTGGCTGAACTTGCCGAAGCAGGCGCCGAATCATTCGACGAAGAGCCGAACTTGCTCAATGCGTATTTTCCGGAACAGAATTATCAATCCGAAATCGTAGAAAAGATATTCAGTAACAATATTTTCTCCGGATTGAAATATAGCGCTTCCATCATGAAGCCGCAGAATTGGAACGAGATCTGGGAATCGAATTTTCATCCTGTAATAGTGGGCAATAAATGTGTGATTTACGCTCCGTTTCATTCCGATTTGCCCGAGGTCGAATACAAAATTCTAATCTCGCCCGAAATGACCTTTGGGACAGGGCATCACGAAACGACGCATCTCATGCTCGAAGCTCTGCTTGGCTGCGAACTGAAATCGCTCTCGATGCTCGACATGGGCTGCGGCACGGGGATACTTGCTATCTTGGCCATTATGAAAGGCGCGACGCTGGCGCTGGCCGTGGACAACGACGTCGTAGCAGTGGAAAATACCCGCAAAAACATGGAATTGAACAAGGTAGCCGACAGAACGGAAGTCATTCACGGCGACTCGTCGGTGTTGAAAAACAGATCTTTCGATCTTATTGCGGCAAATATCAATCGCAATGTTCTGCTGAACGATATGTCATTGTACGCCAAGAGTCTCAACAAGGAAGGATCGCTGATAATAAGCGGATTTTATAAACAGGATATTCCTTTGCTGGAACAGGAGGCCATCTCCGTCGGGCTGAAATCCGTAAAAACCAGAGAACGCAATGGATGGGCAATGATGGTTCTGGACTTTTAGACTTTTAGATTGTTAGATTGTTAGGGACAGCCGCTATTTTTTGGATTTCGGCAAGGCGTCTCTTCAATTTCAGAACTCCAGAAGTGGTTATTAAGAAATAATTGAAGTTCAACAGAAAGAAAAATTGTTGTCGCAAACTGATAATGTCGCATATTTGCA
>JAITGD010000034.1 GCA_031280885.1 Prevotellaceae bacterium | reverse complement strand
TCATTGCATATCATTTTTTATATTTCAACTGCAAAGTAATACTTTTCAATGTTATCCAATGGCTTTTTATTTATCCATTCCTTAACTTGATGACATTGGGCTTTAGCCTACGGCAGGCGCCTTCCCTTCACGGCGCCAAGTCCCGCAGAGACGGCACTTAATACTATTGATTTTCAAGTGGCGTCCCTGCGGGACTTTATTGCTTACACCATCATTTGCCGTTCATCTGTAATCGATCTTATAGTTTAGCACCTCAATTTAATATTTCGCCAAAAGTCGGGCAAAAAACACATCTATTAAAATTTTATATACTTTCGCGTATGAAAACGACCGAAACATCGGATTTTATGAGCGAAATATGTCGGGTACCTTTCATCCGCTTAGTTTTGCCCTTGCTCTTCGGCATAGCCTTGCAGAGCAAGTTCCGTATTTTTCATTTCGACGCATTGTATATAGCCTTTCCTGTGTTGATACTCCTTGTGGCGCTGTTTTTTACGGGGCTGCATCTTTCATGGCGATTTCGTTGGATTTGGGGTCTGATTTTTTTTGCGCTCATCTTCATCTTCGGATGTCGATTAGTGCAATCGAAAAAAAGCGAAAGCGAATTACCGCTTGGAAAACGCTCGGCCATGTCGATTTTAGTTTGGGATAATCCCGTCGAGCGAGCCAATTCGCCACGTTTCGAGGGACTTGTTCGCGCTTTTTCCGACGAGGAAGGAAAAATTATCGCCTGCCGCGAACACATTTTCGTCTATATGAACAAAAGCGAAGCCTCGCAAGGTTTGCAGGCGGGCGACCTGATTTCCTTGACGGCAACTCTCAATCCCGTTGTTGTTCAGCAAAATCCCGACGAGTTCGATTATCGCACTTATCTACTTCGACGAGAGATTTTTGCCAGCGTGTTCGTCAATGGAAACGAAATCCAAATCGACCGCGCCGACGGGCTGTCGTTCTATCGAAAATATCCTTTGATGGTTCAGCAATACGCCTGCAACACCTTTGAAAAAGCCGGCTTGTCGGGCGACGAATTTGCATTGGCAGCGGCCATTACCGTAGGCGCAAAGCAATATTTAGACCAGGATTTGAGACGAGCCTATACCTCGTCGGGAGCGGTTCATTTACTTGCCGTTTCGGGTTTGCACGTGGGGATAATATTCGTGATTCTGAACTTTCTGTTTGCTTTTCTGGACAAAGGCGTCCGACGAAAAATCATAAAAAATCTCATCATCATTGCCGTTTTATGGTTTTATGCAGCCATTGCAGGGCTTGCACCCTCCATAATGCGAGCAAGTTTCATGTTTTCGATCTTTGCTGTGGGCGACATGTTCGGCAAACCGCGCAACACCTATAACAATATAGCGTTTTCCTGTTTCGTGCTGTGCGTAGTCAATCCCTGGTGCATCTTTGAGATTGGTTTTCAGCTATCCTACGCTGCGGTTACGGGCATAGTATTTTTTCAGCCGAAAATCGAACGTTTGATTTACATCAGAAACAAATTCCTCAGCAAAATCTGGGAACTTGCCTGCGTATCGATAGCCGCTCAGCTTGCCACGCTGCCCGTGATTCTGTACATTTTCAAGCAATTCCCGCTTTATTTCGTCTTTGCCAACGTAGTTTTGGTGCCGCTTTTGCCCTTTATGATGAGCGGAGCCTTGTCATTGTTGTGTTTATCTTGGTGTCCTCCGCTTTTGGATTTTGCAGGCTCAATACTCGCTTACGGATTGAAATTCATGAACTTTTCGGTCAGATTCTGCGAAAGTTTACCCGGTTCGGTCGTCCAAGGCATTTATATTGACGCCCGGCAATGCGCCCTGCTGGTAACGGCTGTTCTTGCGCTGGCCGCTTATTGGTCGTTTCGTAAAACCGCGACGCTATACGTTTTTCTGACCTCCCTAATCGGAATATTCGCCATTCGAGCGACACATATATATCAATGTAACAATCAGCAAATCTTTGGAATGTTCGGCGTGAAACGAGCCGCTTACGCATATTTTATCGAAGGACGTTCGGGCTTCTGCCTGCGCGATAGTTTGAGCATCGAAAAAAAATTCGATTTCAACACTGCGAATTATTTGATTCGACGGGGATTCAAATCGGAACTCGACTTGAAGACTTTCTCTTTGGACGCCGCAAACGCTCCCGATTTATACGAAGGAGTGATTTTGTTTGCCGATAAGAGTTTTGGATTGTCCTCGCGTTTGCGATTCAATCCGAAGTACGAAGGCGAGCCATTCGCGCTGGATTATTTGTGGATTATCGACGCAAGTCGAATCGCGCCCGAAGCGCTTTTGAGCTGCTACTTGCCGAAATTTATCATCGTAAGCGATAACCTTCCGACTTACAGAAATGAAGCCTGGATTGCCATTGCCGAAAAACGAAACATCCCGTATCACACGATTAAAACCGAAGGAGCGTGGTATGTCGAAAAATAAAATTAATTTTGCGCCTTGTTATCAGGTGAGAACTGAATGAAGTTGAATTATGAATATGAATGTATCGGAAATTAAAACACTGCGCGATTTATTGACGTATGGCACTTTAACTCACGCCCAACGTCCGATGAATTGCTTTGTTGATGAGCAACCCGTTTCTTACTCGCGCTTCGGCGAGCGAGTCGAGGAACTTCAGCGTAAATTTGAAGCGCTGAATCTGTGTTTTGGCGACAAGGTCGCCATCTACACCCACAATACTCCGAACTATGCCGTCGTTTATTTTGCGCTGGCTGCACGGGGAATTGTAACCGTCCCGCTTTTGCCGGACTTTTCGACCCTCGAAATCGAAAACATACTGAATCATTCCGAAAGCAAAGCTATTTTTGTGTCGGAACGTCTGCGCTCAAAGCTCGACGGTTTGAATTTGCCCTTTATCAAATCGCGCATTTCTATGGACGATTTTTCGGCGTTTGAACATCTCGACGAAGCGAAAAACGATTTCGCCGACGACAATAGATTGCCCGAACCCGACGATCTGGCAAGTATAGTTTATACTTCCGGCACAACGGGCAAATCCAAAGGAGTGATGCTGACGCACGGGAACTTAGTGTGGCAAATAAAAATGGTGCACGAAATCCAACCCGTGCAGGCCGAGGATACTTTTATCTCGATCCTGCCGCTTCCGCACACCTACGAAGGCAGTCTCGGATTTTTGCTTCCGTTTTATGCCGGAGCTTCGGTTTATTATCTCGAAAAACCGCCGACAGCAGCGGTGCTTTTGCCTGCGATGCGCAAGATTCGTCCGACATACATGCTGTCGGTTCCGTTGATTATCGAAAAGATATTTCGAGGAAATATTTTGCCGACAATCAAATCGAAATTTATCACTCGCAATCTGTACAAAATCGCCCTCGGACGCAAGTTTCTTCATCGAGCGGCGGCTAAGAAACTTTATAAACTGCTGGGCGGACGTTTGGTATTCTTCGGAATCGGAGGCGCCAAACTCGACCCTACGGTGGAACGTTTTCTGTACGAAGGAAAATTTCCCTACGCCATAGGTTACGGTTTGACCGAGACGGCTCCTCTGCTGTCGGCTGCCGTAAATCGGAATGTGAAACCCGAATCGGCAGGTTTCAGGCTGAAAGATGTGGAAATGTTAGTCCACGCACGCGACACTGAAACAGGAATCGGCGAATTGTGGGTGAGAACTCCCTGTTTGATGAAAGGTTACTATCGCGAACCGGAATTGACGGCTGCGGTTATGACTCCCGAAGGCTGGTTCAAAACCGGCGATTTGATTTCGGTAAATCCTTCAGGAAGAATCTATATCAAAGGACGATTGAAAAATGTGATTCTGGGTTCCAGCGGCGAAAATATCTATCCCGAAGAAATTGAATCGGTAATCAATAATTTCAAATTTGTTCAGGAATCGCTGGTGGTCGAACAGAAAGGTAAACTTGTGGCGATGGTCAGATTCAATCGCGAGGAGTTGGAAAAACAATACAACCGTATCAAAGAAGAATGGCTTCAAAATATGGAAAATAAGTATCGCGAATTTGAGGAAAAATGTTCCGAAGTGGAGCAAAAAATCGAAGAATTGAAAATCGAACTCAAAGAGTATGTAAATGCTCGGGTCAATCGTTTTTCTCAGATTTCGGCGGTCGTAGCCCTCTCGTCCGATTTTGAAAAGACGTCCACCATGAAAATCAAAAGGTATTTATACAGTTGAAAAAAATAATACCATAAAAATTATGGCGACGACAAATTTTCGCAACATCTCCGTTTCGGAGATTGAAATTCTGAGACATAACGGCTGTTGGTGCGAGGATTGGTCGAAAGTGAACGTGAAGGAAGGTTTCATTCCCGAACATGTTCGCAATGTCTCATTTTCGGGCGAGGTTTTTTTGGGCGTATTTCGACGCAAGATTGAATTTGCCGGCGGTATAATTCGACCTTCGGGCATCTACAATGCTACGATTCACAATTGCTACATCGACGATGACGCATATATCAGTCATATAAAAAACTATATAGCCAATTACCAAGTCGGCAAGAATGTGATTGTGGAAAGCGTCGATACGCTGGTTGTCGATGGAGAATCGTCGTTTGGCAACGGCGTTTGCGTGGCCGTACTGAACGAAACCGGCGGTCGCGAAATTCCGATATACAACGAATTGTCGGCTCATACTGCTTATTTGATTGCGTTTTACCGTCACAAACCTTCGTTCATTGCAAAGCTGAGGGAGATGATCGACGAATACGCTCGCAAAGCAACTTCGGCGAAAGGCTACGTCGGCGATGGAGCCAGAATCACCGGTTGTCGCAACATCGTAAACGTCAATGTCGGAGCGTATGCAAAGATCGAAGGCGTTTACAGGCTGAAAAACGGAACGGTGAACAGCTCGGCAAAAGACCCTTCGTATGTTGGAACGGGTGTGATAGCCGAAAATTTCATCACCGCCAGCGGCTGTTCCATAGGCGAATCGTCGGTGGTAACGAATTGTTTCGTCGGTCAAGGCACTGTACTCGGAAAACAATATTCTGCCGAAAACTCGGTATTTTTCGCCAACTGTCAAGGCTTTCACGGCGAAGCCTGTTCGATTTTCGCCGGCCCGTACACCGTTTCGCATCACAAATCGACTTTGCTTATCGCCGCTTATTACTCGTTTCTGAACGCCGGCAGCGGCTCGAACCAAAGCAACCACATGTACAAGCTCGGCCCTACGCATCAGGGCATAGTTGAACGCGGCAGCAAAACGGCAAGCGATTCGTATATACTTTGGCCGGCGAAAGTCGGCGCCTTCACTCTGGTCATGGGACGCCACTATCGTAACACCGATACTTCGGATTTGCCTTTCTCCTATCTTGTCGAAAACTCTAACGAAAGTTTTTTCGCTCCGGGCGTCAATCTCCGCAGCATCGGCATAGTGCGCGACGCGCAAAAATGGCCTAAACGCGACCGTCGTAAAGACGATAATCTTCTCGATTGTATCATTTTCGACCTCTTGAGTCCGTATTCGGTTCAGAAAATAATCAAAGGAGTGGAAATTCTCGAAAATCTGAAAAAAACTTCCGGCCCGGCCTCCGATTATTATATGTACAACAGCGTGAAAATGACTAATCGCTCGCTCGAAAGAGGTATATATCTTTATCGTCTGGGCATAGTTAAGTTTCTGGGAAACGGCTTGCTACGACTACTCGAAACGGAGAATTACAGAAACGAAGAAGAATTGCGCGCCTTGATCGCCCCGAAATCCGAAGAAGGTACAGGTGAATGGATAGACATGGCGGGACTGCCGACGCCGAAAGAAATGGTTGCGAAATTGATAGCCGACGTCGAAAACGGAAACATACATTCGCTCGAGGCTATGAACGAAATGTACCGACGATGGATGGAGAATTATCCAACATGGTCGTGGAATTGGACGGCGGCGCGCCTGAAATCGGAAGAAGGCATAGATACAACCACCGTTACCGCCCGACAACTTGCAGAGTTCTCCGAAAAATGGAAAAACGCAGTGGTGAAACTCGACGATATGATCTACGAAGACGCAAAAAAAGAGTTTACTCTCAAATCGCAAACCGGCTTCGGAATCGACGGAAAAGACAAAACACGAATCTCGGATTTCGAAAACGTGCGCGGTGAATTTACTTCGCATCCTTCGGTCAAGGAAATCATCGAACACATCGAAAGAAAAAGCCGACAGGCAGAGCGAGTAATCGGTAAATTGAACGAATTGATAAAAACGAAATAAATATACAAAGACTTATGTGCGGAATAGTTGCATACGTCGGGGAACGCACCGCATACCCGATACTGATGAACGGACTTCAACGTCTTGAATATCGCGGATACGATTCGGCAGGAATTGCCCTTTTCAACGGCAAAACAATGATCTACAAATGTCGAGGTAAAATCAAAGATCTCCAAAAAATCACAAAGGGAAAAGACATCTCGGGTTCGACCGGCATGGGACATACCCGATGGGCGACGCACGGCGAACCTAACGACGTGAACGCTCATCCTCACAGCTCGATGAAGGGAAAATTCCACGTCATTCACAATGGCATCATCGAAAATTATGCACATCTGAAACAGGAACTCGAAAAACGCGGCTACCTGTTTGCCAGCGAAACAGATACCGAAGTGCTGGCGAATCTGATTGAAAATATCTACCTCGAACAGAAAGTGGACGCGGAACTTGCCGTTAGGCTGGCTTTAAGCAAAGTTGTGGGAGCTTACGGACTTGTGATAGCCTGCGAGGACGAACCGGGACGATTGATAGCCGCACGCCGCGGCAGCCCGCTGGTGATAGGAGTCGGCGACAATGAGTATTTCCTCGCATCCGACGCAATGCCGATAGTGGAATATACCGACCGTGTGATTTATATGAACGACGACGAAGTGGCGGTGCTTTCGACCGAAGGACTTGACGTCAAAAACCTGTACAACGACGCCCGCACTCCCGAAATCGAAACCATTCGCCTGAGTATTGACAATATCAACAAAGGGAAATTTGAACATTACATGCACAAGGAAATCCACGAGCAGCCCGATTCTGTTACCGACACTTTTCGAGGACGCATAGCAATGGATCAAAGCAAAATATTCCTCGGAGGAATACTCGATGTGATGCCGCAACTGCTCGGAGCGCAACGCATTGTGATGGTCGCCTGCGGAACTTCCTGGCACGCGGCTCTGGCAGGCGAATATCTTTTCGAGGAATACGCCCGCATACCGGTCGAGGTGGAATATGCCTCCGAATTTCGCTATCGTAACCCGATAATAAACAAGGACGATTTAGTTATCGCCATCTCGCAAAGCGGAGAAACAGCCGATACGCTTGCCGCTGTGCGAATGGTCAAAAATTCGGGAGCGACGATACTCGGCATTTGCAACGTCGCCGGCTCTTCGCTGTCGCGCGAAACTACGGCCGGAGTTTATACCCACGCCGGAATAGAAATAGGAGTGGCGAGTACCAAAGCCTTCACTTCGCAAATGACCGCCTTGACAATGATGGCTTTCCTCGCGGGATACAAACGCAACAAACTGTCGAACGAAGAATATCGCGCTCTCATCGCCGGACTGATACAAATACCCGATATGATACGGGAAATTCTGAACGAGGAAGCCGCCATCAAACAAATAGCTTCGGTGTACAAAGAGGCCGCCGGCGCGCTTTATCTCGGACGCGGAATCCTGTTTCCCGTAGCTTTGGAAGGCGCATTGAAACTGAAAGAAATCTCGTACATTCACGCCGAAGGTTATCCCGCAGCCGAAATGAAACACGGGCCGATTGCGCTTATCGACGAAGCCTTGCCGGTATTCGTGCTTGCAATTCGCGATAAATTGTACGAAAAAATGATAAGCAACATTCAAGAAGTAAAAGCTCGAAAAGGAAAAGTAATCGCCATAGCGACTAAAGGCGACGCTGAAATCCGCCGACATGCCGACCATCTGATTGAAATTCCCGCCTGTCACGAAGCCTTGTCGCCCCTGTTGGCAGTAGTTCCCTTCCAGCTTCTGGCTTATCACATCGCCGTGATGCGCGGCTGCGAAGTCGATCAACCCCGAAATCTTGCCAAATCGGTAACAGTAGAATGATTAGAGTCTGTATCCGTTGATATAGCCTCTCTGCATACTGAAAAAACACGGAGAAAGGAGGGTTAAACCTCGCTTTACTCCGTGTTTTTTGCTTCTCTGATTCAGCTACTCACGCAGTTTGCATCGCTCAATAATTGTTCTTTTTTTCTTCAAAATATGCCTGCGGATGCTGACATGCGGGACATCCCTGCGGAGCTTTTTTGCCTTTGTGGACGTATCCGCAATTGCGACATTGCCATTCGATTTCCTCATCTTTTTCAAAAACCTTGTTTTCGTTAAGATTTTTCAGGAGTTTACGATAGCGTCGTTCATGTTCGTCCTCCACCGTAGCGATGGCCTTGAAAGCAGCCGCCACTGCGGGAAAACCTTCTTCGCTGGCAATACGGGCAAATTCGGGATAGAGCAAGCTCCATTCTTCGTTTTCGCCTTCGGCAGCCGCCAAAAGATTTTCGGCAGTAGTACCGATTTTTCCCGCAGGATAACTTGCTGTAATTTCGACCATCCCTCCTTCGAGAAACTTGAAGAATCGTTTAGCATGTTCCTTTTCCTGTTCGGCTGTTTCGGCAAAAACGGCAGCTATTTGTTCATAGCCTTCCTTCTTGGCCACGCTCGAAAAAAAGACATAACGGCTGCGCGCCTGCGATTCGCCTGCAAATGCTTTAAGCAGGTTCTGTTCTGTAAGTGTTCCTTTAATACTCATAACTTTTTATTATTTTGAATGAGTTAATAATTCGCCCGCAAAGGTAGTTATTATTTTCTGTTGGACTATTGGACTATTGGACTGTTGGACTATTTTAATACCCAAAAACCAAAAACCAAGAAGCAAAACAGCTACGCAGACAGGCTTTTTCAACTAAAAATCAGTATTTAAAAACTCGTCAAAATTGAACAATTCTAACTTGAAATTGCTCCATTCCATTTTAGAATGGAGCAATTCCATTTGAGAAGGACGCCCCTCCACCTTGGATGGACGCCCATCCAAGTTGGATGGACGCCCAGCCAAGTGGGATGGACTCCCATCCAAGTTGGAAGGACTCCCATCCAAGTTGGATGGACTCCCATCTAAGTTGGAAGGACTCCCATCTAACTTGGAAGGACTCCCATCTAAGTTGGATGGACTCCCATCTAAGTTGGAAGGACTCCCATCTAAAATGGAATTGCTCCATTTTATTTTGGAATGGAGCAATTATAAAATAGAAAGGCGTCATTGTGTGATGCAATGGCGCCTTTGCGATTTGTATATTCTTTTTATTCGTCGAAATGCTCAAGCGTTACGGTGAATTGCTTGCCGTTGGCGGGTATTAACTTGTAATACTGCGAGGCGTCGCCTTCAAGGACGTTGGTATCGTAGTCGAATCCATCCTTTAGATCGACCGTTATTTTTGTATATTCGGCTGTTGATGGTAGTTTTATGCCGTTTCCCTGCGGTTCTACTCCCGTGAAGTAGTGGGATGCTATGGTTCTATTTCCGTAATCGGGCGTTGTGAGATATGCAGACCAGAATGAGACGTCGATTGTCCATCCGAAGTTATAGAATGTGGCTTCGTAGATGTATGAGGTCGGGCTTTTGCGTTGCAGGCAAAGGCGATTGTCGGGTATCCAATTGGTAGCAGGTTCGGATGAGTTCTTTGCCCATCCCCAGCCGTCCATGTAAATCACGTCGGGATAGCTTGTGATTTTGCAGGCATAGATGGTGTATCCGAAGGGGTCGATTCTGATTAGCCAGTCGCCCGCACTGCCTATCATTTTCCATTGAGCATTTCCGCCTCCTGTGAATACGTCGCGGTCGGGTTTGATTTTGGTCAGATCGGCCTGTGTAGCTGTGATGGTTTGGTCTGCGGTTAAAGTGGCCATTCCTTCGTACATATAAAGAGAGCCGGGTTTCAGGCTGAGGTCGGCGCCGGCAAAGGTGATTTTCTCCGGAGCCGGAGCGCCATTGATCGACAGGCTGCCGTCGTGGGAGTATTCCAGCGATTTATCGGAGGCTTCGAGGGTGATTTTATCGAATTTTGTGCCGTCGTGATAGAGCTTTATGGTGATCGGGCCTCCGGCGGTGGTAATAAAACTAAAAGATCGGTCGTTTGTGCTGCCTGTTATTATGTTTCCATCGAAAAGTACATATTCCTCAGCTCCGGCCTTTTTGAAACGGAATAAGCCCGGGTTGATATTACCCCACATGTCGTAGCCCGGCACTGAATTATTGGGATCTTCGGCGTCAAGCCCCGGAGGAGTCCATGTCCAATATTTCTTTTCGCCCGATTTATAGCCGGTCATACGAGCGCTTGGAAGCTCTGTAACAATATCTCCGTCTTGCCAATGTCCCGATATTGTGCCATAGATGTAGTACGTTTCTGTGATTGGCGTCCACTGTTCGGCTGCTTCTATTGTCAGCTCGAAAGTTTTTATATTGAATGTGATTTTAAGGTTTGATTCGCTGGTAGCTCCTATGCTTATGTCGCCAGCCTTCATGGGTTCGATGGACGAGGAGACTTGTCCCCAAAACAGACCTGTTTTGTCGGCCTTTGCATATATTTTTCCGACGGCTTCGGCGGCGATTATTTCTTCTACGGAGTAAAGGTCGCCGTTGCGCGTCATTGGCAAGCTGCGCGTGCCGATAATCAGATACAATTGGTCGAAAGAGGGTACAGTAAGATTGCTTAGCGTAAGATCTTCTGTTGAACTCATGTCCTTACTGTTCTTTACAGTGATGCTTAGCGTTGCATTGCCGGCTTGAGCGTTGCGGGGCAGGGGAATTACCAAGGATTCTGCCAGATTAAACAAGGTTCCTGTGAGCATTTTGGTTTCATTGTAAATGTCTCCGCCTTCATTTGTTATCCTTACTGTGTATGATTGCAGGCCTGCGGCATCGCTCAGTTTGCCCGAAAGCGTTACAGCGTCGCCATAAGCTATTGCCGAGTTTGGAGTAAGAGTCAGGTTTTCAATCAGAGGTTTATCTCCGGCGCTTGGCTCTGCGTTGTCTTTTTTACAGGCTGCAAACAGCGTGCATACTAATGCGCCGAATATGGCGGCTTTAAAATAGTGTTTCATAACTTTTAATTGTTTTTTATTGATAATTTATTCTTGTTTTGATTTATTTTTTTACAAAATGTATGTTTCCACTGTATATAGGCGAGGGATGTTTCCCTATCGATATTCTTTGAAATAGATTGTTATAGCCTGTGATTTCGTCCCAGCAGTCCTTCACTGCAAGCCGTATGGAGTACGAAGGTCGTCCATAAAGGCTTGCTTCTGGGTCGGGAAGATTTAGATACAGGTCGTACATTCCTTCGGGCATGTCGCTCGGAAGGCCTGCTGCGAAGGATAGTTCTGTTATCGCCTGCGGACGCCATAAACGCGGGTCGTCAGTCGATGTGGCTATGTAGATTTCAGCTGTTGCGGCGTTCTTCAATACAAATTCTACTTTGCGAGGATTGTATGGCGAGGCGTATCCAAGGTTGTTTATTTTCAATTCGATTGCTATTGTCCCCGAAGGAGCCGCTTTATCGCTGTATTTACCTGAAACCAGCGCGAAGCGGTATCCAAGTTGTTTTATAATGGCGTCCATACATCCTTGCGAGATCCATCGGTCGTTTACTCCTCGATAATAATCGCTGTTGAGAAAGCTCCAGCGCAATGTTTTCATCTCCTGCTCGGCTTTTTGGCAGTCGGCAGGATCTACTCCGTCGGGAGGGCATGTTTCTCCGCCCACAGGCACGTATAGAGCGTCGGCGCTGAGGTATGTTTTCTGTACTTGGACGTTCTCGTAGGTTCCATAATCGGTGGAACTTGCCATAAAACAGTCGTTGTGATGTCCTATTCGCGCAACTTTTGTTCCGGTGTATGCTTCGGCTCGCGTAAGCGGTGTTGTTCGCTGTAAATAGTTGGTTTTGTAGGCAGGAGTGCGTAACTGTATCATCCTTTTCGATGGTAGCACATCTAACATGCGGTTTAGTATGGTGGCGCGGAGTCCGTCGGTCTTGAGATTGTTCGACGAATAGTACCACTCGCCCCATGCTCCAATGAATCCGGCTTGCAGTAGGGCTATCACATCGGCATGATCTTCAAATATTGGTCTCAATTGGTCGAGATGCCGTAATACTATGTCGAGCGGCGCGTCCGGTTCGTTTTGCTGACGCGAATACGCGAAGCGTAATACGCACTTGAGGCCAGCCCTACGTAAGGTGGCCATGTCGGTTCCTATCTGCTCCAGCGCTTGCTGACTTAAATCGACGCCACGAAAATCGTGCAGATAATAAATGCGATATATCAAACTGACGTTGTCGCTTAAATAGGAGCGAAGCGCACTTTCGGAGAGCATAGTCGGAGAGGCGCCTAAACGACTTTCGGTGTAACGGTAAAAACCACGCTCCGGATTTGGAAATTTCGAGTCGTCGAGGGTGTAGGTAACTTCCGAAACGGAGGGCGTCTCGCCTGTGCTGTCCTTTTTGTCGCCCTTACAGGCAAATAAACTGCAAGCAAGGAGTAAATTTAATACTGTTTTTTTCATTTTATGTGTTATTTACTGTTGTTAATCTTTATGAATGATTAATTATGAATTATGAATTATGAATTATGAATTGGCTACGCAGTCTGGATTGATGAAACAAGGTTCGGTCTTATACAATAAAGTGCAATACAATCAAAGCAGCTGCCGCAGGCAATTCATAATTCATAATTCATCATTACTGGTGATGCGTTAACTTTTTAATTTTGTTTGTAATTATTTGATAATGTACTATATATAGTCGTTATTTTATTTTGAGATTTGAAATAGCTGTAGCTTTGCATTCTTAATAAATTGC
>JAITGD010000182.1 GCA_031280885.1 Prevotellaceae bacterium | reverse complement strand
TGGAAGGCGAAGAACGTTTCTATACCGTTGAAAACGAAAAACTCCGAGTGAAATTCACCAACAAAGGCGGACGAATCAGTTCGGTGGAACTCAAAGAATATAAAAGCTATGACGATTTCAAGTCGGGAACCGACAAGCCGCTGGAACTCTTCGCCGGCGACGATGGAAATTTCTCGCTGACTTTCTTCTCGAAATCGCAGGACATCACCACTTCATCATTCTATTTCGAGCCGCCGACTTCGATTTCGACGGAAACGCTCGTAAGCGCCGATTCCATCCTCGTTCCCTTTCGGCTGTATGCCGATTCGGCAAGCTACCTCGAGTTTCTATATACAATATACAAAGACGATTACAAGATAGGCCTCAATATAAATTTCGTCAATATGAAAAATCACGTCGGAACGCAAACGGCCGCCGTCGATTTGGATTGGCGCATAAGTTTCCGTCAAAAGGAAAAAGGATTCGCTAACGAAAACAATTACACAGGAATAGCTTACAAATATCCGGGCGAAACCTCCATCGAACAGATGTCGGCAAGCGCAAGCGAGGAGTCGGAAAAAGTTCCCTCGAAACTCGAATGGATTAACTTCAAACAACATTTCTTTTCGGCGATTTTGCTCACCGGCGGTTCGACGAACAACGAAATGAATTTTGTGTCGTACAACGAGGATAATCCCGATAAACTGCTGAAAACCTGCGAAGCGCGATTACAATTGGCCTACGACAGCGAAACTACGCAAAACATTCCGATAGAATTTTATTTCGTGCCGAATCATTTCCGTACTCTGAAAGCCTACGACCGCTCGTTCGAAAAAATCATCACCCTGGGCGGATGGATTATCGGATGGATAAACAGAGGGATAGTAATTCCTGTGTTCAATTTTCTCGGCGATTACGCAGGCATCACCAGCTTCGGATTGATAATTTTCATCCTTACGCTGTTGATAAAAATCATCATCAGTCCGCTTACATGGAAATCCTATCTTTCGTCAGCTAAGATGAAGGTACTGAAGCCCGAAGTCGATAAAATAGGCGAAAAATATCCCGATAAAAAAGACGCGCTGAAAAAACAGCAGGAAGTGATGGCGCTGTACAAGCGAACGGGAGTTAATATGCTGGGCGGCTGTCTTCCGGCGCTACTTCAGATGCCCGTTTTCATCGCTTTGTTCCGCTTTTTTCCCGCCTCCATCGAGCTGCGTCAAGAAAGTTTCCTTTGGGCCGACGATTTGTCGTCCTTCGATTCGGTATGGAATTTGCCGTTTTCGATTCCACTCTACGGTAATCACATCAGTTTGTTTACTTTACTGATGGCTCTGGCTCTGTTTGCATCTACAAAAATCAACATGTCGCAACAAAACGCGGCAACTCCGCAGATGAAGCAAATGAACGCCATGATGCTGTATGTGATGCCTTTGATGATGATTCTCTGGTTCAACGGATATTCAAGCGGTTTGACGTACTATTACTTCCTGTCGAACGTCATCACCATCATACAAACGATGATCATTCGCAAGTATTTTGTCGATGAAGCAGCTCTGCTGAAAAAACTTAACGAGCGTGCGGCGAAACAACAAACAGTCAAAAGAAAAAAGGAAAGTTTTAGCGAACGACTGCTGAAAAAACAGCAAGAACTTCAACGCCAGCAACAAGCGCGCGACAAACAGAAAAAATCGCAAAACAAGAAAAGATAATCGCATGAAATTCCTTGTTGCTCTGGCGGTTTTCGGCGGAGCCAATGTGTATTTGTTTGCACGCGGTTTTCAGGCCTTGCCCGCAGGATGGTTACGCAGAGTGTATTGCCTGATTTTCGTCTGTGTTTTCGCTTCGTTTTTCATCGGCATGATTTTTGGCGACAAATTACCGATGAAACTAACTTCGGCTCTGCAATTTACGGGAACTTCCTGGCTCTTTGCCATGATTTACTTAACGCTCGCCGCGCTTTTCTTCGACTTGCTGCGAGTGGGAAACAGGATTTTCGATTTTTTTCCATCGACGCTCCTTGCGCATTATTCGTCCGTCAAACTTTCGGCGTTGTGTTTTTCGCTCATTATCACGTGTATGATCTTCGTTTGGGGAAATTATCATTTCAATCGCCCCTCGGTTCAACGACCGACGATGAAATCACTCAAGAGTTTTACGGCTCCGCCGCCGCGAATAGTCGTGGCTTCGGACATTCATCTGGGATACACCATCGGGAAAAAGACACTCGAAAAATATGTCCGACTGATAAACGCTCAAAATCCTGATGCAGTGCTGCTTTGCGGCGATATATTCGACCGCGATCTGCGTCCGGTAAAATCGGCAGACATGGCTGCGGAATTACGGGCGATAAAAGCTCCGCTCGGAGTATTCGCAGTGCTTGGAAATCACGAGTATTACGGAAATTCGGAGAAATTGTGCGAGTATCTGCGCGAGTCGGGAATAATCGTTTTGCAGGACAGCGTGGTGAATCTCAACGAGGACGTCGTGCTGGTGGGACGCGACGATCTCAGTAATCGAAATCGCAAGGATTTGAGCGAATTGATGCAGAATATCGACCGCAACAAATTCATCGTCCTATTAGATCATCAGCCGTATAATTTCGACGAAGCCGTGGAAGCCGGCGTCGATATTCAATTTTCGGGACATACACACGACGGTCAGGCATGGCCAATAAATCTCATTGCTCGCCGAATATTCGAGAAATCATACGGTTATCTTCGCAAAGGCGCAAGTCAATTTTATGTTACTTCGGGTCTGGGATTGTGGGGGCCTCATTTGCGAGTAGGCACGGTTTCCGAAATAGTTGTTCCTGAATTTTAAGGGACGTGAAATAAATAACTTATAAACTTACGACTTTTTTACCGCAAAGAGCGCAATGTTTACGCAAAGGGCGCAATGCCTTTGCGTACCTTGCGTAAACTTTGCGCCTTTTGCGGTAAAAGGTCTCAGGTATTTTGCCACAAAACAGAAACAACTTATATATTTCACATCCCTAAGTATCAAGCAGAAAATCTTCAACATTTTCAGGTGTAACAACTTCTAAGGATTCGACATTATATGTTTCTGAAAACGAGGGGTTTATTTTTACTTTTTTATTGCTATTATACTTAAATTCAAAAGCAGTGATTTGTCCGTTTTTTTCTTCCAGATAATCTATTTCTACCTGGTCTTTGGTGCGCCAAAACCATGAATTTGCATATATTTCCTTGTAATTAAGTTTTTTAATTCTTTCGGAAATAAGGAAATTTTCCCACAATGCGCCTTTGTCGTTTCGCAATTCAATTTGATTGAAATTTGAAATCAGGGCATTACGAATACCATTGTCGTAAAAGTAGATTTTTTTGCTGAATTTCAATTCATTACGTAAGTTGCGACTAAATGAACTGAGTCGGAAAATCACAAAAGTTTTCTCCAGAAGGAGTATGTATTTTTCAATTGTTTTAGGGTCTAATCCGCAAATTTGCCCCAATTCGCTGTATGACACCTGACTTCCTGTTTGAAATGCCAATGATTGTAGTAAAAGAACTAATTTATCCGGTTTCTGAATACCTTCCCACTGTAAAATATCTTTATAAAGGTAACTATCTGAAAGTTGTCTCAATATTTTTTGTTCATTTCCATGATTTACAACTACATCTGGATAATATCCATAAATCAGGCGATGAGGCAACAATCGTTTTTCCTGTAATAATCCATTATTTGCGACCATTTCTGCAAACGAAAGCGGGAAAAGTTTATATTCCCATTTTCTGCCTGTAAGCGGTTCATTTAGACGATTTTGAAGTTCAAAAGCTGAACTGCCCGTAGCAATCAGTTGCACATCTTTAATATAGTCGGTAATTAGTTTTAGACGAAGTCCAATATTTATTCCTCAAATATCGCCAACTTTGAGGAATTTATTCCTCAAATATCGCAACTTTCGAGGAATTTATTCCTCAAATATCGCAACTTTCAAGGAATTTATTCCTCAAATATCGCAACTTTCAAGGAAAAGATTCCTTAAATATCGCCAATTTCAAGGAAAATCAATTGTTATCGCAACTTATATTTTCTCCATTTTTGATGCCTGATACAGATAAAAAAATGCTTCCGGATCAGTTTTTTTTATTTTATTCAATTTGGTATTCATTGGCTCGGTAATTATCCGATTTTTCATGTTAATGTTTTTTGAAAAATGGCTAAAATATTGAATATCATATTTTATCACAGATGCAATATATGCCACTTTTGCTGCATGAGTAATGGCCTTTTCGAGGTGAAACGGTTCTGAAAAAATAAGCTGAAATGCTTTATTAATATGTCATTCAAGTTATTATCCATTTAATACTTTCTAAAATTATGCCGCAAAAATAACACAAATTTTTGACAGTAAAATGAAATTACTGTCGAAATATAGTTTTTTCGCCTGAATTTGAGACTTTCAACATAGTCGTTCCTGAATTTTGAATAACGAGTGGCGAGTGGTTTTGCCTGTTTGTCTTGCTCCCAGCAAAATTATCGCTTTTCCCTGATGAAGACTATCGTTTATTGGACAGATGAAATTCAAGTCCGCAGTTTCATTCCGAATCCGGGAAGAGCCGGCGGAACAATTCGTCCCCGTTTGAGTTGATAAGCACTCAAATCAACATCGTCGGAGAAACAGGTTACGCCTTCGATAGTAGGCGTATTT
>JAITGD010000127.1 GCA_031280885.1 Prevotellaceae bacterium | reverse complement strand
ACATAAATAATTTCGCCGTTTTCCAGTTCGTAGGCCACGCCCACGCGCTTGCCTTTGGTTTTTTCGGACGACTGTTCTTCGGATGGCGTGTATTTGTTGATTTTGGCGCCTTCCTTGGTGATGATTTCCATGTTCGCCTTGCCGGGATTCTTGACGATGGTAAAGTCTTCCTGCGTAAATACTTCCGTCATATTCAGATGCATCACCATAGCAACCATCAGCGCGACGGCAAAAACCATCGCCACATCAAAGAGATTGACTACCACGCTGAGCGGATCGGTATCTTCTTCTTTGAATCGTTTGCCGGAACGTCTGTTACTTCTCATTTTCAGCGTTTAATATTCGTGATACGTATTCGAGACTGTAAACGTCTTTGGCATACCAGCGCTGTTTGAATTGCAAGGTTACCAGCCCGACGGCGCTGATAACCAGCCCGACAACTGTTGTAGCAAAAACCACCTGCATGTTGTACGCCATGCCGGAAATGTCGCCTGTGGACAGGCCAACCAGCGCCGGACTCATGGCAATCAGCGTGCCGATCAGTCCGAGTACAGGTCCCATTTTGGCCAGCATCTTGGAGAGCGACAGGTCTTTATCGACTTCGTTTTCGAGGCTCGACAGCAGATAATCCGCGTAGGCTTCGCCGGCGGACGCAGATGCGAGCAGATCGCGCAGGTATTTCACAAACAGCGAATTGTCCTTTTCCGGCAACAGCGATCGCAATTCATCGACGCCGGCTGAGGACAAAGCTTTGATTTTCTGTCCGAACAGCGCGTCGTTACGGCGTTTGATCATCATCTGATTATAAAATCCGCCGGCGAGCAGCAAAGCGCGTCCGAAGAGAATCAGCAGCAGAATAATGTCGGGTATCAACAAACTGTTGGCCACCCAAAATAGTGATTTAGATATTATTTCCATTTTTGTTTATAATAGTTTTTGGAAGCAATTTTCGAGTATTGGATGAATATTTTCGTACTATTCGTCATTTTCATCCTCATAATTAAATTCCACTTTGCTTTGCAATACGATTTCTTCTAAAACATGGTTCAAATAACCTTGATCTACTGTTTTTTCAAAACAGGAAACAAGAGTAGGGATATTGATAATCTCCTCTATACAAGACATATATTTATCAACAATTGTTTTAATCGAGTATGTTTTTGAAGCATTGTCTCTTATTTTATCCAGTATTTCTTCTATGGTTTTTTCTGATTTCACAATAAATGAAACGGGATATTTTTGAATTTTGTCAATATCAAGGAAATATTTTTTAAAATCCAGAACTTCTGTTACTTGAAAAAATCTACCTAAAGGCTTCATTACAAAATCAATGCCGCCATCATTTGCATTTGTGCGACCTGTTTTATAGAGTGTTAGATTTTCTTTGTTAAGTTTTTTCAAGTCAAAGCCCCAGTAGATTTGTTGATCATGATAATAATATTTTAAAATAGAATAACTTACTATTTCAAAAAATCGAGCATCGACATTCGGAGCGAGTAAACTGAGGATAAATTTTTCAACTGCTTGAGGGGAATTGCTTATTTTCTGCAACTCTTCGCAAGATTTTACAAAACGCTGAAAAGCGCTCTGTTTTGTGCGAATGTACTCATCAATGATTGCAATAACTGTCTTTGCAATGTTGTGTGTTTTTTTGTTAATTTTAATTTTCAACAGATTTTCGTTGAACCAATATCTGTTAGTTTCATGGTTGCGAAGAATAGGGATGTACTCTGAACCTGGAAAACACTTTTGAAATTCGGAGTTCACTCGGTTATTCAGAGCGTGATTCTGCAATTTGTTACCAAAAAGCAATTCCCTCTGTCGAACAAAAAGATTGCTAAACAAAGCGCCTTCGTAAGCAGAATAATCACCCTGTTTTTCAAAACCATTTGCAATATAATCTTCAATAATAACATATATTGCATACAAATTGGCAAAACCTCCTCTTGATTTCGAGCCGCGATTAGCCGAGCGAGTTTTTTTATTCAAATATTGGATGAGTAAACTTTTTTCAAAAATTTGCTCTTCTTCTTTACCAAATTCTTGCCTAATAATCAGTAAAATATTTTCGGTAAACGAATGATTCTTCATGATTCAAATAAGTTTAACAATGTTGCATTTTGAAATTCTTTTCGCTCATTTTCAAAACTTCGGACTTCTTTTTTCAGTTTTTCTCCTTTATACTCTGTGGCTAAACCTAATCGACGTAATCCGATTTTTATATATTCTTCCTGCAATTCTATGCCAATGGATTTTCTGCTTAACTGCTTGGCTACAAAACTTGTAGTAAAAGTTCCGGAAAACGGGTCTAAAACAGTATCTCCCTCATTTGAACTGGCTTTGATTATGCGTTCCAAAAGTGCAACCGGTTTTTGTGTCGGGTGATTTTCATATTCGTCCATTCTGTAACGAACACGGGCAAATTCCCAGACATTGCCAGGTACTTTTTCGGAACTGTAAATCTGCGGAGGATTTTTGCGATAATCAATCAATTTTCGCTTTGCTCCGGTCTTGGCTTCCACTAAAATATCTTGCGAATTAAAGATATAATTATCAGGATCTTTCACGCAAAACAAAATAGGTTCGTACATCGATCCATAATATCTTTTTGCTTGAACTCCCGAACTGTCATAAAACCAAATTAAACGAGAAAGTATCGTCAGTCGCTTGCGAATATAAATATCAAAATAGGGCATAAATTGTGTGGACGTCATAATGTATAAACTTCCGTTTGATTTTAATTTATTGATACATAAATCAATCCACCGATAACTCCAATTCAGATAAGCCTCGTCGCTTGCCCATTTATCTTTGTGTCCATTAAAATTTTTTCCAATATTGTAAGGCGGATCAACAAAAATCAAATCGATGGAACTATCTGATATTTCACTTGATAATGTTTCTATCGAATCTCCTTTAATTATTGTATGACTTTTATTTTCAAATTTTTCAACCATTATATATACTTATCATTAATAGATTTGCAAAGATATTGTTTGTATTCGGATTTCGTGAGCCGTTTATTGTTTGCGTTTTAAAATCCATTTAAATCGGTTTCCCAAAATTCCCAGCACAAAAAGCGCCGCAAACAAACCCGCCGACAGCAAGATGGCTTTCAGATTCAGCGGTTCCTGCGATGCCGAGTAGGTCGTATTTCCGTTGACGGTGGTTATCAATCCGATGATGCACACGAACAAGCCGACTAAGAAACAGATTTCCAGCCGTAATTCTTTTTCGGGACACAGACGTTTGAAGAGAAAGCTCAACATAGGTAACATGATGAACACCAAGCCGGCCAGCGCGTACGACAGCGTTGTAAAATCGGTTCCGGGCATGGCAAAAATCAATTGTGTTTGCAGATAAAACAGTACGGGAAAGAGCAATAAGCCCGGATACCAGCGAAGCAGCCGTTTCCAGCGGTTTCGTTTTTGCGCGTCGAACAGTTCGCGCAGCTCGGCGAAGCAAAAGGTGAAGCAAAGCGCCGATTCGGCGGTGATTAACACGGCAGCGTCCTGCATCACGCGCGTATTACCGAGGAAATCCGCGAGCTGTGTTTTCGACTGCAAGATAGCCCATTGCGCTGTTCCCACAACGAATCCGGCGCATAACAATCCGAAGAGCGCCGATTGCCACCATTTCCAGAAACTGAGTTTCAGCAGGCTGGCCGTCAAGATAAAGAGAATCAGTATTTGCAGGATGTATTGCATTGTCGCGTGGTTAAAACGATGAGATAATCAATGCAATGTTCCTTGTACTCAAAAAACATCCTTTAAATCAATGCTCAATCCGTCGAAAATGTATATCGGCACTTCGCCCGATTCGTATTTTGTTCCGCTATCGTATTTTCCGTCGGGCTGTAGGATGAACTGTAAAAGACCTTTCTCATAAGGAAAAACAACCCAGTATTCGCGTACGCCGGCTTCTTC
>JAITGD010000114.1 GCA_031280885.1 Prevotellaceae bacterium | reverse complement strand
ACACCCAAGAGTTACTACTCTCGGCACCCAAGAGTTACTACTCTCGGCTATCGAGAGAAAAAGCAATTGATGCTTATTTTACCGTAGGTAGGTCATTTTCATCGCCTTTAGCTATGTTTGCCATACTATAGACAAAAAACGGTCGCGAGCTATATGCTGCGACCGTCCTATCAACTAATTTCCAACCATTGAGTACCCGAACCTACACGACAGTAATAAGTCCGGGGTATTCAAAGCGTCTTACATCTTTTGTGTGATAAGTGTGGTTATGTGTTCCTTGCGTAGCTAAGGTGATTTTCCATTTTCCGGCAGTAACTTCCGACGGGAGAACAAATTGCAGTTTAGTAGAAGTATTCGGCATGATGTCCTCAGGCGACACTTTCACGTTGATTTCCTCGTCTGCTGTTGTAAAAAAGACTCCGATTTCTTCTGTCGCATCACCTCTCACTATGAGTCGGAGTCCCTGAACCATAACCATTGAATTTGTGTTAAGTGTGTCGGGTATATTCTCCGAAGGGTTACATACGGCCTGAATTACCGGCCCGGCAGCGGCAGGCTGTTCTTCTACATAGACTGTAACATCATCAAGCTCTTTGCGTACGGCGATTCCTTGAGTGAATTGTACTCGAGCTTCAACTTGCCCTGCGGGAAGGTTGTGTCCAAGGCTTTCAGTGGTTACTGTACCGTTCAACGACATGTACATACGGTGCATGTAGGTAACTACATTGTAGCCTTCTTTTACTGCGCTTACACATTCTTCCATGAAGGTCAAAACGAATGACTCTCCATTCACGTTCTTCGTGGCAATCTGCTTCTTTTCTAAGCGAGCAATAATGTCCTTCGTGTGGAGCGTGCCACGTGTTTTCGGAAGAAGATAGAAGTCCTTCTTCGCGCTCTTAGACAGCCCGTTAGGATGGGCTACTGCTTTGATTGTTGTCATAATTTCAACGTTTAATAGTTAAATTTATAAAGTTTACATCGGCACAAATGTAATCATTTTTTTAATCATTATCTATCCATTCTGCGTAGCGTCCTGATTCTTGGCTCTTGCTATCCTGAATCATTCTTAATTTTCCGCAGTATCAATCCAGATTGTTACCGGTCCGTCGTTTATCAGCGATACTTGCATTGCGGCTCCGAAAGTTCCGGTTTGCACCGGCTTTTCCATCAGAGTTTCGAGCAGGGCGACGAAACGTTTATACAGAGGTTCAGCTATTTCGGGACGTGCTGCTCGGATGTACGAGGGTCTGTTACCTTTTTTAGTTTGTGCGTGAAGCGTGAATTGACTTACGGCGAGAATCTCTCCTTCGACCTCGCGTACCGACAGATTCATAACATCTTGCGCATCGTCAAAAATCCGCAGTTTCACTATTTTTGCAGCAGCAGCTTCCAGGTCGGCTTCAGCGTCGGCAGTTTCAAAACCTATGAGCAGCAGTAATCCGCGTGCGATGCGGCTTTTTTCCACGCCGTCTATCGCCACCGAAGCCTCAGTAACTCGCTGGATTAATACACGCATTTATACTTGTTTTTGATGTGTGAATTTCTGATACACAGTTATATTATCTGTAAGTTCACACCGCAAAGCAAGAGCGTCAAAATCGTTGTACCCACTATAATACGGTAAATTCCAAAGGATTTGAAGCCATATTTCGACAGCAAACTTATGAATCCTTTGATGGCGAGCATGGCAACGACGAAAGCCACTACGTTTCCGATTATCAGCAGCGATATATTGTCTTTCAGCATATTTACTGTTGCGGTATTTGGGTCGATAAACATTTTGAGGACTTTATATCCGGCGGCGGCGGCCATGGTTGGAACTGCCAGGAAGAACGAAAATTCAGCAGCAGTTCTTCTGTCGAGTTTTTGCGCCATGCCACCCACAATGCTTGCCATTGAGCGAGATACGCCCGGAATCATGGCTACGCACTGCGCCAATCCGATGATAAAGGCTTTGCGCCGCGTAACAGTTTGGTCTGAAGCCGGTTTTCCGAACCATTTATCAACAAACAACATCAAAATACCGCCAATTACGAGCATAATCGCCACTACATCTACACGTTCGAGCAGGCGGTCGATTTGGTCATTCAGCAGAAAACCAATGAGTAGTGCCGGAATTACGGCGATTATCAATTTTATATAAAAGTCGATATTTTGAAGGAAACGTCTCCAATACAGCACAGTTACCGAGAGTATTGCGCCGAATTGTATGACGACTTCGTAGGTTTTTACGAAATCGTCGTTTTCGATATTCAATAATTTGCCTGCTATAATCATGTGTCCTGTCGAGGATACCGGCAGAAATTCAGTAATTCCCTCGACCACAGCAAGCACAATGGCTTCGAATATGGTCATGAATTATTTTCTTTCGATTCGTCTTTGGTTTTGTTTTTCGGTTTCTTCATAATAGCGTAAATTTCAAAGGCAAAGCCGAAGAGTACGAGAATGGTCGAAAGCGTTATTCTGCGGAAACTGAACAATTTGTCGCCCTCGAACACATTGGGGTCATCCGAGCCGCCGCCCGCCATAAGTATGAATCCCAAGACTATGATTGCGAAGCCGATAAGCAGAAGTTTATAATTCTCCTTTGGAACGGCGAAATCTTTTTCTCTGTCCGATTGTTCCTTTTTGCCTTGTGGCTGTGCGTTAGCTTTTTGTTGCACGTTCGGTTTGCGTTGTGCGTTTGATTTTTGATTTGAGGCCTTTGCCATAAAATTGAATGTGTGATGGTTATTGTATTTATTATCCTTCCCAAAGGTCGTCGGTACTTACCTTTGTGTATTTTGTAACAATGATATAGGTGGAAATGAAACTTATCAGCGAACCCATAATCAACATGCAGGAAAAAAGTACTGCAAACATTTGAGCGTCGGTGAGTTCGAGCAGTTCCGAAAAATCGTTTCGCAACAAGGCTATCAGCCCCAGCAGAAGCAGTATCGCTATGAATCCCGACAAGAGACCTTGCCATACGCTCGATGCCAGAAAGGGCGTGCGTATGAAGCTGGTATTGGCGCCGACAAGTTTCATAGTATTTATAGTGAAACGTTTAGAATATATCGAGAGTCGAATTGTGTTGTTTATAAGGAATATCGACACGAATAAGAGTAGCAGTACGAAAATCAATATTATGGCGCTTATTTTGTCGGTATTTCGGCTGACGGCTTCGAGCAATGATTTCTGATACACTACTTTACCTACTCCGGGAAATTTTTCGAGGCGCTTTTGTATCGAGGCTACGCTATCCGACGAAAAGTATTCTTTTTTCAATTTTATCTGCAATTCGATTGGCAAGGGATTTTCTCCGAGCAGATTGATGAAATCTGAGCCTAAATCGTTTTGCATTTCTTTGGCAACTTCTTCTTTGGATACATATTTCACCGTGCGAACGTAGTTTTGTCGTTCCACCATCGCCAAGGTTTTCACAGCGTCCTTATCGCTGACCGTGTCGCGCATTATAACCGATACGGCAATGTTGTCGTGCAGCACATTCGACAGTCTGCCAGTGTTATACACCAGCAATCCAGCTACTCCAAGCAGAAAAAGCACAAGTGCTGTGCTTATCACCGACGAAAGATACGAGGTGCGCAGACGGACGGAAGTAATTCTATTTTCTTTAACAGCCATGCTTGTCGTTTCAAATGAAATCGGTGCAAAGATAAATAATTTTCATTGATTCGTTAAAATCCTGTCAAAAGTCCTGCGATGCCAACAAGGAAAGCGATTGCGATTCCAATCAGTTTTACTTTGACAAAACTTTTTTTCGATTCGGCTAAAAGCGGCAGTCCCGAATGTCCATTTTGTACTATCGAATTGGCTAACAGAATACTGAAAGGAATATTCTCCTGCATAAACAAAGAAATGAAGACGATGTGCGGTCCCGATTCAGGAATTATGCCGATAGACAAGGCTATAAGCAACATTATGAATTGATTCTCGCTCATCCATTCGTCGTATTTCACAAACATTCCAAAAACATATATAAAAAGCAAAGAGCCGAAGGTCCAGAAAAAAACTTTCAGTAGATGTTTGTGTACTACGTGTTTAACTATGTGTTCTTTGAGAAAATGCTCATCCGTAGCCAACACCATGACGAAAGCGCACAAAGCGACGAATATGAAGAGGATATTTATCCAGCGCTCGCTGAAAATTATTTTGCCCGTGCCGATGTCGTGTCTATGGTGCGAATGTGTATGTTCGTGATTTTCCGCGTGTTCGCAATCTTCGTGTTCGTGGACAATTTCCTCCGTCTCCGTTATTTTGTGCGTGCCGTGATTGTGATCGTGGTCGTGTTCCAACAAGCCCATAGCCAGGCTCAGCGCGAAAACGAAGATGCACGAAAGAACAAGTCCGCGAGTTAAAGACATTCTGCGGATATTTCTCATTATGTTGCCATTAACTTTCTCCGAATCGTCGTGATGTCGATGAATTTCAAGTTCGTGGTCGAAATGCTGGCGTCGGCGAGCGGTGTTTTTAACTGTTTTATTGATGATTAAGCCTGCGGCGACGGCAAGCAGAAAAGTAGCGATTTTTATCACAAGCGCATACTTCGGCATAACAGCAAACATGATAAATGTTTCGTCTCCGGTATCCGAAATCATTGCCGCAGCTAAAGCGCCGAAATTGAATATATTATGCGAAAACAAAGAAACAGCCGCGAAACCGCCCATACATCCGGGAATTACTCCAAGCGCTGCTCCAAGCAAAACCTGTTTCCATGGCGAATCTTTGAGATTCTTCAGTTTTCGACCCTTCGTGGCCACATTGAGATATTCTATAACCAGTATCAAGATGATTACAAGACTGGTAACATATATCGAATTTTTGAGAATTTCTATAAACTCTTTCATATAGAATTATTTATAAAGATCAAGACTTTTGGACACTTAGACTCAATGATTTGAACATATTGATTTTCGGTTCTAAAAGTCTTGATTCCTGTAATCTTGATTCTTGGTTCCATCTTGATTCCTGTAATCTTGGCTCTTGGTTCCATCCTGATTCTTGCTATCTTGGCTCTTGGCTCCATCCTGATATACCCTTACGTAATCGATTTCGTAAACTGCTGGTAACACATTTTCATCCACGCCTTTAGCTCCGCCCCAATTCCCTCCCCAGGCCAGATTCAGTTTCAAATAGAAAGGTACGTTAAATGGCCAAGTGTTTTTATCTCCCTGTTTATCGTTTACAAAAGTAAAATAACGTTTACCGTCGATATAAGCATAGATGTAATTTTCAGTCCATTCCACAGCGTAAATATGAAACTCGCTTTGAGCAGATGGTACAAATTTTTCGCTCGTCTTTTGAGTTCCTGCTACGTGATTGTAAGCCTTGCAATGTATTGAAGATGAAACATAATTCGGATTATATCCGACTTCTTCCATTATATCTATTTCACCATCGTCAGGCCAATCTTTAATATTTTGAGGCAACATCCAGAAAGCAGGCCAAGTGCCTTTTCCCGACGGAAGTTTCATGCGGGATTCAAAATATCCATATATCCAGCTTTGACGGCTGTTCATGCGTATGGATATAACTTGATTGTCCTTTTTCTTTGCGCTGATTTTCAATATTCCGCTGGATACCTCAGCACAAGTATCGAGGCCGGAACGTCCTGCAACATAGTTTTGCAATTCCTTATTGCCCCATCCGTGATCGCCGGTTTCGTACCACCATTTATCCGTAATCTTATCATTATCAAATTCATCGCTCCAAACGAGAGAATAACCTGCCGGAACATAGTTTTCTTGTTTTGCAGTATCATCCTGTGCGAGGAATGTTTCGGAAGCTACTACAGATGAGGTGTTTAGAATCACACCGCAGCACAGCAGTACCAAAGATACGGCAGAAGCCGGAATGCGAGATTGTAAAGGTTTAAAATAACTTAAACTAAAGTGTTTGTAAAATATTTTCATCACATTTTTATTAATAGATTTGGATAGATTTATTCATTTTTTTGCTGTAATTTTTTTTTGATAAGGCAAACAATCGGCAAATATACTGCAAATCCGGCAAATCCGCACAGCGAGCCAAAAGCGGCGCCACAGATCACGTCGAGAGGATAATGTTTGCCGACGTATATTCTACTGTACGAAACAGCAGTAGCCCAAATGAATATGGACAAAGTGCAGCCTCTATTTCTGAAAAGCATGGAAACGAAAGTGGCCAGACAAAAGGTGTTGGCGGCGTGATTGGAAACAAATCCGTATCGACCTCCGCAGGCTTCGAGCGAGCGGACAATTCCTTGTAATTCTTCGACATAACAAGGACGTAATCGCTGAAAGTTTTCCTTGAACAGGATCACAGAAAGTCGGTCGGCCAATCCGAAGGACAAAAGCATTAAAGCTATGCAAATCAGCCCGTACCAGCCTTCTTTGCGAATCATAAAAAAAACAATGAGCAAATAAAGCGGAATCCAAGCTCTGCTCGAACTCAAAAGCGTCATAAGAGGGTCGAGCAAGTCGCTGTGCGCTCCGTTAAGTCGCAGAAACAATTCGGTATCCCATTCGGGGAAAGTCATCGGAATAAAATTACGAAATAAATTATTTTTCTCTCATTATCACCGCAATAGGCGTGCCTTTCAGATCGAAATGTTTGCGAAGTTTGTTTTCAAGAAATCGTTTGTATGGTTCCTTGACGTACTGAGGCAAATTGCAAAAAAACGCAAATGTGGGCGAAGGCGTCGGAAGCTGTGTAACGTACTTTATTTTAACGAATTTGCCCTTTATTGCAGGCGGAGGATAGGCTTCGATTTCGGGAAGCATCGCGTCGTTGAGTTTGGCTGTGGCGATTTTGCGACGTCGATTTTCGTAAACCAGCGCGGCTGCTTGGAGAACGTCGAAAATGCGTTGCCGGTTGATTACCGACGTAAATATAATCGGCACGTCGGAAAATGGAGCGATTCTTTCTTCAATGCTTTTGAGATATTGTTTCATGGTATCTTTATCTTTTTCAACCAAATCCCACTTGTTTATAGCAATCACGCAGCCTTTCTTGTTTTTACATATCAGATGAAAAATATTCAAATCCTGAGCTTCCACGCCCGATACTGCGTCGATAATCAGAACGCAAACATCCGAATGTTCGATGGCGCGTATCGATCTCATTCCCGAATAAAACTCCAAATCGTCGATAACCTTTGCTTTTTTGCGAAGTCCGGCAGTATCAACAAGAAAAAAATCGAAGCCAAATTTGTTATATCTGGCGCTGACGCTGTCGCGAGTGGTGCCGGGGATATCGGTAACAATATTTCTGTCTTCGCCAAGCAAAGTGTTGGTCATCGACGATTTACCGACATTTGGTTTGCCTACGATAGCTATTTTCGGAATCTCCGATTCGTCTTCTACAAGCTCGTCTTTTGAAAAATCTTCTACCAGAGCGTCCAGCAAATCGCCTGTACCGCTGCCACTTATCGAAGCTATGCTCCATGGATCTCCCAGACCAAGAGCATAAAATTCGGCCGTCTCGTAGAATCTCTTATGATTATCTACTTTATTCACTACCAGGAGAATCCGTTTTCCAGAACGTCTCAAAACATTTGCTATTTCCGCATCGAAATCGGTGATTCCGCAGGTTACATCCACCATAAAAAGAATCACATCAGCTTCATCGATAGCAAGAAGCGCTTGTTTACGTATTTCCGACTCGAAAGCATCGTCCGTATTGAGAGCATATCCGCCCGTATCTATCACCGAAAATTCCTTGCCGTTCCAATCGGATTTGCCGTATATCCGGTCGCGCGTAACGCCTGCCGTTTCGTCCACTATGGACTGTCGCATGCCCACAAGACGGTTAAAAAGAGTCGATTTCCCCACATTGGGACGTCCTACTATCGCTACAATATTTCCCATTTTAGTCGTATCTTCTAAAAATATTAATGCACAAAAATTTCAAGATTTTGCCTTCGGCTTGAATCTCGAAACGGGCGCAAAGATACGACAAGTAATCGAGTGTTAAATTCCGACTCTTTCTTTGGAATAAAGTTCGTACATTTGCACGTTGAACGTAATTAAAACGCTATGAGCAGACAGTATCATTGCCTCGTGTCAAGCCTTCCGGAGCTTGTGTTTGAGGCCGATTCGAAGAATTTCGACCTGAAGAACTTCAAGGATTTAGTGCTGGAGGAAGTTTCGATAAACGACGCGGAACTTGTGCACGGATTGTTTTATGCCGCCGACAACGAAAATTTGTTGTCGCTCTTGTATTCCGATGAAAAAGAATGGAATCCCTACGGCAAATATACTCGGGACGAACTCGAAGATATTCTGCGTGATGCAGAATCCGGATCCAAAAACTTGCCGCAGTATTTGCGGGAATTTTTCGAGCAATTAAACCGGCTCGAAACCGAACAAAGGCAGCGTATCGAAAGGTCTGTAGCCGAAAAACTTCTGTCGGAATCGATGTATAGTCATCACGAATCGTGTTCAAATAAATACATAAGTTCAATCTTCAAGATCGACCGCGAAATCAGGAACATACGGGCAGCATACGCCGGAAGAAAAGCCGGAATCTCGCCCGAAAAATTTTTCGTTGGAAACGACGAAATAAACGATGCTTTGCTGAAAAACAATGCTTCCGACTTCGGCCTCACACGCGAAAAAGATTACGCCGCCGAACTTTTCCGTGCTTTGGATACCAGCGACTTGCAGGAACGAGAACGAAAATTAGACTTGTTCACATGGAGTTTAATCGACGAAATCAACACTTTTGAATACTTTTCTATTGATGCGATTTTGGGTTTTCTGCAAAAAGCAGCCATAATTGCCCGCTGGTCGAAGTTAGACAAAGCCACCGGCAACGAAATGTTCAAACGGATGATTAAAGATTTGCAAGGTATTGACAATAAGGAATAAAGCCTACGAAGGTTTTATTTTCTTCGGACGATTCGTGATTAAAGATTTCCAATCGCATAGAGCGGATAAACTTTTATTTTGTCGTATTCGGCAAAGTTTTCAAGCGAAGTGCGGACGCCATATTCCGACTGCTTTTCTTTCATAAACAGGTGCAAACTCTGCATTTTGCCGCTTGTTCCGGATTTTACTTCTATCGGAACAATTTTATTGCTTTTTTGTATCAGAAAATCAATTTCCGCTTGGCTACCGCGTTCGTCGCGTTGCCAATAATAGAGTTCTCCACAGAGGTTTGCAGGCGCATTTTTTAGTAGTTCTAATCCGACAAACAACTCTGCCACATCGCCTTTATTGATTTGTTCGAGCGTTTCGCCCACGAGAATATCGGAAATATCTTCGCCTAAAATCCGTAACATTATTCCTGTATCGAAAATTAAAAATCTGCAAAATTTTTGATTGACCTCTGCTCCAAGTGGAACGCCATTGCCGCTTGTCATATTTTGCGGATACGCCAAACCAGCCCGAACCAGTAATTCAACGCTTTGCTTGAGCGTTTCGTGCCGTTCTTCACGCGATATTTCGGAATATTTAAACTTGTTACCTGTCTGTTCAACAATTGATTTCAACGCTCGACGGAGTAGCAAAGCGGATGTTTTTTTTCGATATTTTGCAAAATCGTCATAATAAGTATGCATCAAATCGTTGAGAATTTGCATACATTCAGCCAAAGTTCCACCCTGCGAATAAGCGGCAACAACTTCGGGCATACCGCCAATAACAATGTGATTGATAAGATGTTTCAATGCTGTGTGATGCAAGGCTTCCGAAAGCGGATTTTCGGGACTTGCCGTTTTAACCGCTTCCGCCAGTCGTTCCATTTTCATTGCGCCCAAATATTCGCTGAACGAAAGCGGATACATAAACCGCGAAGTAATTCGGCCAACGCCGTAAGAAGGCAATTCTTCCAAAGCAAATTCCAGAAGCGAACCCGCAGCAACGACATGAAGTTCAGGCATTTTCTCATAAAAGAAACGCAAGGCGGAAATCGCATCAACACAGGATTGAATTTCGTCCATAAACAAGAGTGTTTTTCCCGCCTCAACTGGTATTCCGAACATTGTATAAAGTTCATCAGTAATAGTTTTGGGCGACGACGAGTGTTCAAAGATTTTTTTCGCTTTTTGATGTTCTTTGTTCTCAAAATTTATTTCAAGAAAATACTCAAACTGCTTGCCGAGTTCCCGCACAGACGACGATTTGCCCACTTGCCTTGCGCCGCGTAGCAGCAAGGGTTTGTGTGAGGCAGCGTTTTTCCATTCAGCCAAACTTTTATCGATGTGTCTTTTAATAGAGTTTATGTAAATTAGATTTTGTAAATCGCGTGCGAGAGTTTACCTTTGCATCATGAAATATAAAGAATATCAAAATAGGGAAAAGAGTTTCCGTTCGCTGACCGGACTTTCCGAA
>JAITGD010000091.1 GCA_031280885.1 Prevotellaceae bacterium | reverse complement strand
GGAACAACGTCATTGGGCGCATATTTAGTTTCAGCAACCTCAAGTCATTATGATTGGGGATTGAAAACAATAAAACCATTAAAAAAATTGGTTAAATAAAAAATATAAAAGTAAAAATGGTGTACGCCCCCCACTTCACATAACAGGTCTGTTTACGCTGCGCCCGCAGTAGCGGGCTTGGCCTCCAGACGGCTAGGTCATGGGCTACGCCCATTCCCACGCCTCATTCCGGCACATTTGGGCGGGCGGTCTTTGCTGCGCAAAGCCCTTTTGCGCCCGCCCAAACGTCGTAAACAGCCGGAACGTTATATGAAATGCTACCTCCGCGTGCTTGGCAAACGAACCCTAACTTTGTCAGTTTCAGAAAAAAGTGTAATTTTGCAACTTAAAAAACAAGTAAACGAATATGCCACATTGTAACAAACAAATGCTCTCATTCTTTCTCACAACGAAATGCAATTTGCGTTGTGTGTATTGCTACAACAGCAAGGAAAGAGCGAAATTGCAGGAAAAATCGTTGCCATTGGAAATTGCAACGGCAGGGATAGACGAATATTTTGCCGACAACAAAAGCCGACATATCCGTTTTTATGGTCCGGGCGAGCCGACACAAGAGTTTGAATTGATGCGGCAAATTACCGACTATGCCCGACAAAAAGGCGGCGATGCAGTTACAACCGAACTGCAAACCAACGGTGCATTCAGCCCAAAAGTGCGGGAATGGATTTTGGAAAACCTGAATATCGTGTGGGTATCGTTTGACGGCATGCCTGATATTCAAAACAAACAACGCCCTTTTCCTAATACTCGCGACAAAAGGAAAGCTTTTCTATGTATATATGCTTCCGAAAAATTTGATATTATTTTTTATCGTGAATTAAACAAAGAAGAAACTCGTGTCATTTGTGATATGATTAGACCATTATTGCCTGAAATAAAAAAATGACTACATATCACTACCAAATCGCCACCGCCCCCTCCGACCTGCAAAAAGTTTTTGCCGTGCGGGCAATCGTTTTCATAGAAGAACAGAGTGTATCTTATGAAGAAGAAATTGACGGCTACGATTATTCTTCCGTTCATTTTTTGGCAACCATAGACAGCGAGCCGATTGGTGTGGCACGATTGCGTTTATTTAAAGATTATGTAAAAATCGGGCGATTGGCAGTGCGAAAAGCCTATCGTGGGCAAGGTATTGGCAAAGGGCTGTTTCAGTTTGTACTTGATTATATCGCCCAAATGGAATATCAAAAAATCACGCTTCACGCACAGGCATATTTAGTAAAATTCTACGAAGATTTCAGTTTTGTGCAGCAGGGCGAAATGTTTTTAGAGGCAGGCATTGAACATTATTATATGGAAAAAATTGTAAAATATTAATTTTAGCGTTAAAAATGGATACACAGATAATTTCACAAAACGGCAATCACTACAACGCGCTGGTTGGGCAAATCGGCGATTTGTTGCAACAGGGTCGTCAACGCGCCGCTTATGTCGTGAACAATATCCTGGTGCAGACCTATTGGCAAATAGGCAAGTATATTGTTGAATTTGAACAGGGCGGCAGCGAAAAATCGGAATATGGTTCAAAATTGTTAGACAAGTTGTCAAAAGATTTAACGGCGCTGTACGGTAGAGGGTTTAGTCGTTCTAATTTAATATATATCAGAAAATTATACATAGTATATCAAATTAATGAAACAGTGTCTAACAAATTGAACGACAATCCACTTTCAATTGGTGAAACACTGTTTCACCAATTTCCAAAACCTGTATTATCCGAAAGATTACATTGGGGACATTATTTTCAAATCCTAAAATCCGATAACGACTTGGAAATCAGTTTTTATACCCGTCAGTGCGAAAAAGAAAACTGGAGCGTGCGCGAACTGAAGCGACAAATGAACAGCATGCTTTTTCACCGCCTCGCATTGAGCAAAGATAAGGAAGGTGTATTGGCAATTGCCGAAAAAGGCGCGGAAATTATGCAGCCGGAAGACATTATTAAGGATTCATTTGTGTTTGAATTTTTGGGTATTCCCGAAAAAGAACAGTATTTGGAAGGCGAACTGGAAGAGCGGCTGATAAAAAATTTGGAATCGTTTTTGCTCGAACTCGGCAAAGGGTTTGCATTTGTGAAACGACAATATCGTATTCCACTGGGCAACCGCAATTTTAAAGTTGATTTGGCGTTTTATCACATTATATTGAAATGTTATGTATTGATTGACCTTAAACGCGGAGAAATAGAACACGGCGACATTGGACAAATGAACCTCTATCTCAACTATTTCCGCAAAGAAGTAAATACCGAAACCGACAACGAGCCAATAGGAATAGTTTTAGGAGCATACAAAGACAGAATTATGGTAGAATATGCTTTGGATAGTATTAACAACCAACTGTTTGTAAGCAAATACCAACTGTTTTTGCCCGACAAGAAAACATTGGAAAAAGAATTGGAACGATTAATAGAAAAATCCTGAATAGAAAAATGAAATATGAGATTGTAAAATGTTCCCGCACTTCACATAACAGGACTGTATGCGCTTCGGGGCTACGCCCACATGCTCCCTTCGGTCGCACGTCGCATACAGCCGGAACGTTATGTGCAATCCTCTTTTAATGTAATTAACTGTTACACAATGATAACGTACGAGCATGTTTGCGGGTAAAAAAAAATGTGTAATTTTGCGGCGATGTTCCATGCCAGACCGAAGCCAAAATGTT
>JAITGD010000019.1 GCA_031280885.1 Prevotellaceae bacterium | reverse complement strand
CGAGGCATAAAATTTTTCGATCATTTCAAAGTCGTACATCGTATTCATTTATCAAAACAAAATTTCGGGAGGCAAAGATACGAAAAAATATTGGCAAAAGCCAAGAGTCAGGAATAGAGGGTTTTTCTGCTTTCGGACGAGGAAATATTTTTCTTAGCATCACAATCTTTTTTGAATTACAACAATCATGATAAAAAAATTTAGTTTAATTTTGTTACAAAATTTTTAAATTTGCGTTGTTATGATTGACAAGATGTTCAAATTGCTCTTAACTGCGGGTTTGCTGCAGTTTACCATCTCGCTGTACGCACAAAACGGCGATTATGAACAGGGACTTATGTTGTATTATACAGGACGTTACGATGAAGCCTTGATTCGTTTCAAAGCTTGCGCCGAACGCGAAAAGACGGATTTCCGCTGCTTATACATGTCCGGAAAAACGCTCGAAAATCTTTATCGTTATGACGAAGCGATAGAAATGCAAGAACTTGCCTCGAAATTGTCGCCGGAAGCAAAAGAAGTTATTGCAGCCTTGGCCTCGCTGTACATGCAGTCGGGACAGGCTACAAATGCAGCATCTTTATACAAACGCCTGTCGGAGAAGGAGCCTGACAAGCCGCGCTGGATAATGAGTCGTGCGCTGGCTTTGAAAGCAGCTTTGCGCATTGGAGATGCTCTGCTTCTGTTCAAGCAACTCGAAACACTTGACAGCCTGAACTGGCTGGTATTCAAAAATTCAGGCGAATGTTACCTCGCAATGGACAGCCTTAAGCAGGCTTCGCTTCGGTACGAGAATGCGTTGAGGCTGTATCCCAGCAATATAGCCTTACACGGACAATTGGCCTCATTGTATATACGATTGAATAAATTACATGAAGCCCAAAGTATTGCAGTAAAATCGCTGGAATACGATTCTACTTATATCGAAGGTTTGCGCTATGCCGGTATTGCTTTATACCGACAAAATATTGCCGATGCTATCGAATATTTCAACCGTGCTATGGCTTTGGGCGACAGTTCCAAAATGGTCGTATGGTATTCGGCTATGATTATGTGTCGCACCTTCGATTACAGGAGAGCGGAAAAAATGATAAAAAAAGCCTTGAAATACGAACCCGATAATCCTCATTTTTTGTATTACTTGGCAATAGCGCTTGATGCGCAAGGTAAATACGACGAAAGTATCGCAAGTTTGGACTCTATAAATCGTGTCATGAGACACTACGATAGTCTTATTATTAGCGCAGATAATCAGCGAGGTGTAACATTCCGCAACATGGGAGAAACCGACAAAGCTGCAAATACATTCAAACAACTTGCAGAAAAATTGCCCAACAGTCCATTGTACCTTTATAACGTGGCATCGACGTACGACCTGGGAGGACGCAGACGTGAAGCAATAAACTGGTACAAGCGTTTTCTCAATAAATTATCTCCCGAATGGGAAAACGAACCTCTGCCCGAATTAGGAAACCAGCCGCCAACATATAAAACTATGGCGCGATTGCGAACCGACGCTCTCGGTATTGAACTATTCTACCACGAAAAAAAGATGCAAACAGATACAGTAAATAAGTAAGGAGATCGTCAGATTCGATCTCTGCAGTAATGTTGTGAATATAACTCCGTTATCGTCCTGATACAACAAAAATTGACGGTTGTTTGTATTATTATTTTTTTTCAAACTCGTTTTCGGCGTGTTGTTTGGCGAGTGCAGCTGTTATTTTGCCTGCGTTTTGCAACAAATCCTTGCCGTTTGCCTACAAAATCAAATCCAAATGCTTTGCCCAATCTTCCATTGTGAGCGGAACACGGCGTTTTGCATATTCTTCGGCAAAATCCAAATAAGCGTTTACGATACGTCTATTTGCTTTTGTATGGTCGGCGCGGCGATAAATCAGTTCCGCAACCGTATGTTTGTGAACAGCGTAGTGCATCTTGTTATGCACTTTGGCAAAAAATCTTTTGTGGTGGACGATTCGGGATTGTAACCCATTGCAGTAGCGTAAATATCTGTAATTTTCTGATAAAAACGCCGTTCCGATAGACGAATTTCGCGGATTTCTTCCAACAGGCGTTCAAAATAATCTTCGTCGAGAAACGCGCCGTTTTCCATTCTTTTTTTGTCAATCACATAACCGCACAAGGCGAATCGCGCAGAAAAGCTACCGACGAGTACATAGCAGAGATTGGCGAGACTACTCCATACGAGGTTAAAGGCATCTATAAGCGCAGAGAGATGCATGCGTTCATAGCCGAGTTTCTTACGGGAACTCCGCAAAACAAAGTCGAAGAATCGTTCTGGCAAAAAATCAAAACCTTTTTCAGAAACTTTTTCAATGACCTCACAGGGTACTATTTTGAAATAAACGATGACGACCTGCGCGCACTACTACGAATGAGTTATAATAATTTAATAAACAATAAAAATCATGGCAAAGAAAGCAGACAACAAGAAAACGAAAACACCTCCGAGCAGAGAGGAGTTGAAAGCACTGTCAGGGCAAGCGATAACCAAAGAGAGGCTGACAGAGGAAATAACAATAATAATGGAATCGATGACCCTATCGGAACTATACGAGATGCACAGCAAGGCGCTGGAACTAACATTGACTCCGATTTGGTTCGACAACATAAAGCTGGCGGACGTAATGAGGGAAACAACCGAGAAACTGAAAGAACTCGAACAGACGAAACAAGATTCCGTGAGGGGGAAGCAATAAAGCAGGAAGTCAAAGCAATTTCAGACTTTGTGCGCGATGTGCTGGACGGTAAGATAAAGGACGATAAGAGATTTATTGAATTACCCGAAGTAATAAATAGGCTTGCAGAGAAAAGACTTGGCCACAAAATAAGCAGTCATAATATAGTAGCACATGCAATCCGCCACTCATGGAAAAATCACGGTAAAGGGACGAAAAAGAAAAATTCAGAGGATTTAATGACTCTTGAAAAGAAAGATTTTCCCTTAATGCCGTATATTATGTACGCCCCTGATAGAATAGAAAAGGGAACTACCGAAAACGGACGAGAGAGCATTAAGTATTACAAAAACCTTTCCGACGGTTATGTTGTCGTGGTAGAACGCGAAGGCGTTGAGACTAAAAGCGATATGGAAAATATCAACATGTGGGGTGAGGATAAAAAAAGTCAGTCTCCTTATGTCGCGTATGCCCCGAATAATCGTGCCTCGCGTCGTACGCCCAAGACGCTTATCATAAGTCCGACTGACGTTGCAAAGATAATGCAAGATTTTGATACCGCAATAAAAAAACAGCAAAACACTGACAACGTGCGCTATCGCAACGGAGAAAATCAGGAAAACGACTACGATTTTGATGTGTCTGGACTTAGTGTTGCAACGGCCGACAACATGCAACAAATAAAGACAGGCGCACAGAAAAACAAAATCTTCATGCTTGACCGTGAGGGGAAGCCTACTAACCTCGACGAAAAGCAGTGGCTCTATCAGCAATCGGACGAATATCTTAATACACATCCGCGAGAAAGCGGCTTGACGAACAGCACAGATAAGGTTGATGACCAGATAAGGTTTAGAAAAAACGAAAAACTTTATCATTGGATACAGAATTTTTATGGCAGACCGATAGCAGACGAATTGCACAAATATCTGCTAAAAGCAGGATTTGACAGTTTCGAGTTTGAGGATGAGCAAATACCATTCGTCAAACGCATGGTCGAAGATTATAACAGCAAAAAAGGTATTGTTGAAGCAAATACTGAAGCGGAATAC
>JAITGD010000013.1 GCA_031280885.1 Prevotellaceae bacterium | reverse complement strand
GCCCCCCCCCGACACACCCCCCGGGGCGGGGCCCTATCTAGCATATTATCAAGTAGTTAGAAGTGTAGTCTCCTCCTCGAAAAACAGTCTTCATTCTCTCAAAAATATCTTAGGCCGTAACAAGGTACAAACTTGTTGCGGCCTTTGCTTTTCGTGCTTCGTTTCACGATTGATTGCGGGCGGTAATTCTAAAGCGATCTCACGATGAAAGCAGTGTTTTTAGGACTGGGATACATCGGTTTACCCACCGCAGCCTTTGCTGCCAGCAAGGGAATACAGGTTACGGGCGTCGATATAAACCCTCGAATCGTTGATACGATTGCTCGCGGACAAATCCACATAGCGGAACCCGGCTTGGACGAACTCGTCAAAAGAGCTGTGAACGAGGGATATTTAGAGGTTTCGCTGACTCCGGTCGAGGCGGATGTATATATAATAGTGGTTCCCACGCCTTTCAAGGACGACATGCAAGCCGACGTATCTTTCGTCGAAGCGGCCACTCGTTCAGTGATTTCACTTCTCAAAGAGGGCGATTTATTTATTATTGAATCCACTTCGCCCGTCATGACAACCGAGAGAATGATGGAATTGATTTTCGCTCGACGTCCCGAACTGCGAAACCGAATATACGCAGCTTACTGTCCCGAAAGGATTTTGCCCGGAAATACGATTCACGAATTGGAACATAACGATAGGGTCGTAGGAGGCGTCAATCCCGAATCGACCGACAAGGCCTGCGAGTTTTATTCGATGTTTGTCAAGGGAAAACTTCATAAAACAGATGCGCGTACCGCCGAAATGTGCAAATTGACTGAAAATTCGTCGAGAGACGTTCAAATTGCTTTCGCTAACGAACTTTCGATGATTTGCGATGAAAATGGAATAGACGTCGCAGAACTTATAAATCTGGCGAATAAACATCCCAGAGTCAATATTCTTCAACCCGGTTGCGGCGTCGGAGGACATTGTATCGCGGTGGATCCCTGGTTTCTCGTTTCCGAGTATCCCGACAAGGCCAAAATCATACGTCAGGCACGGGAAGTAAATGATTTTAAGGCTGAATGGTGTGTTTCTAAAATATTCGAAGCCTGTGTCGAATTTGAAAACAGATACGGACGTATTCCCGCGCTCGCCTGTATGGGACTTGCTTTTAAACCCGATATCGACGATTTGCGGGAATCGCCTGCAAAATACATCGCATCCAAAGTGATTGACCGAGCTGAAGGCGAAGTGATGCTGGTGGAACCGAATATCGATACGCTTGAAAACCATATCCTTATGCCCTACAAAGAAGCATACGCAAAGGCTGATATAGTGGCATGGCTGGTGAAACACAGAGAATTTATGTCGATGGCGACAGACGATTCCAAAATAGAACTGGATTTCTGCGGAGTTCGCAAAAAGACAAAGACTTGAAAAATCGATGACGATGAAAACAAAAATCTTGCTTGTATTCGGCACTCGACCCGAAGCCATCAAAATGGCGCCTTTAGTAAAAGAATTTCAACGACATCCGCAGAAATTTGAAGTCAGAGTTTGCGTTACCGCGCAGCATAGGCAAATGCTCGACAGGGTATTGGAAGTGTTTGAAATAAAGCCCGATTACGATTTGGATGTGATGGCGCCGAATCAGGATTTGTTCGATTTGACGTCGAAGGTTTTGCTGGGGATGCGCTCGGTGCTGACGGAATACTCACCTGATATTGTGTTCGTTCACGGCGACACCACTACGACGCTGGCTGCGAGTATGGCAGCATTTTATCGACATCTGAAAATAGCTCATATCGAAGCAGGATTGCGAACTTATAACTTGCAGTCGCCCTGGCCGGAAGAGATGAATAGACAGATAACCGACAGAATATGCGACTATTATTTCGCACCAACGGAGCAGGCGAAGCAAAATCTGCTCGACGAAGGCGTGTCGGCCGACAAAATATTCGTAACGGGAAATACGGTAATCGATGCGCTTTTGCTTGCCATTGAAAAAATCGACAGTATGGAAGAGCTTAAACGACAGCTCGAAAACACCTTGGCAAACAATGGTTATCGGATAGGAAATCGACCCTACATCTTGGTAACGGGACATAGACGCGAGAATTTCGGCGAGGGATTTTTAAACATCTGTAAGGCCTTGAAAGAAATCGCTATAGCACATCCCGACAAGGATATTGTGTATCCCGTGCATCTGAACCCCAATGTGCAAAAACCAGTGTATGACTTGCTTGCTGATACAGAAAATATTCACCTTATCAAGCCTCTTGATTATTTGCCTTTTGTGTTTCTGATGCAGCATTGCGACTTGATTTTGACCGATAGCGGCGGCGTGCAGGAGGAGGCGCCTTCGCTGGGGAAACCCGTATTGGTGATGCGCAATACGACCGAACGTCCCGAAGCCGTCGAAGCGGGTACGGTTAAGCTGGTTGGAACCGATTGCCAAGCCATAGTGGATGCCGTAAACGCTCTGCTGACCAAGCGAAAACTTTACGACGAAATGTCAAAAGCGCATAATCCATACGGCGATGGAAAAGCTTGCGAAAGAACGGTTTTAGAGATTTTAAGAATCAAGAACCAAGAATCAGGAGCCAATGGCTCAGAATCAGGAGCCAATGGCTCAGAATCAAGAATCAAGAACCAAGAATCAGGACGTTTGGATTGCGGACGATTGGACAGTCCGAATGTCTCGGTTCTTGATTCCTGCAATCTTGGCTCACAATCACAAAATAACGATGGAAACGCGCACTTATAATTGCAGAGATGAGGAATTGTCGGTAATCGCCGGCTACGTCCTGTCGCAACTGAAACGCGACGCTGCCGATTTTGCAGCTTTTTCGCCGAAGTTCGACGAATCATATTTAGCTGCTTTCGAATCAAAAATCGCTGAAATGTCCGAAGCTGCAAGTCCGCGCAAAGAAACTCTTGAACTGAAAATCCTTACCGAAAGATTGTACCGGAGAATGGACGATTTGATAGAACCAATCGCACGGGTGGAGGGATACTTGAAAATGGCGAAAAAGGAGCTTCCTTTCGGCGTGAAGGACTTCGGATTGTCGCAGTTACGATACGAAATCAGAACGCGGGACGCGGCAGGAATACTCACAGGTCTGCAAAAACTGAACGAGATGCTGAACGTCTGCAAAGCCATTCTATCGAAACATGGCCTTCAGGATGCGCTAATTGAGGTTTTTCCAGCCGCAGCCAAAGCCATACTCGACGACGATAGCCGACAATGCGAAATTGTGGCGAAACGAAAACAAATAGTCGAAAATAATCTCCGTATTCTCAACGAATTGTACAGCAGAATTACGGAAATATGTAACGTCGGAAAAATCCTGCATAAGGGAAACGGCGAATCGAAGGATTATACCTTCACTGAATTAAAGAAAAAGGTTAAGAAAGATTCAGGATTCAGGAACCAAGAATCAGGACGTTTGGAATGTGGACAATTAGACTGTCCGGCTGTCCTGGCTCTTGGTTCCTGAAGTCTTGGCTCTTGATTCCTGAGGTCTTGGCTCTTGATTCCTGAAATCTTGGTTCAAGACTGAAATACAGCTTGTTGATTGCTTTTTGATGGGAGCGACCAGACTTTGGCATGCCAAATTAAGAAGGATTCAGGATTGCAAGAACCAAGAACCAGGACAGCTACGCAGGCTGGATTTCTTCAATTATGAATTATGAATTATGAATTATGAGAGCTACGCAGGCTGGAATCTATTTCTTTGTGTAAAAAATCTTACACGAAGTTCCACGAAGAAGGCACGAAGTTCCACGAAGACTGTTTCACCAAACCAGACTGCGTAGCGTCTTGGCTCTTGGCTCTTGCAATCCTGAATCTTTATGAATTCTTAATTGACTGCGTAGCGTCTTGGCTCTTGGTTCTTGAAATCCTGAATCTGTATGGAAAATTGGTTTGTTTTATATACCGCTCCGCGGGCGGAAAAGGCCGTGAATGGACGATTGACGGAATTGGGAGTGAAAACTTTTTTGCCTCTGCATCTGGCGCCGCGTCAATGGTCGGATAGAATTAAAATGGTGGAAGTGCCTCTGTATTCGTCATATATCTTCGTTCACGCTCACGATTATGTGGCGCGTTCCTGCGTCAGCGTTCCGGGAGTGGCGCGCATGGTGTTCCACGATGGTAAACCGGCAACGGTCAACGAAAAAGAAATTGCCGCTATCCGTACTTTTCTGGAACATGCACGCGCCAAAAAATTACACTACAATATCGACGAACAGGTGCTGATAGCCTGCGGACCTCTCAAAAATATCTCAGGGAAAATCAAACGCATCGGTAAAAAATGCCTGCTGCTACATCTCGAACAAATCGGACTGACGGTGAGCGTGGAAATTGATAGAGTGAAGAAAAGCGCAGAAGGCAGTAAGCAGAAGGCAGAAGGCAGAAAGCAGAAAGCAGAAGGCAGAAAGGATATCGAATAGCATGAATTTTCAAAACTTTAAGTAACTTTGCTACAAAATTATTGACTGATTTTATGATTAAGGTAGAAACCCAACATATTGAATTTAAGTCGGCGTTCAATGAAAATGTCATTGAAACTCTGGTGGCTTTTGCCAATGCCAAAGGCGGCAAAGTTCTTGTTGGCGTTGATGATACGGGACAACCGGTTAAAAATTTTGCGATTGGAAAGGAAAGCATCCAAAACTGGATAAACGAAATCAAAACCAAAACGCAGCCCTCAATTATTCCCGACGCTGAAATTGTGGAATATGAAGGCGCTGAAATTGTGGAATTTTCCATTCAGGAATATCCGATTAAACCTGTGGCGTGCAGGGGAAAATATTTCAAACGTATAAAAAATTCAAATCATTTACTGTCGGTTACGGAGGTGGTAAATCTACATCTACAGTCCATAAATTCAAGTTGGGACGCCTATCCCGATCCGATACACAGTTTGGACGAAATATCGTTCGACAAAGTACAGCAAAGCATAGAAAATTTAAAAGCCAAAGGACAGACAATCAATGAAGGTCCGCTGCCGTTTTTGTTGAAATCGGATTTAATTCGCGATGATAAACCGACAAACGCAGCCTATTTATTGTTTAAGGCAAATAACACAAGCATAGGCACAACGATAGAACTTGGCAGATTTCAGGATTTAATTACCATTAAAGACACTTCACGTACAAAATCCGACATCGTTACGCAGGTAAATGAA
>JAITGD010000169.1 GCA_031280885.1 Prevotellaceae bacterium | reverse complement strand
CCCTCAATCCCCAACGACGGTATCTATCTGACCGAAGAAAACGGCGCTGTTACCAAACTGTCGATACTTGTCGAAAACAAGCCTGCTCGACTGATTGCTATGATTCCTGCCGACCTGCCACAGGGTATTTATACCCTCGAAGTGAAGGCAAGCGCCACTTCCAAGAAACCTGCGAAAACTCCCAAAACGGGAATTTTCAATAAACAGCTTACTGTTTTATAGTTATGCGGTGTTTTGGTGCGGCAATAAACGGTATAAATATCGCGACTAAGCGAGTCGTGGTATCGCGACCAAGCGAGTCGTGGTATCGCGACCAAGCGAGTCGTGGTATCGCGACTGGGCGAGTCGTGGTATCGCGACCGGGCGAGTCGTGGTATCGCGACCGGGCGAGTCGTGGTATCGCGACCGGGCGAGTGGAAGAGTTGCAGATGTACGTATGAAGAGAGTCGAGATTTCAAGAGCCATGACAGCTACGCAGTTTGGTTTTTTTCAATTAATCGTCTGAATCAGGATGAACAGGATTAAAGGATGAACAGGATTTTATTGATGCGCAAGCATCCTGAAAATCCTTAATCAGACAATCACCGTAGAGACGGGGCGCGCACCGTCTCTACAAAAACAGATAACAACACAATAAATCGGAGAACGGCCGAAAATCCGAAAAAGAGTAGGCGTAAATTATTTGATAAACTACAAATGATGAAAAAGAATTTTATTACAAAGAAACCGGAGGCAGAGACCATTCAAAAAAACGCGGCGAGTCCGAAAAGCCTGATGAGTAGGAGAAATATGAAGTTTGGCGTCTTGCTGCTGGCAATATTGCTGGCGGTAACGGGATGCAACAAAAACAAAGACTCCAATCTGCCGGAAGCAACGGACGAACAGATAGAACAGGTATATCAGGAAATCAAACTGAGCGCTGATTCTATACTGATAAGCGCCGACCCGATAGCTGGCTTTGAAGCTATGGCGACGGAATATGCTAAAATGGAAGAGGTGAAGGCGGTGGAAGTGCGGGAAGACGGCCTGTTTGTGAAAATGGGAAACGACAGGGTTGTTATCTGGTACCTGCCTGCCGAAATTCAAATGGAATCCGGACAGCAAGCTATGTCTGCCCTTTTATCCAAAGCAAGCACAACTGCAAGCTCGACCGGAACAGGCAAATCGGTTTGTCTGATAAATCAGCAGTCATACGAATCGGGACGAACTTGGAATACGGTTTGTATTAATATATTGTATGAGAGGTTTTACAGCTGTGGATGGGATGTCCGCATAATTGAAAATACCGATGTTAATCTTGCCTTTATCCGCGACAGTCTGGAAAAATACGACGCCGTGTATTACATTGCCCACGGTAGCGAGTTCGATAACAAAGTTTGGATATGTACCAATGAAACAACGCTTGAAGAGCAGTCGACGAGTTGCGCTCTGATTAATCTTGTGGATAAAGACAGGGGGCTGGTTAAGGAAAACTATGCTTTCAATGCCGATTTTATTAATAAATATTATCAGTGCAAGATTCCCACAGGTTCTATTGTTTATATGGTATCATGCCAAAGTATGGGGAGTCGCGGCAAAGCCAACAACACTATGGCAGAGGCTTTTGTAAAGCACGGTGCAACAGTATATTTAGGGTGGAACGAATCGAATTATTCGGGGCAGGAGGCAGGAATGTTTCTTTACGACCAGTTACTGTCGGGAAAAACATTAAACGAAGCATACGCTTCATTGGAAAGTTTTCCGGCAAATGTCAGGCGCGCATGGCAACAATATAATTTGGGGTTTGTATTTTCCGGGTCTGACCTCGAAAATCTGGCAGAAGACAAATTGGGCTGGGGTGAACCGGAGCATAAATATACTGCTACCTTGAACTTCCACCCCGCTACTGCCGGCAATTTTCGCCTCGTCGACCCGAACGCAATACCTAAAATCACTATGACAACCACAGCAAACACTGTCGGTATAACTCTTTCCGGTTCCGGCACGGCAAACGTAAACTGGGGCGACGGAACGAGCGAAATGCTTGCAATAACTGGAAATTCTATTGAACACACTTATGCTTCGTCAGGTAGTCGCACCATAACAATAACTGGAGGAAATATTACAATGTTGAACTGCGCGGGCAATCAACTGACTGCTTTGGACGTCAGCAAAAATACGGCGCTAACGGCTCTCTATTGCGGCAGCAATCAACTAACCGCTTTGAACGTCAGCAAAAATACTGCGCTATCGATGCTCTGGTGTGAAAGCAATCAACTTGTCGCTTTGGACGTCAGCAAAACGCTAACGCGCCTCAATTGCCCTTACAATCAACTGACCGCCTTAGATCTCAGCAAAAACACTGCGCTATCGATGCTCTGGTGTCATAACAATCAACTGAACGCAGGGGCATTGAATACGCTGTTTGGTACCTTGCACGGTAATACAATACCGAATCAATCAAAAGAAATAAATATTTCAGGCAACCCGGGCGAAAGCACTTGCGATAAAAGCATTGCCACAAACAAAGGATGGATATTTTAAAACAACGAATTAAAAATTAAACTTAGTGATGAAAAAGGATTTTATTACAAAGACAATGGAGGCAGAGACCGGTCAAAAAAACGCGGCGAGTCCGAAAAACCAGACGGGCAGGAGAAACCTGTTAACGACTGACGGTACAATTAAAAAGACGGTATTGTTTTTTGCGGTTCTGTGCCTGCTGTGCTGGGATATGCGGGGGCAGAAACTTTTTCCGCAAAAAACAGGCGGCAAATGGTGCTATGTGGACGCTAACGGAGCAACGGTTGTTCCGCCGAAATACGACGGCGCACATGATTTTTCCGAAGGCATAGCTATGGTGTATTCAGGTGAGAAATATGGATTTATCAATGATGCGGGAAAAGAAATCACACCGTTTAAATACGACGAGGCATACGATTTTCGCGGCGGGCTGGCTCGGGTAGCAATAAGCCGCAAATACGGATTTATCGACGAAACCGGACGGGAAGTGATTCCCCTCAAATACGAAGCTGCTGAGAACGCTTCCGAAGGTGTGGCAATTGTCAGAGTAAGCGGACGGTATGGATATATCGACAAATCGGGGAGAATACTTACGCCTTTTAAATACGCGCATCCGGAACCTTTTTCCGAGGGTATGGCGCTGGTAACTACCGATTATTATCAAACATGCGGATATATCGACAAATCAGGGAGAGAAGTGGTTCCTGTCAAGTATAGTTCGAGGGAAGCAGAAGAAAAGAAAACAGCTTATCTACAGCAAATAAAAACACAAGGTCGCAACGTAAACGATGTAGCACCTGCTCGCAACGTCATTGCAAACCGCTCGGAATTGCCTCAAAGCCTCGTTGAACAAGATGTAACACTCGGTCATGTAAACTACTCTTCCAATTTCAATGATAATGTTTTCGATGCCGATTTCTGGAAAAAAGAGCTGGGCAGCAACAGCAATAACGTTATTCGTGTTGAAAATGGAATAATGAAATTAGAACAAAACAAGACTGATGTAACGCCACATCTCATCAGCAAAGATTTGTCGTTTGACAGTGATATAACTATGGAAAGGGATATTTACTTGCAGAAAGCAAATGATTATCTTTATGCAAACATGACATTTAGCTTTAATAATAAAAATCAAATACAAATTTCTTACTTCTGCACTAATTATGAAGAAAATTATAAAGAAGGAATACATCTTATACAGAATGGTCAATATACAAATCTATACAAAAACATAGCCCTTGATTTCAAAGCAGACAAGAACGATCAAGGTCGCGGATACCGTATGAATTTGCCTATAAATACAATTTTAGACAAATGGTTTCACGAAAAAATAATCATAAGCAAAAGCGGTACTGTATCTTATTTTGTGAACAACAAAGAAATCGGTTCGTATGACCTGTCTCAATATCTGAATTTAAGCAGTGCATCAACTTTTAATGTTGCTTTTACTCCTACAGGCTGGTGGACGGGACATAAACATTATTTCGACAATTTTAAATTATATGAAAATTGATTGCATGACGTTTCGGATTGATTGTAGAGATGCACGGCGTGCGTCTCTACAACAACAGATAAAACATCGAATTAAACAAAAAACCATTAATTAAACAAAAATTACTATGAGTAAAAATTTAACAAAAATTACTATTCTCGTTTTACTTGCAGCTATCACATACGCATGTAAAACTATCACTCCTGTAACCAACGCTCTTTACGTTGGAGAACGGGAAGGAACGATCACACTCCGTTCGGAGGGAGTTGACGACACGGAGGAAAAATCGCAGATTGCCGCCGAACAAAACGCTTTCAATACACTGCTTTTTCGCGGTATTCCGGGTTCGTCGCAAAAAGTTCCTCTGATTGATTTCGACGAAACGGGAATCAAAAGTCGATACCACAGTTATTTTAACGAATTTTTCGGCAAACAGCGGCGCTATCGCACCTTTGTAACTCAGTCGCAAATTGCAGGCGAGGCCTCGAAACGATTAGTTACCGTCGAAATAACCATCAACCTCCGCGCCCTGCGTTCCGACTTGGAACAGAATGGTATCTTACGGAAATTTGGGTATTAATCTTATGAATATTTTGGAAATATGAAATTCAAAAAATTACTGTTCATTCTTTTTCTTGCCGTCGCCGCGCACTCTCTGTACGCGCAGCAAAGAGAAGTAAAAACCATTCAGCCAAAAATAATGGTTATTCCCTACACCAAAGAAGGAGAAGATATTCGCACCGTACTCGAAGACGATGTAAACAAACGTGTTGTATTATCGAAAATCAAGGAGGCTTTCGACAATCGCGGTTATACTACTGTCGATTTCACAGCGCGGCTCAAGGCGGCAAAAAGCAATGCGGCTTTTGCAGGCGAAAATAAAACCGACGTTAAAGCCCAAATAATCCAAATGTCGGGCGCAGACATTTACGTGGAGTCCGAAATGGATATTTCGCTTTCGTCCGATTATGGCAACAAGGTAAAAATCATCATGCAGGCCTACGAAATTTCGGGAGGCAACTCCTTGTCGAACAAAGTTGGCCAAAGCAGCAGTTTCGCCGACGTCGGCACAATCGGCGCAAAAGCTGTCGAAAACTGTATTGAAGATTTTTTGAACACCATGCAGGAAAAATTTTCTGATGTGGTGGAAAACGGAAAATCGGTAATGATACAAATAGGATTCGACCAAAATTCCAGCCACACAATGTCGTCGGCTGTCGGAAACCAAAACCTGCTTTTGTCGGACGAAATCGAATTGTGGATGGAACAGAATGCCTACAAAAACAACTACCATTTGCAGGGAACGAGCGACGCCGAAATGATTTTCGACGATGTGCGCATCCCGCTAAAAGATCTCAGATCGGGTAATAATTACACTTTAACTCGCTTCGGCTTGTCGATGTATCAGTTTCTACGCTCGCTTGGGGTGGATGCGAAACGCGACGTCAAAGGAAACACCTTGCTTATAACCATTCAGTAAAAAAACGATGAAGAAAATAATTTTATTGATAACTACTGTTTTCTGCGCCTTCAACGCAAAAGCGCAAAGCAGCAACATTCCTGTTTCGATAGTTGTGCCTCAACAGGTCGATTATCTCGACGATTCGCAAACAGTGCGACTTGGCAAGAAAATGCTCGACGCGACGACCCGCTCTGGCCTTTCGGCTTCCACCGGAGGCTCAAGCATCATCATGCTTCCGATATTCAGCATTGCAAGGGAAGACATAGTGGAAGGCGGTATGCAGAATCTCGTAGTAGTGGACGCCGATATTTCTTTTGTGATCAAGAATCTGGAAAGCGATCTGATTTACTCCTCGTACAATCGTCGCATCAGAGGTTCGGGAAGCAACCGCACCCGCGCCATCAACGAAGCTATTTCCGCAATTTCGGTGAACGATGCGGAATTTAACAAGTTCATCGAACGTGGACGCGAAAAAATTCTTGCTTACTACGAAAGCAATTGTTCGACGATTCTGCTTCGCGCCGAATCCTGCGCCAAACGCCGGCAATTCGAGGAAGCCATCGCTTTGATAGCGTCTATTCCCGATGCGGCAAGTTGTTATTCGCAGGCTTTGAGCGCTGTGGAAAAGTTTTATTCCGAGTATCAAAATCAGCAATGCAAGGAGCTTTTGCAAAAAGCGCAGGCGCTTTACGCTGCCCATAAATACAATGCCGCCTTGTCGGTGCTGTACGATTTAAAGACCTTTTCGAGCGCCTGCGCTTCGGAAGCTAAAGCGCTAATGACCACAATAGAAGGCAATTTGAGCGCCGAAGAGCAACGTCAGTGGGATTTCACAGTGCAGCAATACTCTGACCGTACTTTGCTTCAGGAAAAGCGCATCGAAGCAATTCAGGCAATTGCAAGCGCTTATTACGGACGGCAAATCAATTATTACAACTACAATTTATTACCATATTAAACAATAATTAACAACAATTTTATGATGAAAAAATTAAGTATTCTATTATTTTTCAGTTTATTTGTCTGCACCACAGTGATGCAGGCGCAACCCAAGGTGGCAGTTTTCGACCCTGTAGGCGATTTGCCCGAAACGACAAAAACTCTTGTGCGTGAGAAAATCATCGGAGTGATTGCCAACAAATCCAATTATCGGGTAGTGGAACGCAGCCTGATACAAAAAGTGCTGGAAGAAAACAAATTTCAGTCGAAAGGACTTGTCGATGAAGGCCAGCTTATTGAGATGGGGCGAAAAGCCAAAGCCGATCTTATCTGTATTACCGTAGTGGTCAGAATGGGCGACTTTTCTTATGTTTCGTGCAAATTGGTCAACGACAATTCGCAGATAGAAAAACAGCAGACGGGACAAACCCTATCTTCCAGCCTCGAAACTATGGTGCAGAATTTGGCTGTTCAGATATTTTCGGGAAGCGCTACGAGTACTTCAAAAAACACCCAGTCAAAAATTGCCGTATTCGACCCTGCTGTTGGAGGTGAAAGCTACGTAAGCGAGGAGATAAAAACCGTTATACGCGAAGAAATCAGCAATGTCTTTGTGAACAATCCGAAGTACATGGTGCTGGAACGCGCTAATATCGACAAGGTGCTGGATGAAAATAAATTTCAAAGCAGCCACTCGAACGATTCCGAAATTGGCGAACTTGGACGTATGATGGGAGCAAATTATGTTTGTGTAATAAGCGTTGTCAGGGCAGGAGTCGAGTATAAAATCTTTTGCAAACAGGTGGACGTCGCAGAAGGCGTTGCCGAAGGTCAGGGCGAAGGCTCAACATTCTTGCCTCAGGAAATATTTGTTGCCGCCAAAGAAGCCGCTCTGGTCTTTGCTGCTAATTCATCGGCCATGAAAAAAGAAATAGCGAAAGTGAAAAGCGAGAACGAAAAAATTAGAGAACAGCGCGCCGAAGAAATCGAAAAACAACAAAAAGCCGAAGAAAAAGCCGACAAAAAATTCGTCAACAAACCAAAATACAACTACGTCAGCGTCGGCATCGGTAATGGTATCACTTATGGAAAATACCTTGGAATAGGCGTTGTGGGCCGTCACGGAGGCGCTATAGCCGTGGGCTACGAGGGAGGCATAGGCGCCGGTGGCGCCGGCGACAAAACTTATCTCCACTACTCGGGAGGCGTCAGAATTTATCCCTTTAAATTTATTTTTGTTTCGGCACACTACGGCATAATCGGCGCAGACGTTATAAAATCTGCCGACCAGGATGACGGCCGTTGGACAATGGCCGGAAACAAGTTATTGAAAGGCACCTCGTTTATGGGGGGAGTGAGCTTGAAGTTCACCAGCAGCTGCCTCACCTTATCAGGCGGACTTTCATATCCAAACTTTGATTTCGGTCAAAAAAGCCGAATTGCATGGAACGTTGCTTATGGCGTTGCATTTTAAATATGATTTAATTTTTACAATATATTAATGATACACAAAATGAAAAAAATATTTTATCTCATTTCAGTAATTGCAAGCCTGTCGATCACTTTCGCCGCTTGCAGCTATACAGAATTTTATGTCGAAGGATACATCAAAACCGCCGACGCAAAAAACATCACCCAAACTTCGGCGCTTTGCGGAGGCGAAGTAGCTATCGAACAGAAGGGAAAAGACGTTTCGGATATTGCCGTTGCAGTGCGCGGAATAGTTTATGGCACCGACAGCCTTCGATTATACAGCGTTACCTTAGACGGAAACAAGGGCGGCAACAGTTCGGTACAGGACACCAGAAACGGCGAAGGCACATTTAGCTGTCAGCTTGAAAATCTGACGCCGTACACAAAGTACTATGTCAGAGCTTTTGCGCAAATAGACCGAGCGTATGTTTCCAAAAAAGGAACGAAAGATAAAGAGCCGGACGTTATCACCGAAGATTCCGAAACGCATTACGGCGAAATAAAATCGTTCAGAACCGTTCCCGGAGAAATAAGCGCGCTCGCAATACAAACTCAGCAAGTTGCAAATCTAAGAAGCACCTCGCTGGATGTAGTCGTCGAACTCACATCATTAGGAAGCACAGGGCTTGTTTCGGAAGTGGGTGTTTGTCTTTCGTCCACCACGGCTACGCCAAGCATTACCGATAACGAGTTTAAGGTAAACGACGGCAGCAAAACAGCGCCGGGCATATTCAATCTGCCTTGTACAGGTCTGCAAAGATCGACCAAGTATTACATTCGTGCCTACGCTATCACCAGCGAGGAAACAAGCTACGGAGCAGTACTTGAAGCTACAACGCCAGCCACAACCATAGAAGTACCAAGCGGAATGGTAGCTTACTACACTTTCGACAACGACAATTGCAACGAGTCACAGGGAAAAAGCGAATACAACGGCACAAAACAGGGAACCGGAGATCCGTCTTTTGTTAACGATATTCCGGGAAGTGCGGGAAAATCTCTGCAACTGAACAACGACGCCTATTATTACGTTGCCACAAGCCCGTTTGCAAGCAACCTCACAGAGTATTCTGCCTCAGTATGGCTAAAAACAATGAATAATGACAATGTTGTCTTTATGCACCAGCCACGGACAGGTGGCAGTCCCGGCATTAAAATACAAGACAACAAAATATGGTGCGTTCAATCTGATAATACTGCCTTCGCAGAGGAGGGGAATTTTTCTTCAAATTCAAATTTTGATGTTGCTATAAATTCTCTTTTACTTGACGGTGGCTGGCATTTAGTAACTGTTACAAGAAAATCAGGAGTTTTTAAATTGTATATCGACGGCATATATTACGCAAACAAAAATTACAGCTCTACTCTTTCCGCAAATGTACCACTGAATATTGGACGGCGTTTCACCGGCAAAATGGACAACCTCCGCGTGTATAACCGCGAACTGACACAAAGCGAAATAACAGAATTGTACATCGCAAAACAGTAATCCGGATTCTACAATCGGTACCAAATATAGACGCGCTGTGGCGCGTCTATATTTTTGTACATAAGGGGCGTGAAATAAAAAACTTATAAACTTGCGATTTTTTTACCGCAAAGAGCGCAATGCTTACGCAAAGGGCGCAATACCTTTGCGTACCTTGCGTAAACTTTGCGCCCTTTGCGGTTAAAGGTCTCCGGTATTTTTGCCATGAAACAGAAACAACTTATATATTTCACATCCCTTAGCAAAATATTTGCTGTAGAACCCCTAACGGGGTTATGGTTCTGTGTGGCACCTCGTTTTCTATTGATATTGATGCCCTACGGGCAACTTTCGGAATTAAGAATTAAAAATTAAGAGAGCTACGCAAGTTGGTTTGATGAAAAAGATCTGTGTGTATCCGTAAAATCTGCATGCAAAACGACAATCAAACCAGCTTGCGTAGCGTCCTGATTCCTGGCTCTTCAATCCTGAATCCCTCTTAATTCTTAATTTTTAATTCTTAATTATCTTTGCGGCCATTATTGAACATTGAGCCGTGATGCGATTTGGCTTACAACAAGAAGAATCAGTGTTAATTATCCGGCTCCAAATTAACTGACATGTACAAACGTTTTCTGATTACGGCAGCTTTGCCTTACGCTAATGGTCCGGTTCACATCGGGCATCTTGCCGGAGTTTACATTCCGGCCGACATTTATGTGCGATACCTGCGAGCGCGAGGGCGGGAAGTTAAATTCATCTGCGGCTCGGACGAGCATGGAGTGCCTATCACGATAAAAGCACGTCAGCTGGGCGTTTCGCCTCAGGATGTAGTAGATAAATATCACACTATCATAAAAAACTCTTTCGAGCGTCTTGGTATCACCTTCGATATATATTCGCGTACAAGCTCGAAAATACATCATCAAACGGCTTCGGATTTCTTTAAAAAACTATACGACGAGGGAAAATTCGTCGAACTTTCCGGCGAACAATACTACGACGAAGAAGCGCAACAATTTCTTGCCGACCGCTATATCAGAGGCATTTGTCCGAAATGCGGAGCAGAGGAAGCTTACGGCGATCAATGCGAAAAATGCGGCGGAACTTTAAGTCCGACGGAATTGATTAATCCGCACTCGGCCATAAGCGGAAGCGTGCCGGTGATGAAAACGACCTCGCATTGGTACTTGCCGCTCGACCGCTATCAGGCTTTTCTCGAAAAATGGATTCTCGAAGGACATCGAGAGTGGAAAACCAATGTTTACGGACAATGCAAATCGTGGCTGGAGCAAGGCCTGCAAGCGCGTGCCGTGAGCCGCGATCTTTCGTGGGGAGTGCCGCTACCTTTGCCCGAAACTGAAGGTAAAGTGCTGTATGTTTGGTTCGATGCTCCAATCGGATATATTTCCAACACCAAAGAACTGATGCCCGACGAATGGGAAATCTGGTGGAAAAGCGCCGACACCAAGTTAGTACATTTTATCGGCAAGGATAATATTGTGTTTCACTGCATTGTGTTTCCAGCCATGCTGAAGGCTCACGGCGAATACATCCTGCCCGAAAACGTGCCGGCCAACGAGTTTTTGAATCTTGAAGGCGATAAAATTTCGACCTCGCGCAATCGCGCAGTCTGGCTGCACGAGTATCTCGACGAATTTCCGGGCAAGGAGGACGTGCTGCGTTACGTATTGTGCGCCAACGCTCCCGAAACCAAAGACAATGATTTCACCTGGAAAGATTTCCAAACGCGCAACAACAGCGAACTTGTGGCCGTGCTGGGCAATTTTGTGAATCGCTCGCTGGTGCTTGCCGGAAAATATTTCGAGGGAAAAGTTCCACCCATCAGCGAATTAACCGACTATGACAAAGAAATTCTCGCCGAAATTCCCACCATACGCCGGCGTATAGAAGAGGCGCTGGAAACATACAAATTCCGCGAAGCTCTGAAAGAGGCCATGAATCTGGCGCGTCTGGGTAACAAGTATCTTGCTGATACAGAGCCTTGGAAACTTGCCAAAACCGACATGCCGCGCGTGGCGACCGTTCTGAATATCTCGCTGCAAATCTGCGCTCAATGCACCATTGTTTTCGATCCTTTTTTGCCCTTCAGCGCCGATAAATTGCGCAGAATGTTGAACATACATCCGCTAAGCTGGGAAACGTCAAACGTGAACGCGCTCCTGCCTGCCGAACATCAACTCGGCAAGGCCGAACTGCTGTTTGAAAAAATCGAAGATGAGGTCATCGAGCAACAAATTGTAAAACTGCGCACTACGGCTAATTCTCTTGCGATGGAAACCAAAAAAATCGCCCCGCAAAAAGAAAGCATTTCTTTTGACGAGTTTGCTAAAATGGACATTCGGGTCGTTACCGTGAAAGCCGCCGAGCGCGTACCTAAAACCGATAAATTGCTGAAACTCACAATAGATTCAGGCTTCGACCTCCGCTCTATCGTTTCGGGTATTGCCGAATACTATTCGCCCGAAGAAATAATAGGCAAACAGGTATGCGTACTTGTGAATCTCGAAGCACGCAAAATCAAAGGAATAGAATCGCAAGGAATGATACTGATGGCAAAAAATGACGACGGAAAAATGTGTCTCATGCAAGCCTCCGCAATCATGGACAATGGAGCAACAATCGGCTGAAATAATTTAACTTTATTTAACACTAATTTTATTCTGCTTGTAATGAGTGTTTTGCAAGCGTGTTTTGCTTCGGATTTCTAAAAATCCGCAGTAATTCGCTGCAAAAGGCTCATAAAAGATTTGCGTATTACGAAAGTTTCGTACCTTTGCGAAAAATTCGTAATGGCTATGAATATAGAAAAGTTAACAATTCAAGAAGAGGACGCCATGCTGGCCGTCTGGAAAACGGGAAAAGGCTTCATTAAGGATTTCATGGAACATTTTCCCGACCCGAAACCTCCGTACACCACGCTGGCTTCGGTGATCAAAAATCTGGAAAGAAAGGGCTATCTGAAAGCCGTGCGCTATGGTAACACTTTCGAGTACAGCACATTGATAGACGAATGTGAGTACAAGCGAAAATTCATGTCGGGATTTGTTCGCGATTACTTCAAAAACTCATACAAAGATTTGGTTGCCTTCTTTATTGAAGGTCAGGAACTTTCGCGCGAGGAGTTGAAGGAGCTTGTCAATATGATTGAACATAACGCAGAAAATTCCAAGCCATGACGCCAATCTTATTGTATATCACACAAGTAAATCTTGCGATAGCTCTGCTTTGCGGTTTCTACATTCTGCTGCTACGCAAGGATACTTTCTTCACCTGCCGCAGGATGTATCTCATTTCCACGCCTTTTGTGGCCGCCATTTTGCCGCTGTGCCGTTTCGGAGCTATGATTCCAGCAGGTAAACCCTTGATAATTCCCTTTGTACATCCCGAAGGCGATATAAACGTCAGCGGAACAAGCAGCCTTTCTTTTACCGATATGCTTGAAATATTGATATTTACTGGTGCTGCCCTCATGCTTGTGCGACTTCTCTTTCGCCTATGCAGTTTGCTATATCTGCACAAGCAGGCAAAAAAACAAACGATTACAGGTCAGAGAGTAATGCTTGTTGAGCGCAAAACCTGTCCTTTTTCGTTTTTCGGCTGGATTTTCGTAAATCCGCATTTGCATACTTCCGACGATATAAGGGAAATACTTGTGCATGAGAATGTTCACGCCCGTCAAATGCACTCGATAGATATTTTGCTGTACGAAATCGTGGCAGCACTTTGTTGGTACAATCCTTTTGTGATGATACTCAGGCGTGAAACAAGGCGAAACATCGAATTTATCGCCGATAGAGAAACGCTGAAAGCAGGCAGCGACAGGCAACATTATCAATATAGCTTGCTGAAAGCAAACATGATACACGGATATTCAGTAATATCAAATAATTTCAATTTCAATCATTTAAAAATTCGTATTGTTATGATGAACAAAAAACAATCAAAAAAAGTAAAAATGCTGAAATACGCATTGGCAATTCCCCTTATTTGCGGGATGTCTCTTTTGGTATCGGCTCAGGAACAGCCAAATGAGCGGAAAACGCCAGCTTCGACCTCGTCGAAAGGCAAAACTTCCGACTCCCTGTCTGTCGAACAGAAAAATGGGATAACGCTGGACAAGGATGTGCATGATTTTGGCACAATTAGGGAAAGCGACGGCGATGTAAGCACGGTGTTCACTTTCGGAAACTTCGGAACAATGCCGCTGATAATCAGCGACGTCAAGGCTTCGTGCGGATGTACCGTTCCCGAATGGACAAAAGAACCCGTAGAAGCAGGCGGAAAAGCCTACGTAAAAGCAACTTACAAGGCGAAAGGGCGTCCCGGAAAATTCGACAGAACGCTCACCGTCAATTGCAATGTCGGCGGAAGTAATCCTCTGACTTTCACCATGCACATAAAAGGCAATGTTGTGGATTGAACAAGCTGATTGTGCAGAACTTCCCCCCTTTCCTCTGGAAAGGGGCAGGGAGTTCGGCTATTTTGCAGCAACAGAATAAATTTTTTATGTAGTTTAAAATAAAATAATTAGAAAATATTATGCAAAACATGATTTGGGTAAAAGGCAATCCCACTCCCGTAAAACTGTCGGCTAACGACAAAGAAAAATTGAAAAGACAAATTACAGCAGAACTCGAAAAATATCCAGAGCTAAAAAAACGGGTTAATAGAGTGGAAATCAAGGCTGGTAGAATTTATTTTTACGAACTTATTGAAGCAAAACCCTTGCCGCAGGGCGCGCACTATATCGTTCCGCTTATTGACGGAAAATGGCTTGAATTTATTCTGGCAAGAATCACCATTTATATCTCTAATTGCACGCTCGACTTTCAACGTCATAACAACCAGTGGATGACCATTGACAGTGGTACGCTGGAAGAATGTATCGAAAAAATAGAAAATGGCGGATGGTTTGCCGCAATGGAATGAAATAGAACACAATACACTTTATCGGCCCCCTGCCCTTCCGAAGATCATTATTTCGCCTAACAAGCATTATGATAGTCTGGGGTTTTCGAGTTCTTTAATAATTTGATTCACATTTTCTTCCGTAGAATTAAGTTTAGACTTGCAGATCTTGGTAAGATCCTCTGCACGTTTGACTTTTTCTGCAAGATCATCTATCGAAATTTTTCCGCTATCGATATCGCTTACAATTTGTTTCAATTCCTCGAATGCCTCAGAATATTTTATCGTTTCGCTCATAATTTTTCTTCTTTATTAATATTTTGTATTGTGCTTGTGATGTTTCCTTCGAGAAGAAGAGTGTTTAACTCGCTGCCTTCCTTTACTTTGGATAGATCTGTTAAGGCTTTACCTTCGTACATGGTGATACTGTAGCCACGTCGCAGAATTTCGCGCGGATCGAGACTGCGAACCGTTTGCGTAAGGCTTTCCATTCTGATTTGCTGTTTGTTGAGCAGTTGATGCGATTTGTCGGAAAGTTTTTCGTGCAATTGCAAAATGTTGTTTCTGCCGTGAAAAAATACCGATTTGCTTGCCGAGCGAAACAATTTCATTTCCGATTGAAGCGCAAGCCTCTCGCGAGCAATAATTTGTTTGGATTGCGAAATAATTTTTTGTTCTGCTCTGCGTAGCGGCACGGCGAAATTATGAAACTGCTGTATCAAAAAGATTGCCAGGTCGGTAGGTGTAATCAAGTTACGATAGGCCACCATTTCTGTTACGGTTTCGTTTGTGATATGTCCTATTCCCGTCAGCACGGGCAGCGGAAAAAGAGCTATTTCCCTTGCTAACTGATAATTGTTGTATGATGAAAGTCCAATATCACCACCACCGCCTCGAACGATGGCTACGAGGTCGAAATGATGCATTACTTGCCTGATTCTCAGCAACTGTCCACAGATGCTGGCGACCACCTTTTCGCCTTGAAGTAACGAGGGAAAGAGAAAATGAAAGAAACAATATCGCGCGTCATTATGTTCGATTTTGCCAATAAAATCCTTATATCCCTTGCTGGTTTCCACCGAGATAACAGCAATTCGCTGAGGCAATAGCGGCAATTTCAGCGATTTGTTTCGTTCAAAAAGACCTTCTTCTTTAAGTTGTCGGAGCGTCTCCTGTTTTTCTCTTTCGAGATCGCCAAGAGTATAATTTGGATCTATATCAATGATTTTCAGTGTTAATCCATGTGTGGAATCGAAGGAAATTTTTGCCAGAAACAGCAGTTTGATACCATCTTTCAGCGGTTCGTTCAAGGTTTTCAGAAACAAATTGTTTATTCTCTTATAGTCATCTTTCCAGAGAATTGCACGCATTTGGGCTACGGTTTTTCCGTCGCGTTTTTCCACCAAATCGGGATAACAATGTCCCGACTGTCGGTAGAAGTTCAATCTGTTCATCTCAGCCTTAATCCAATACGAACTTTTATATCTGCTTTCAAGTGTTTTTTGAACGCTTCTCATCACTTCGAGAAGAGTAAAAACCGTTTTGTCTTTAATTGTTTCCGACATAATGATTTTCGATTATTCTCTGCAAATGTAAGAAAACAAAACATAACGACAATTTTCGCCTGTAAATTATCTGCTGATTATTGCATAACATTCTGATAATTTGCTGTTTAGATTTGTGGATTTTTGAGCGATTGTGCAGCTTGTTCTCGATCTGCGCCGTTCAAATTGCAGCAAATTTAGGTCGGGAACCAAGAGTCAAGATTAGTGCTTTTGCGTTAACTTTTATAGATCGCTAAATAAGTCATATTGAGGTTCTTTGATATTTTGATTGACGTGAGAATCGGTAAGTAGTTCACGTATTGGAGTTTTGTCGAAAGCCGA
>JAITGD010000163.1 GCA_031280885.1 Prevotellaceae bacterium | reverse complement strand
GATGCAAAAAGATGTTGTTGAACTTCCGTCAGGAGAAAAATATACGCTCTTAAGTTTGCCGTTTTATTATGCCGAAATCATAGATGATATATTGAAATCAAACAATATAGAATAAAGCGCTACTTGTAGCAAGCCATTTGCTGAAGTGAGATAGCCCCGTGATTTTATCTTTGGAAATGATACAAAATAACTCGATTTTATCTTTGGTTTTGTTACAAAATATCGCAGTTTCGCGCTGTAATTAAGTATCTTAGTTATATCAAATAAAACGCGGAAGAACTCACATTCTTCCGCGTTTCTATTTTCATCCCGCAAGTCCGGCGTCTTGGCTCTTGGCTCCTGTAATCTTGGCTCTTACAAGCCTTCCACTTGTTTAAATCTTGGAACTAAGGCTTTCATCAGCAGCCAAGCGGCCAGATAAGCAAAGGCGCATACGGCGAACATTATTCCGTAGCCGGTTTCGATTGAGCCGCTTGCCTTATAATGATCCAGCAGAACGCCGGCTCCCCAGGCAATCAGCAGCCCGCCGGCAGCTCCGGCCATACCGCCGATACCGGTTACTGAAGCAACGGCTTTTTTGGGAAACATGTCGGATACAGTAGTAAAAATATTGGCCGACCATGCCTGATGCGCCGCACATGCCAGCCCGATTACCAGCACTGCCAGCCAGGTGTCGATATTGCCCAAATACCGCGCAGTCAGAACAGTAAGAGGCAAAAGAGCATAAATAAACATCGAAGTCATCCGCGAAGCATACACCGATTTTCCGCGATTGTTGATAAAATACTTTGGCAACCATCCTCCAAAAACACTTCCGACGGTAGAAATGGTATAAACCACCGCCACGGCCAAGGGCCAGCCTATAACTCCATCGACGTCGCCGGCGGCCAGCTTGCGGCTATTCTCGCCTTCGAGAAAAGAAGGCAACCAGAAAAGATAAAACCACCAAACGGGATCGGTAAGAAATTTGCCGAAAAAGAACGACCAAGTTTGACGGTATCCCAGCAGTTTAAACCAGGAAATACTTTCCTTTTTTTCTTCGGATGACGTGGTTTTCTGGCTTTCGTCCGAATGGATATAATCGTATTCGGCTTGCGACAATTTGCCTTCGTTCAGTTTTTCGGAAGGCGATTTATACATCATCCACCAGAAGGCAAGCCATATAAGCCCCACAGCGCCGGTCAGGACGAAAGCCCATTGCCAGCCCCAGTTCGCCGCAATCCAGGGAACGCAGAGCGGGGCGACGATGGCTCCGATATTTGCTCCCGAATTGTATATCCCCGTTGCGAAGGCGCGTTCTTTTTTGGGAAACCATTCTGCCACAGCCTTGTTTGCCGACGGAAAATTTCCGGCCTCAGTTACTCCCAGCAAAGCGCGAGCCAGGCCGAAAGTAAATTTGTTGTAGGCAAATCCATGAACCATAGCAGCTATGCTCCATCCTAAGAGCGAAAGGAAATAGCCCATCTTGGTACCCACCTTATCGATTATCCGCCCGATGCCCAGCAGTCCGATAGCATAGGATAGCTGAAAAGCCATCACAACATGCGAATAATCTTTTTCCGACCAGCCCATTTCGCCTTCGAGAGCCGTCTTGAGCAGCCCAAGCACATTTCGGTCGAGATAGTTAATCGTTGTTGCAAAAAATATCAAAGCACAAATCGTCCATCTGTGCTTTCCTATTTTTTCATTGATTTCGTTGATTGTACTCATAAATATCTGTTTAATGATTTGTTTGTTTCTGTTTGACTTGTGCGATTATCGACAATGTTTCCCGACATTTGCGTGCGATTTCGCTCCAGTTTTCGGCCGCTATCACATCCGCAGGAAAGAGATTCGACCCCATTCCGACACAGCATACTCCGGCTTTGAACCAGGCTGTCAGGTTTTCTTCCGATGGTTCTACTCCGCCCGTAGCCATGATATTTGTCCAAGGCATGGGAGCTTTTATGTTTTTCACAAAGGATGGTCCTCCGATATTTCCGGCGGGAAATATTTTCACAATTTCGGCGCCAAGTTCCTGTGCATAGCCGATTTCCGTCGCCGTGCCGCAACCAGGAATATACGCCACCTGACGCCGATTGCACACTTTGAAGATTTCGGGATTGAGCAGAGGCCCGACAACAAAATTAGCCCCAAGTTGCATATACAGAGCGGCTGTAGCGGCGTCGATCACCGAGCCGATTCCCAGAATCATATCCGGACAGTCCTTTGCAGCCTGTTTATTCAGTTCGCCGAAAGTTTCGTGGGCAAAATCGCCGCGATTTGTAAATTCAAAAGCCCGCACTCCGCCTTCATAGCAGGCTTTCAGCACCTCGAAAGCCACCTCAAACTTCGAGTGATAGAACACCGGAACCATCCCCGTTGTGCTCATTACCCTACAGACTTGTATCCTCGAAAAACGCATATCAAATTAATATTTAATTCTTTGGATTAATAATTCAATTAATCTCCATCGGACAAATGTACCTATTATTTTGGACTTTTGGACTTTTGGACTTTTGGACGGTTTCCTCCAAAAGCGCGCCTTGCCCTTACGCGACGAAAAGCCCTCGTTGTGGAACCCCTGACGGGGTTCTGGGTCTGTGCAGTACATCGTTTTCTATTGATATTGATGCCCTACGGGCAACCTTTGAAATTATGAATTATGAATTGCCTGCGGCGGCTGCTTTGATTGTCTTGCAGTTGATTCTCTAAGTCCGAACCCTATTTCATCAATCCAGACTGCGTAGCTAATTCATAATTCCGCAAATTGCCCGTAGGGCATCAATATCAATAGAAAATCACGCCACAACGCACACCTCGAACCCCGTCAGGGGTTCCACCGCAAAGATAATTTTCTTTCCACAGATACTCTGCGACTTATCCGGTATTGACACTTCCACTCGCCCGGTATTGATACCTCCACTCGCCCAGTATTGATACCACTACTCGCCCAGTATTGATACCAATATTGTATATTATCGACTACGTCAGCCGGCAGACAACGAACCGTCTAAAAGTCTAACCGTCCAAAAGTCCAAAAGTCCAAAAGTCTAAAGGTCCAAAAGTCCAAAAGTCTAAAAGTCTAAAGTTGCCACTGCATATACCGCTACTCCTTCTTCGCGACCGACGAAGCCGAGTTTTTCGCTTGTAGTTGCTTTGATTGACACTCTATCGATAGGAATTTCCATTATTTGGGCGAGTATTTGTCGCATTTCGTCTATCCGCGTCCGTATTTTTGGTTTTTCCAGACACACTGTTGCGTCGATATTATTGACGGCATAGCCGGCTTTTTGGATGATTTGCATTGTGCGGCGGAGCAGGATTTTGCTGTCGATATTTTTGAACTCTTGGTCGTTGTCGGGAAAATGCGTTCCGATATCGCCCAGGGCGGCGGCTCCGAGCAGAGCGTCGCAGAGAGCATGAATCAGCACATCGCCGTCGGAATGAGCAATACAGCCTTTGTTGTGTTCGATTTTTATTCCTCCCAGCCACAGTTCGCGTCCTTCGGCAAGGGCGTGAACGTCGTATCCAAAGCCTATTCGCGGCATTTGCGGAGTTTTGGCTGATTGTGATTTGAGATATTCGGCAAATTTTCGCACAGCTTTTCCTCTGTGGCTTATCGGATTTTTCTCTTCCATGCTCATCTGTGCGAATGATAGCCGGCTGCCGTTGGGACGAAAGACGGGGTCGTATCCAAAACCTTTATCGCCCACCGGTTCGTAGAGAATTTCGCCATCGACACGTCCTTCAAAAAGATGTTCGATTTCTCGGTCGTCGATAAAAGCTATCACGCATCGGAAACGTGCTTTTCGATTGGTTTTATCGCGCATTTCGTCGAGCAGTTTTTGGATATTTGCCTTATCGCTTTTATTGTCGCCGGCGTATCTTGCCGAAAACACTCCCGGCGCGCCGTCGAGAGCTTCGACTTCCAGGCCGGTATCGTCGGCAAAACAAGGCTGATGCAGGACAGAGTAGATGTATTCTGCTTTTTCCAGAGCATTTCCTTCGAGGGTATTTTGGTTTTCGGGGATTTCTCCATCGAATCCCGAATCGGCGGGGCTTAGCACGAGGTACGAATCGCCGAGCAGGGCTTGAATTTCGGCAATTTTATGTTTATTAGCTGTGGCAAAGATTATTTTGTTCATGTTCAATATTTAATCAAAAAAAACGAAAAGGCCTGCCCCTCGTCGAGGCAAGCCCTTTACTGAATTTCATACGCTTGAATTTTTGTTTATTTTACACTTGCCATGTGAGCAATCAGATCGACAAGTTTGTTTGAGTATCCCCATTCGTTATCGTACCACGACACCACTTTTACGAAGGTATCGCTCAGGGCGATTCCGGCTTTAGCGTCGAAAATCGAAGTACGGGCGTCGCCCAGAAAATCAGTAGAAACCACATCGTCTTCGGTGTATCCGAGAATACCTTTCAGTTCTCCTTCGGATGCCTCTTTCATTGCCTTTTTGATGTCTTCGTACGAAGTAGGTTTTGCCAGACGGACGGTCAGATCCACCACCGACACGTCGGGAGTAGGAACTCTGAACGACATTCCTGTGAGTTTTCCTTTGAGTTCGGGAAGCACCAGCCCTACAGCTTTTGCTGCTCCGGTCGAAGAGGGGATGATGTTTTGAGCCGCTCCGCGTCCGCCTCTCCAGTCTTTAGCCGAGGGGCCATCGACGGTTTTTTGAGTTGCGGTGGTGGCGTGTATGGTGGACATCAGGCCTTCGAGGATGCCGAATTTATCGTGCAGAACTTTTGCTATTGGCGCCAGACAGTTCGTTGTGCAAGATGCGTTTGATACTATCGTTTGGGTAGCGGTCAGCGTTTTGTGGTTTACTCCCATCACGAAAGTGGGGGTGTCGTCTTTTGCCGGAGCCGAGAGGACTACTTTTTTTGCGCCTGCATCGATGTGTTTTTGAGCGGTTTCTTTTGTCAGGAACAGCCCTGTGGATTCGACCACAACTTCGGCTCCGACTTCGTTCCACTTTAGATTTGCAGGGTCTTTTTCGGCTGTTACGCGGATGCTTTGACCATTGACAATCAATTTACCATCTTTGATTTCGACGGTGCCTTTGAATTGTCCGTGGGTTGAATCGTACTTCAGCATGTAAGCCATGTAATTTACGTCGATAAGGTCGTTAATTCCCACAACTTCAATGTCGTTTCTTTGGACAGCTGCGCGGAACACTAATCGTCCGATACGTCCAAAACCATTGATTCCAATTTTAATTTTATTCATACTTTACTATTTTTAATTATGTACGTTGTTAATTCTCGGCGCAAAAGTATATAAAAGTCTTTTATATGCAAAATTAATTTGTAAATTGATGTGTTTTATGAGTTTGCATAATCACCTTATACATTCATTCCGCGTTTTTGGTTTTGTTCTTTGATAATATCTCGCAAATTTCTTTTCGATTCGTTTTTTTGCGCCTCCATATCCAGCAAATCCAAAAAATCTTCAAGGTTTTGATTCCCTCCATACATATCCAAGTCCACGCGCACATAGCGACGTCCCGCTGAATTTGTGTATTTTATGCCCTTTATCCGTTCCATACAAATATACTGATGCAATTGTTTAAGCGACAAAAGTAATGATTTTTCTGCTTTCTGCGTAGCAATCCAGGCGAAATATTAAATTGAGGTGCTAAACCATAAGATCGATTACAGATGAACGGCACATGAGGGTGTAAGCAAGAAAGTCCCGCAGGGGCTTGCAATTACTCAGCCTTTTATTTCAGAAGAATATTGACATGAGCTAAACAACCATCTTAGCACCTCAATTTAATATTTCGCCGCAATCCAGAATCTTGGCTCTTGGCTCTTTCAATCCTGTCTCTTGGCTCTTGGCTCTTGCAATCCTGAATCTCATCATTAAAAGATATTGCTTACCTTCGGCGGAGGAAACGATTAATGATTTATCGATGAATAATTTGAATAACAAAGTTATAATCATCACCGGCGCTTCGTCGGGCATTGGTTTGGCCTGTGCCGAAGCTTTTCACAACAGGGGCGCAAAGGTGGCGCTGGCAGCTCGCAGTGCGGACGTTATAAAAGCTGTCGCCGATAAACTCAACGGAAAAACCGCCGGACGAGCCATCGCCATACCAACGGACGTCGCTGTCGAAGAAGACTGTAAACAGCTTATACAGACTGTACGGAACGGGTTTGGCCGGATAGACGCGCTGATAAATAACGCCGGATTGTCGATGCGGGCAAATTTCGCCGAAGTCAATCTTGAAGTACTTAAACGCTTGATGGAGGTTAATTTCTGGGGAGCGGTGTATTGCACTAAATATGCCTTGCCTTATTTGCTCGAAAGCAAAGGCTCGGTGGTGGCCGTATCGTCGGTAGCCGGATTGCACGGTATGCCGGGGCGGACGGGATATTCGGCATCAAAATACGCCTTGCAAGGTTTTATGGATACTGTCAGAATAGAAAATCTGAAGAAAAACCTGCATGTAATGGTGGTAGTTCCGGGTTTTGTGGCTACTAATATCCGGCTGACGGCGCTGGTGGCCGACGGCTCGGCTCAGGGGGAAAGTCCACGTAAGGAAGAAAAGATGATGAGTCCCGAAAAACTTGCCGAACATATAATTCGAGGTCTCGAAAAGCGCCGGCGACGAGTGGCGCCTTCTTTCGAGGGACGGTTGACTCCGGTACTCAAATTGCTGTGGCCAAATCTGGTGGACAGGCTTTTCTACAATCATCTGAAACGTGAACCAAACGCGCCTCTGTGAATCTGACTACAAGCTGCAAAAACCTGCCGCGTGCAATGATAGCCGTCGTTCCTTGTTTCGATGAGCCGGACACGTGCAAGGCGCTGAAATCGCTGGCCGACTGCTTTCGGCCTTCGCTGCCGGCGGAGGTAATATTTGTGGTAAACTACGGAGAACAGGTCGAGGAGGAAGCTAAACTTCGTTGTGCAAAAAATTATGAGGAAGCCTGCGATTTCGCCCGTCGATTCTCGCGTCCCGATTTCGTGGTGTCTCCGCGATTTGTGCCTGATATGCCCCGAAAACATGCGGGAGTGGGTCTGGCACGAAAAATCGGTATGGACGAAGCCGCTCGACGATTGCATCCAAAGGGACTGATTCTCTGCTGCGACGCCGACGCTGAATATGACCGGAATTATTTTATTGCTATCGAAAAATATTTCAAAGAAAATCCTCGAACCGAAGCCGGTTCAATTTATTTTGAACATCCTGTCGAAGGAGATGAATATCCGAAGGAAATCTACGAGGGAATAATAAAATATGAGTTGCATCTGAGATATTACAATCAGGCGCAACGCTGGGCCGGATTGCCCTTTGCCTGGCACACCGTCGGCTCGGCTATGTTCTGTACCGCAGAGACTTATCTGAAAGCCGGAGGAATGAACAGACGTAAAGCCGGCGAAGATTTTTACTTTCTGCAAAAACTGATTCCGCATGTGCATTTTGCCGAAATAAACTCAACCAGAGTAATTCCCTCGCCTCGAATCTCGACTCGCGTTCCCTTCGGAACCGGAAGGGCTATGCTGAAATATATCGACGGAGAAGATATTCTGACGTATTCGCTCGAAGCTTTCGTGCCGCTCGGAGAGCTGGTAAAAACCGTACCCGAATTGTACCGAGCCGACAAAATCCTGCAAGGCAAAATTTTACGAAGATTTCATCCGCGATTTGCCTTGTATCTGAAATCGATAAACTTCTATGCAGCAATAGACGAACTCAACGAAAACTGCGCCGATTACAAATCATTCGAGAAAAGATTTTTCACCTGGTTCAACGCTTTCCGTACGCTGAAATATCTCAACGAAGCGCATCTTGATTTCTTTCCAAAAGCGCCCGTAGCAAAGGAGGCGTCGAAACTGCTGCGGATAGAAAACATAAATCCAAAAGAGATTCTGGAACAATATAGAATCAAAGACCGGACGTAGCAGTCTTGGTTCTTGGTTCTTGTTATCTTGGCTCTAATTACAATCCCACCACAGTAATAGTTTTCCCATCAACAATTTTGTCTTCCATAGTCAGTTTCTTCTCCCATTTCACTGTTTTGCGGCGGTCGAAGAAAGCGAGCCAGCCTTTGCTGCATCCGTATGATTCCATGTAGCGGGCGGTCTGTATCAGTCCTTTTTCTAATGATTTTGTGTCGTAGCGGATTTTTAGTTCGATGGGATATTTTTCATTTTCGTAAACCAGACACAAATCCAAGCGACCGGTTCCGGCAGCCATATCGCGATGGATTTGTCCGCCGCCGTTTATTATGCGCTGCAGAAAGGCCATCATTGTAAG
>JAITGD010000066.1 GCA_031280885.1 Prevotellaceae bacterium | reverse complement strand
AGGCCTAAACCCAAACCTGCAAATGGGCGGAACTTGTTACTGTTGAAATAGTAATCGCCCGTAGCCATAATAGCGGAATTGAGCTGCACACTCGCTTTCATATCGCCTTCGGTGGCAGCTGCAAACAGCGAACCTTCCCAGCGGAGGCCTGCAGAAATTTTGTCGGTTACCGCATACTTGGGTTCCAGATAGAGCAGCACTCCTCCGTCCATCCCATCCGAAAGCGGGATTCCGTAACCTACGCCTCCGTCAACACGGAACGGCTTAAAATCTTGCGCTTGTGCCGATACGGCAACTCCGCAAATCAATGCAATTGCAATAAACAATCTTTTCATTTGACTAAAATTTAATGTTGTTAAATATTGATATTAAAGTATATCCAAATTTTAATTTAGTGTTTTACCATAATCGTCCGGTCAATCTTCATCATAAATCCGGTCAATCGCACTGCAAAGGTAAGAATAAATTTTAACATACAAACCTTTTTCGCCACGATTTTTTAACAAAAAATCTCAATCGCCCATTTTCAGCACAGCGAGAAAGGCTTCCTGCGGCACTTCCACATTGCCCACTTGACGCATTCGTTTTTTACCTTTCTTCTGTTTTTCCAGCAGTTTACGTTTGCGCGAGATGTCGCCTCCGTAGCATTTTGCAAGCACGTCCTTTCGCAGAGCTTTCACTGTTTCGCGCGCTATTATTTTAGCGCCGATGGCCGCTTGAATCTTTATTTCGAACTGCTGACGCGGTATCAAATCCTTCAGTTTTTCGCACATTTTCCGTCCGAAATCGTACGAATGGCTGCGATGAATCAGGCTCGACAGAGCATCGACGGGTTCGTCGTTGAGCAGAATATCCAATTTTACCAAATCGGCCAAGCGATAGTCGGTCAAAGCGTAATCGAATGAAGCATATCCTTTTGAGATACTTTTCAGCCGGTCGTAGAAATCGAATACTATTTCCGACAGCGGCATGTCGTAAGTCAGTTCCACGCGGTCGGTGGTGAGGAAGTTCTGATTTTTGAGTATCCCGCGTTTATCGAGACAAAGTTTCATCACCGTTCCCAAAAACTCGCTTTTGGTGATGACCTGCGCGTAAATGTACGGTTCTTCAACACGTTCGACGAGGTTCGACGCCGGTAATCCCGAAGGATTATGCACCGTTATCATCTCGCCTTTGGTAGTGCATACTTTGAAGGAAACGTTTGGAACGGTGGTTATTACGTCCATATCAAATTCGCGATACAGACGTTCCTGAATGATTTCCATGTGCAGCAAGCCCAGAAATCCGCAGCGAAAGCCAAAACCCAAAGCCAGCGACGATTCCGGCTCGAAGGTGAGCGAAGCGTCGTTGAGTTGCAATTTTTCCAGCGAAGCGCGTAAGTCCTCATATTCATCGGTACTTACGGGATATATGCCGGCGAAGACCATAGGTTTCACGTCCTCGAAACCCGAAATGGCTTCGGAACATGGACGATCGACATGTGTAATCGTGTCGCCCACTTTCACTTCGACGGCTGTTTTGATGCCCGAAATTATGTAACCGACGTCTCCTGCTTTTATTTCTTTTTTCGGTATAGCGTTCAGTTTCAGCGTGCCGATTTCGTCGGCTTCGTATTCTCTGTCGGTAGCGAAGAATTTCACACGGTCGCCCGAGCGAATCGTACCGTTTTTCACTTTGAAATAGGCGATTATGCCTCGAAATGAATTGAACACCGAGTCGAAGATAAGCGCTTGCAGGGGAGCGTTTTCGTCGCCTTTCGGAGCCGGAACTCGCTCGATTATAGCGCTCAGGATTTCGGGAACGCCTTCGCCGGTTTTGGCGCTTGCGGGGATAATTTCTTCGGATTTGCATCCGAGCAGGTCGATTATCTGATCTTTAACCTCCTCTACCATTGCCGAATCCATGTCGATTTTGTTCAACACGGGGATTATTTCCAAATCGTGTTCCAGAGCCAGATACAGATTCGAAATTGTCTGTGCCTGAATACCCTGAGTGGCATCAACCACAAGTATAGCGCCTTCGCACGAAGCAATTGCTCTCGATACTTCGTAGGAAAAATCGACGTGTCCGGGAGTATCTATCAGATTCAGAATATATTTCTTGCCATCGCTCAGATATTCCATTTGTATCGCGTGGCTTTTTATGGTGATGCCTTTTTCGCGTTCCAAATCCATGTTATCAAGCACTTGGTCGCGATATTCGCGTTCGTCGAGCGTTCGGGTAGCTTGCAGCAAGCGGTCGGCCAGGGTGCTTTTCCCGTGGTCGATGTGCGCTATTATGCAGAAATTGCGTATGTTATTCATCAAATTTTCAAATTTAATTCTGATTTATTGTGATGTCGTCGTCGGCGTGCCGATTCGTCAAACGGAGAATATCGGAAAGATTTATTTCCGTAAAATCCTTGATTACAAAGTCGGTATTGCGCAACGCTTCGGCCGACATCGAGCTTGCCACTCCCACCACTTTCATTCCGGCGGCACGAGCAGCTTCGATTCCTGCGATTGCATCCTCGAAAACCACACATTCCGAAGGACTGGCGTTCAGCAGTTCGGCAGCTTTAAGGTAAATGTCGGGAGCCGGTTTCGCCCGCTCGACCATAGCCGAACCGACTATCACCGAAAAATACTTGCGGACGGCCAAACCATCCAACGTAAAATCGATATTTTCGTTGCAAGCCGATGAGCCTAAGGCTATCGG
>JAITGD010000145.1 GCA_031280885.1 Prevotellaceae bacterium | reverse complement strand
TACAGTTCCTTCAGGAAATCGGGTTCGCAACGTCTGTCGGAAACCGTTGCAACTATTTTTGTTTTCTTCTTATGGTACATTTACCGATTTATTTTAAGCCGCAAAGATACGGATTATTTCGGAAATGGAATCGCCGGACTGTTGGAGTGTTGGACTTTTTGACTGTTAGAGTATTGGATATCAGAGTATAAAATATTATAATCTGCCGTATATGTTTTTTAATGATAAAGGAAAGCGGAAAGCAGAAAGCAGAAAGCAGAAAGCGGAAAGCGGAAAGCAGAAAGCAGAAAGCAGAAAGCAGAAAGCAGAAAGCAGAAAGCGGAAAAAGTCAATAATTCCTTTACCACAAAGAACACAAGGTTTACACAAAGGGCACAAGGCATTGACAATCATAGTTGTAATGCGGCACTCAGAAATGCATATATCCAAAAGTCTAATCGTCCAACAGTCCAACAGTCCAACAGTCCAACAATCTAACAGTCCAAAAAGTATTACGATTACAATAAATCGTGTTACCTTTGCGGCGTTTTTTGACATAGATAAATATGAATTTTTACTAATAAAATGTTACTATTATGAACAAAAAGTTTACAGAATCGAACTATTTGAAATTATTTGCAGGCATATTTGCCGTTTTCATTTTCAACGCGGGTAATGCTCGCATACTCACTGCCGATACGACTTCGAGCAAGCAAAAAAACATCTTGGACGAAGCGGTAGTAACCGGAAACAAATCGCTGGTCAATCGCAATCAAGTTCCGATGACGATTAGCGTAGTAACTCAGGACGAGATAAATGCAGGCAGCGAGTCGTCATTATTGCCGGTACTTTCGGAACGGGTTCCCGGCCTGTTTGTAACCGAGCGAGGAGTTACCGGATTCGGTCTTAGCGCAGGTTCTGCCGGAAGCCTCAGCATACGCGGGGTGGGAGAGGGCAACAAAGTGCTGATGCTCTTCGACGGACAGCCGCAATGGGCTGGTATTTTCGGCCATCAATTACCTGATACTTACGCTACTTCTGACGTCGAGCGCGTGGAAGTGGTGCGAGGACCGGCTTCGCTGCTCTATGGCTCGAACGCCATGGGAGGCGTAGTGAACATGATTACGCGCAATCCGCAGGAAGGCACGAGAATAAATGGACGAATGATGTACGGCTCATACGGAACGTTCAAATATATGACTAACTTGAGTTATAAACAGGGAAAAATCAGCGGAATAGTCTCTTTCAATACTAATCGTACCGATGGACATCGCCTTAATTCGGCTTTCGAGATCTACAACGGTTACGCTAAAGTTGGATACGAAATAAACGAAAAATGGAAAACTTCGGCGAACATTTTGTTGGCAAAATTCCGCTCTGAAAATCCTGGCGCAGAGGATAATCCCATGCTTGACGGCTGGGTAAAAGCTTTGCGCGGCACAGCTTCTCTTTCGTTGGATAATAAATACGCTGCAACCGATGGTTCGATAAAAGCCTTCTACAACTTTGGACGTCATAAGGTTAGCGACGGATGGCAGGCTGGAGGAAGTCCTCTTGATTTTTTGTTCAATTCGGACGATTATAACGCCGGAGCGATGATTTATCAAAGTTTTCGTCCTTTTAAAGGTTCGCAACTGACGGCTGGTTTGGATTTTAAACGCTGGGGAGGCCACGCTTGGAATAAAAAAAACGACGGCTCGAAGGAAGAAATTATCGACGATGGAGTAAATGAATTTGCAGCATATCTCCTTGCACAACAGGATTTTTGGGATAAACTAACTTTGAATATCGGACTTCGCATGGAAAATAACGAAGGCTATGGCGCCGAATGGATTCCGCAAGCCGGAGCAGCTTTTCGTCTTTTGCCGTCCACCACGCTGAAAGCCTCGGCCTCGCGCGGTTTTCGCAGTCCGAACATGCGCGAGCTTTATCTTTACCGACCGGCCAATGCCGATTTGAAACCCGAATATCTTAATAATTACGAAGTTTCTGTGCTACAAAGATTGTTTGGCGACAAAATGCGCGTGGAATTGACAGCTTTTTTCATGGAAGGCAAAAATCTGATACAAGTCCTTGTTGCTGACGGACGTCCGAAGAATACCAATAGCGGAACTTTTCTTCACAAAGGCGTGGAATTAGTCGTCGATTACAATTTTGCTTCATGGATCCGATTTTCAGGGAATTACAGCTATCTTTACATGGAACGTCCTTTGCTTGCCGCACCCAAACATCAAATTTTCGCAGGTTTGCAAGGAAACGCCGGAAAATTCGCATACATGCTTGGAGGTCGCTATGTCGGAGGACTTTATCTGAGACAGCCGAGCGCAACTGTCGAGGCAATTATCCAAAACTATTTTACAATCAATGCAAAAATCTCGTATAAACCGATAAAACAATTGTCGCTCTTCGTGAAAGGCGAAAATCTGAGTAATACTAAATATAGTATCAATAATGGATTTCCTATGCCCGGAACGGTGATATTCGGAGGCCTGGATTTCAGTCTTTAAGCTAAAAAATATCTATCCGTATGTCGATAAATAAATTTTTGCTTACCTTTGCTTCTCAAAAGGCGAGTTTTTCGCCGATGAACAAATAAAAGGTAAAAGAGAACTATAATTACGGATATGACAGATAAAAAGAAAATTACTTCGATTATCAAGACTCTCGAAAGAACCATAGGGATTTTGGAAAATTGCAAGGATACTAACGAAATGTCGGAAGCAACGCAACGACGTATAATTGAGCTTTTAAATACCTCTATGCTTGATCTTTACTTTGTAAAAAGTACAGCCGTAGCTCAAGAGGAAGAACAAAACGTCGAAGAGTTCAGTCAAAAGATAATGGCCGCCGACAAGCCTAAGTCTGAGGTAGAAGAGTTTTTTACCAGCAGTAAAGATATTCATCTTGCTCCCGATGTTCACGAAGAACCTACTGTTTCGGGATTGCACGAAATAGTGGAAGAACTCGATCAACATTCGGAACAGCCGAAAATTGAACAGATTTCCGAAGAACAATGCGAAGAAAAACAGACTCCGGAAGAAACATATCCGGCACAGGCCGAACAAACTTCAACAGAAGAATATCAGGCTCAGACACAGTATATCGATGAAAAACAGTCTGAGTCTTATTCGGAGCCGCAGCAAAAGGAAGAGTCTGCACCGCGAGTTTCAGAAATATCTCCAATAGAGTGGGATACAAGCTCAGAACTTATCACTGCTGAGCCGGAAGAAGATCTCGCCGTAATCGAAGAGAGGAAAGTTCTCGACGACCTGCGTAAACAACTTGAAGAAGAACGCAAACGTCTGGAACAGGAACTTCAAAATTGGCAGTTGGAGAAAATGAAACGCGAGGAGGAAATGCTTGCCTCGCAAAGATTGCTGGCTTCTCTGGCCGAAGAAGAACAACGTCGTAAAGCCCTGCTCGAAAAGCAAACCGTCGAAGCGAGCGTAAAGCAAACGGCGCCGGCGGTGGAAGCGCCTCGACAAATGGCGCCGCCGGCACCCGCTCCGGCAACAGAACAGAAAAAAGTACTGCACGAACATTTTGAAAATGATGAACTGAAAATGCAGGGAATCACCCCAATAGCCGATCTGACAAAAGCCATCGCAATAAACGAAAAGTTTCAGTTTATTAAGGAACTTTTTGGGGGCGATTTCGACCGTTATGCCGGAACAATCAAAGCGTTGAACAATGCAGGAAGCCTTGGCTCCGCAATATCGTATATCGATTCAAATTTCAACTGGGATAAAAATAACGAAGCAACGCGCCGTCTGATAATGCTGGTCAGAAGACGGTTCATGCAATAAGCTATGCGGCAAAAAACGATAGCCGGCAATTAGGGATTTAAGCAGAATTTAAGCGGATAAAAGCCGGAATGTTTTCCAAATCGCAAAAAAAACATATCGCCTCTCTGTCGCAAAAAAAATATCGCGACGAGGCGCAGCAATTTGTTGTCGAAGGCGAAAAGTCTGTCGCCGAATTGCTTGTTTCCGACATCGAACTTGTTGGCATCTATCATACAAAAACATACGCAGTTCCACCTTTTGCATCGAAGTTTTCGGTAGAAATATCCGAAGTAGAGATGTCTCAAATCAGTAATCTGAAAACTCCGGGGCAAGTGCTGGCCGTAGCCCGTATTCCTCGATACGAACCCGATCCGCAATCTCTGCTTAATAGCTTGACAATCATGCTCGACGGAGTGCAGGATCCGGGAAATATGGGAACAATAGTAAGACTATGCGATTGGTTCGGAATACGAACCATTGTATGCTCGCCGGGTACAGCCGACGTCTATGGTCCGAAAGTGGTGCAGGCTTCGATGGGTTCGGCTTTTCGCGTGAAAATCTGTTACATGCAGCCAATTCCTCTGCTCGAACTGCTCCAGACAGCCAATCTTGACATATACGGCACTTTTCTCGAAGGCGAGAATATATATCGCTCGCCTTTGTATCCTAAAGGATTGATAATAATGGGAAACGAAGGTCATGGAATATCGCCGGATGTAGCCGGATTTGTGTCTCGAAAATTATATATCCCACGCGACGTTTCTGACGGAAACAAAACCGAATCGCTCAACGTAGCAAGCGCTACAGCCATTGTAATGAGTGAATTTAGAAGATCCAGATTGAAATATTTATGACAGATTTAAACAAGAAAGAGATTTACAAAACTCTGAAATCATACTTGATAATATCCATAGGGCTATTTATTTACGCCTTCGCATGGAAAGCGTTTATCATTCCGAATCGCATCGGTGGAGGTGCGGCGGCTGGCTTGGCTACGGTGATTTATTACGTTTCTGGAGAACGTATTTCAACCGGAATCAGCATTTTAGTGCTGAATACCATTTTAGTGATAATCGGAACCAGAGTACTCGGACGAGGCTTTGGCGCGAAAACTATTTATGGCATTGTTTTTATGTCGATTATGTTCAGTATCTTGGAAGAACCCGAATTTATTACTCGACAATTCGGCGACAGCGACAAGCTGATATGCGCCATAGTGGGCGGAATAGTGAGCGGTATAGGCATAGCTATCACCTTCATGCAGGGAGGTAGCGCCGGAGGAACCGACATTGTGGCCATGATAATCAATAAATACCGAAATATCACGCCCGGCAAGGTGTTCCTTTATTCTGATTTAGTGATTATTGGCTCTTCGTATTTTATCAATAAGGATTTGCGAACAATAGTTTACGGTTACGTAATGATGGGCGTATTTTCATATACTGTTGATCTTCTGCTTTCTGGCAACAAACAATCGGTACAGATTCTGGTTTTCTCGAAAAAATTCGAGCAGATAGCCGAGAGAATCATCCGTGAAAGAAAACGTGGAGTTACCGCTCTTGACGCCACCGGATGGTACACCCGCGAAGAAGGAAAAGTACTGGTTATTCTCGTGCGTAAGAACGAATTGAACGATGTATATCGCATAATCAAAAACATCGATTCCGAAGCTCTGATTTCGGTAGCCAGCGTTATGGGCGTCTTCGGAAAAGGATTTGATGTAATTAGAGGATGAGAAACAGAATTATGAATTATGCCTGCGTAGCATAATTCATAATTCATAATTTGCGTAGCATAATCCAGTTCACAGTTCTTTTCGCAGTCGTCCTACGGGGATGTTCATTTTTTCGCGGTATTTGGCGATTGTGCGTCGTGCCAGCGAGTAGCCTTTTTCCTTCAAAATTTCTACAATTTCTTCATCTTTAAGCGGATTGCGTTTATCTTCGTTTTCTATACATTCCATCATTATTCTTTTGACCTCGCGGACAGAAACTTCCTCGCCCGAATCGGCCTGTATTCCTTCCGAAAAAAAATGACGCAGAGGGAACACACCCCATTCAGTTTGAATATATTTGCTATTCACCACACGCGAAATAGTGGATATATCCAAGCCGCTTTTTTCGGCAACGTCTTTCAGTATCATCGGACGCAGAAGGCTTTCGTCGCCTGTGGAAAAATAGTCTTGTTGAAAACCTATGATTGACTGCATTGTGTCTATCAGCGTAATACGTCGCTGACGTATGGCTTCTATAAACCATTTTGCCGAATCAATTTTTTGTCGCACAAACATAGCTGCTTCTTTTTCTTTCGATGGTGCATCATTCTGTTTAGCAGCGTAGTTAGCCATTATATTCACATAATTTCGATTCAGTCGCAGTTCGGGCATGTTGTACGAATTGAGATTAAGTTCCGGTTGGCCATTTTTGAGTTCAAAAATAAAATCGGGGATGATATAGCCGGCCTGTTCGCTGTACATGCTATCGAAAGCAGCTCCGGGCTTTGGATTCAGTTTTACTATCTCATTTATAGCATTTTTCATCGTTTCGTCGTCAATGCCCATCTTTGAGATTATTTTGGAATAATGCTTTTTTGTAAACTCTTCAAAGTAGTGATTAAGAATTTCTTCAGCCACTTCGCTGTATTCGGTTCGCGTTCTGTTACGCAGTTGAATCAGCAGGCAATCGCGCAAATCGCGTGCGCCGACTCCAAAAGGCTCAAAACTTTGTATAACTGCCAGAATTTCTTCGAGTTCTTCCTCTGTAGTTTCCACATTCAGTTTGAATGCAATATCGTCGGCAATCGAAGTCAAGTCGCGGCGCAGATAGCCGTTATCGTCCATGCTTCCAATCAGAAACAAGCCCAAACTATGTTGTTTATTGTCGAGATATCGAAAAGCAAGTTGTTCTTCGAGAACTTGACGCAGAGTGATTTTAGGGCTTACAGCGAAATAATCTCGACGCTCATCTTCGTCTTTGTATCCACTGGATCCTGCTGATAATCTGTACGAAGGAATATTGTTTTCCTCATTGACATAATCATCCAGAGAAAGTTTTTCTTCTTTTTCGACGGATTCCTCCTTGCCATCTTCATTTTCTTCGATTTCAGACTCTTCCTCCAGCACAGGATTTTCCTCTATCTCTTTTTTTATACGCTGTTCCAGCTGCATCAGTGGCAGTTCGACCAATTTGATGGTTTGAATTTGCAGAGGCGAAAGCTTTTGCAGCAGTTTTTGTTGTAAATCTTGTTTAAGCATCTATTTATATGAGCTATAAGTCTTATCGTTTTCCTTTGATAAATCAATTTTGCGACTACAAATTTACAAATATCCTGACACAAGCGTATGCCGTAGCTTTTTTTGTTCAAAAAAAGTTTGAACGGCTATTGATTTGTATTTTGATATTCCAAATTCTTCGGATGTAGAGGCAAGGCTCGTCTTGCCTCTACGCGACGAAAATCATATAAAAAACCCACTTATCTCAATGCAAAGGCAAAATTTTACTTGTAATTACCAGCACAAGCCGACGCGATTTATTCTCGAAGCAGCTCTGAGCGCCGGTTATATATCTAAAAGTGAAAGCAGCAGCATTTATATCTCCGTTATATACTATTTTATATGATGCGTACAGAGAATTACTTTGCACTTCCGACCATGCAGCTGTGGCATTGAAGATATAAGCTCCGGCAAAATGTGATGGAGAACTTATAGCATTTACATAAGGAGTTAAATCGGAATTATAATTCCACTGACCATTTGCTTCTATGCCAATAATTTGATTTAATTGCATATAAGCGGCAGATGGAATCGAATAACAGATTACTATAGTATCGAGCATGGATGGTACAACCGGTTTAGAAGTACTTTTAAGATAAAGCTTTCCGTTGCCAATTCCGCAGACGTTAGTAATATCGTATCTATAGATATGCGTACCGAGAGAAAAGTCGGAAAAATTCAGCGAACCGGTACTATTTGATGTGTTATTAACAAAAGCAGGCGAACTCGGCGATTCCGCAGTCCATTGAACACTTACAAAATCGATAGTGTCGAGATACGAACTTAAATTAATCAAACCTGTCATGCCGGTGCAGACTTGTAAACGGATGTCTTGATATTGTGGAGATTGACCGCGTACAATCACAGGAAGAACAGCCGAACTCGCACGGCAATTAGCAAGATCAATATTGGCAAGACTCGATACCACAAATCGATAATAGACAGTGTCGCCACTTGGAGGAGAATCAATAAACTGATTAATGACTAATGGAGAGACGCCTGTTACTTCGCTGCCGGAGAGAACAGTCCAATCTGTCGGAGTATTAATGTCTCCGGTGAATGATCTGAGCCAATATCCTTTAAGATTGTCGCTCGGAGCGACGAAAAGTCCATTATCAGAATACTGATCAACAGTTAATTCTACAATGCCGCCGGAACAGATTGTGTCGGCAAGTTTGCCATTGACACGAGCATTAGTTACAGGCGGAGCGCAGAGACGTACTTCGATATCGTCGATTGCAAAATCGTTGCCAGCCGATGAAGAATAATTGTTATAGATACTAAAATATATGGAACCGACTCCAGAAGGAACTTGAAAGTTAAATCCATAATGCTTCCAGATGATAGAAGAGCTGGCGTCGGAAAGTGGAGAAAATTCGCAGACTCCAAGCAAACTGTTGTCGGAACTCGAATGGACGCTTAAACGAAGCTGAGCGTCCCAGCCGCCAGCCCAAAATGAAAAATAGAGAATACTATTCTCGCAAACATCATGAATTGATTGCTGATAGACTTTTGTTGGTGTATTATTGCCGTTAATTAACATCATACGCCCAATATTATTCTTGCTCGGCGATGTGTGATCGTCGGTAGCAAAACTCTGTTCCCAGGAAACAAGTCCATGTTTTATGAGCGAATATTCTCCAGCTGTCTGTCCGGCAATACCGAAAGTGTAATCGGTTTTTCCTTGAGGAAGCTGAACAAGACTACGGACGTTGCTGGTTGGATTTAAACCATTATCGTAACTGTCGAAATCCTCTTTCCAGATCAAAGAGCCATCGATGGCACAATTTGCCGGAATGGTGGTTCCACAATTGTCAGCTAAGAGTAATTCTATCCGATGTAGAGGAAATCTAATCGAACCGACCGCTTCTACCCAGAACTCCTGTAAGTGATTAGAGTTCTTTACCACTGACAAAGTCGAACCGGTGTAAATAGAAGATCCGCCGGTTGGAACATTATACCAGGTATATGTTATTCCTGATATGTCGGCCAAACTCAGATTGATACTTGCGCCGTTGCAGGCTGAGTAATTCAATGAACCTTGCTTCAACACGGCAATATAAACCATGGCAGAGTCTCTGCGGAAATTGGCTGAGCAACCGGTTAATACATAACGGAAACTATCAATACCGAAAAATCCATTATCTGGTGTGTATTCAATAGTATTATCAGCATTAATAGAAACTTGACCATGACGAGCAAGAAGCACAGAGCTAAGATCAAGAGTTACAGTATTAGAAAAACATTCTCGAAATAAATCATTAGAAAGTACAGCTATGGTTTTCGCTCTTTCATACGAAGTTGTAACAGTATCATTCACAGCGTCGAGAACTATAACTTCGACTTCGGAACGATTACAGTTTAATCCGCTTGAAGAAATGCTGTCGGTGTTAAATATAGCATAAGCAATGTTTACAATGAGGCTGTCGGCAGCAGGCGCAAACTGAGGAGCGGCGTCAATAGTGAGCTTGAACGAATAATCGCGCTGCTGACCGGAACTTAAAGAGGCAATCGAAGCCCATTTAATGGCGCCTACCAATTGACCGTCTATATTTACATTAGTAAAAGAACCGGAATTATTAGCGCTACCTGCAAGATAGGAAGTATATGGCGAAATAGGATCAATTATTTCGGAAGGAGTAAGAGAAAAAGGCGCGTTATTCTTTATATTTATAGTGTAACTCAGTTCGTCGCCCACTCGTGCCACTTTCGGAGATACTGTTTTAGAAACTTCTAAGAGATTAAAGCTAAGCATATAATCCTCCACCTCGCCATTATCGAAAAGTCCGGCCGATTGACCCTCGCTAATATTATCCGTAGTTAAACGTATGCGAAGATAAGTCAGTCCATTACGGATTTTCGCTGCAACACCTTTCCACACAAGGTTAAAAGTATTAGTGCCGGAACTGACGTTTACAAGTTCCGATTCTTCGCCTGAATCAAAAACTCCATTATGATTAAAATCTATCCAGGCACGCAATTTTGCAGCCTCGATGCTGGTATTTTTTGCCTGAACTTTGATTGTAAAACGTCCGCCATCGGCGCTTTCCAAGAGATGATTAGTATGATTATGATTGAGAAATCCACCAGCAAGTAAATTCATCACAAAAGAATCATCGTTTTCATCGCTATTTGCTTCAAGAGAATATGTAGCAATTCCTTGTAATTTAACAGTATCGAGATTACCAAGACTAAGACATTTACAGGTGCGATGCACAGCCGTTCCATAGCTTTCAGGAGCGTCGCCAAAGCTGTATGTAGTTGAAACAGGCTCGGTATTCGAGGCCGGCGATGGAGTATATATCGCAACAAAGCCCTGCGAATTAACGCCGTCAGAAGTAATAGGGTAGAGACTGCCAGATGGATCGAGCTGTATTGATGAACTATTATAAGTGCCGCCAATCAACGTTCTATCAGTATCATCCGAAATAAAAAGCGTGTTGTTATAATCATTGCCTGCGCCGCCCATTTTAACAACATACACACAATTACCATTACTATTGTCATACACAGCATAAAATCCATCGAAATTACCTGAGCTACTCAGATTTTTACCATTTCCAAAGGGAACATTTGAGCCGCTGAAATATCCTGTTACATAAGTAAATCCGTTTTTAGTTTTGACGTCCGTACAATAAACCTTATCCGTGCCTCCTGTTGTACCAATCTGGATAGCCCATGCGTTGATACTGAGATCGCTTTGCTTTAGTTGCGCCAAAACTACCTTATTATGATAATCCACAGTAGCAAAACCGCGGCCATCGAACAGAAAACCGGAACCATTTAAATTGGTTGAACCTGTGATAGCTCCGCCGGTATTTGAACCATCCCACAAATAACCGTCGCCAAAGTTGAGAGCAATATAAATATTGCTAGCGTCGCACGAAAGATGTGGAGCATAATTAACTCCTATAGCTCTGTCGTGTAAAGTTTTACCGGTCAACATGCTACTACCGCTGAAAGTGGCTCCATGTTTATAAATATAATATGTCGGAACTCCTTTTCCGCTATATAAATTATAATCCTGCGCCAATTGAATCACAACATTAGAACCATCAGCCAGAGTAAGATGTCTTCGGATACGCGAGCCGTCGCTATTTGTAGGCGTTTGCTGACCATTATACACAGCCGAGCTATGCGAAATATTACTTCCGTTTATATTAATTGTAGTAGCGATTGATCTTTTGCTGCCGCTTGATCCATAAATAGTTCCATATCCATAATGAACACAGATAATTTTATTCGGATTCTTATTGACGAAACTTGCATACACATCAGGAGTTCCGGTAGTGAAAATATGCGTGTTATTAGTTACGCTGCCGATGCTCGATTCGAGCGCTCCGGTTGCTGCATTGATTATCTGCAAACTCTGCATGTGATAGCTCTGTGAAGAACTTTCGCCAACCGGACTGTCAAAAGAAGCAGAAGTATTATTAGATTCAAACATCACGCTTTGATTTCCAAACGAGCTGGTATATTTCGTCTTTCGCGGTAATCCTGCTGCTGGATATTTTGAATTGACCGAGCATCCGAAAAGAATTTTTCCGGCAGCATAATCAAGCACAGTAGGCGAGGTTCCTGTTTTGCCGTTTCCGCTGTTTACAGTACTTTCGTCGGATACTGTTACTATCCATTTATATTTTCCATTGGCGTCGAACTTAACCAAAAAGGCATTATTCAAACTTGCCTGCGAGCTAAGCGAAACCGGAGAACAAAGCTCGTCGCTAAAATTGAGAGTTCCTGTAAAACGACCCGAAAGGTAAATATTTCCATCCTCGTCGGCAATTGATCGTGAGATACTGGCAGAACCACCGCTTCCGAAAGCCGCACGTTTAACCCAGCGTCCATAGAGATCGTGCTGAGCAGAGATTGAATAAATATTTCCGATTACAATAAAAGCTGCCATTGCAATACGCAGCAAACAAGTGTTGAAGAAATTGGTAAAATACATTTTTTTAATTATTTAGTGTTTGGTATTTAATATTTTATCTTGATATAAGTAAGACACAATCACGGGGTCAAAAAGGAGCCAGACCTTCAGAAGAGTATGAAGATCTGAACGCACAGATGTACTTGCTCCCAATTTTTTGTGCTGTTCAAATAACAGAAATACGACTTCTGTTATTCGAGATATGTATCTTATAATTTGTATCTTTAGCGATGCACGCATAGTATTCTAATCATATCTTGTTTCAAAAAAGCCCGGGTACAAAGATAAGCATTATTTTCTTTTCGCGTCATCGTTTATACAAAAAAATTAAATCGCGGTTCATCGAGTTATCAAATTATCGTTCCAAGCTACGACGTTCTCGCTCTGAGCGCCGACTTTCTCGCTCCGAGCGCCGATTTTCTCGCTCCGAGCTACGACGTTCTGGCTCTGAGCTACGACGTTCTCGCTCTGAGCTAAGAATTTCTGGCTCGGAGCTACAACGTTCTGGCTCGGAGCTAAGAATTTGTAACTCGGAGCTACAACGTTCTGGCTCGGAGCTAAGAATTTCTAGCTCGGAGCTAAGACGTTCTGGCTTGGAGCGAGAAAATCGGCGCTCGGAGCTACAATTTTGTCGCTTTTACTGACATAATTAAAACTCGGAGCGACAAAATGTCATCTTTTAGTGAAGAATTTATAGTTTTTAGTGAAGGTATCGAGTAAAATAAAATAAAAATCTCCGCTCTCGACCCGTCTTATGGTATCTTGAGCGGAGAATAATTCATCCTGAGATTCGCTTACGGTTTACTCTTCCGGTTTTTTTTCGGTTTTCTTCCGCGTTCTTGGAAATCGATTCTTAAGGTCGTTGTAAACTTCCTTGGCTCCCGGAACATCTTGGGAGGCGGCAGTTTTTGACGACACATACAATACGCGCGATGAATTGAAAGCTACGCTCCCTGCCGACATCATTGTGTCAGAGAGGTTATCCACGATCTGCTTGGCAGTGATCAGAGCGGTACGCAAGATGGTTGCGTCGTTAAAATCAGAGTCAAACTTTGCCAGATCGAAGTAAGGCGGACATAATTCCGGGTACTGATGAGCGTAATCTTTCGATTTTTCGACAAAACTGAGAGTCTTGTCGCCCATCTTTGCCAGATTGTGCCTTTCGGTCGGCGTCAGCGGACGAATCTTTCCTTTCATTGCAGCAATTGCAGCATCAAGATGTCCTTGGATGATTGCTACTGTTTCAGGATCGAAGCCTTGAATTAAAACTGAGTCATTCATTTCTTTCATTTTAGTTTTGATTAATATTAATGACCTACGGGCGCAAAGATATACAATAATTCTTAACTAAGAATTATTGTGGACGCCAAATCGAGCTAAAATCTTTGGTTTTTTTGCATGCTCTTTTGTTAAAATGTTCATATTTATATGATTAAAACCTCAAAAAAAAATGCGATTTGCCTCAAATTTTTTTCTTCGGAGGCTCAAAAATCTCATTTTTGAGCCTCCGGAAGCTCAAATTATGTCGTTTTTTGGAGCTTCCGAATCGAGTTTTTTGACCAAAAACCTCAAAAATCTCATTTCAATCAAACAGCGACATCGCAATACTTAGTTAAGACCTCTAAAAGTCCAGAAGTCCAACAGTCAAAAAAATAATTCGTATCTTTGCGCCCAAAATGATTTGATGAAATCATCCACAGACAGTTCGCAATCGGTAAGACGGTGGTCATTAGCTGCTTTGGCGGTTCTTGCGGCCTTGTTTTTTTCGCTTTCTCTTTGGGTGGACAAGCGCACAAACGCAGGTTTGACCGAAGGACGTGTGAAAGAGATTGAAAAAGCCTTGCACAGCCTGCAAAATGAGGCATATAGCCTTGTTGAAGATGCTTTTGCATCGATGCAAGACTCATTGTGTCCTGATTTTGATGCAATCTGGCCTCTTGAAATGCGGCATAAAGGTCTGGCTTTGTATGTGTTTGAGAATAATTCATCGGACTTGGTTTGGTGGTCGGATAATTCGTCCTCATCGGTTGAGCAGTTGATTCATATCGACCGCGAAATCAAGTATTTAAATCTTGGAAATGCTTGGTATATTGCACGCCGATTTAATTTTGAGCCATTCAAGGCTATTGTGCTGATACTCATCAAAACAGAATACTATTACGAGAATCGTTTTTTGAAAAACGGCTTTAATCCTGTCTTGCATTTTCCGCAGAATACGATAACTTCGCCGCTTGGAACAGATATTGGCATGGCTATACACGATCTTAATGGTATTCCGATATTTACGGCCAACACAGATGTATCCGAAGGCAGCAGTTTTACTCTTTCGGTCATCTTTCGATGGGCTGCTATTTTTGCTCTGATAATCTTTCTGATACCTTTACTTTGCAGCGCCCGTTTATATAGACGCTCGCGCTGGCAAGTGATTGTGTCATTTGTAGTTCTGTTTGCGCTACGGATGTTTATTTTCTTCAATCCCACATATTTTAAGGGCGATTTATATCTTTTTTCACCGATGCTTTATGCTGATTCATCGATACTTCCATCTTTGGGCGACTTGCTTTTAAATTCTATATTCATCTTTATATTTCTGGCTGTAATCTTCTCACTTCCACGCTCTAAGATCAGGAAAATTCATCCGGCGGTGTGGATAATATTTACTGCAATCTTCGCTATTTTTGTGCATTATATAGTTAATTCACTTGCACTTAACTCAAATATTTCGTATCGAATGTATCGCATGAGCGAGCTTGGTATTTTTACCTTCGCCGCCTATTTTATAGTGGCCATGCTTTACGTCGAACTTTTTCTGATTCTGTGGATACAGGCGCGTTTTTCGGAAGGATTCGGCAAGTTGAAGAGATATTTATTTCAATCCGGAGCTTTTGCATTGATTTTCATTACTTTTTCTTTTGATTCCTTTTCTTTTGAACATGCTGTTTTCCTTTTGATGTTCGTTGCCGTGTCTGGAATTTTGCATATCAGCCATCCGCAGGCAAGGCTTACATTAAATTTATCACTTTGGATAACAATACTTTTCGCCGGATATACTTCTTTTTCATTTATTGAGAATACCGACAGGCGCGAGGCACAAAAACGTCGTCTTTTTGCACAAACGCTTTCGTCGGAGCGCGATCCGGTTGTTGAAATGCTGCTTCGCGACATCGAAAATAAGATTTCTTCCGACGCTTATCTACAAGATATTCTGGCTTCCGGCTCTTATCTTCAAACTGATCTTTCGCGACGTTTGACCGATCAGTATTTTCACGGCTATTTCCAGCGTTATGATCTGCGGTACAACATTTGCCGTCCGGCGACAGTGCTTCATCTTCCTGACGATAACAGGGAACTTAGTTGTATTGAGTTTTTTAGAACCGAGCGCCAGCATCAGGGCTTGCCGCTTGCAGGAAGTAATCATTTTTACTTCATGAATAATTATTGGGGCAGGATTCATTACTATGGACAGTTTGTTTTTGCTAATCGTAACCGAGCTTTTGACAGTGTTAGTCTCTTTATAGAACTCTATTCCAAGCCTGATATTGAGTCGATTGGTTATCCTGAACTCTTGCAGATAGAAGATAATTCACGTCAAGAGAAAGATTTACTCAATTATTCGTATGCGAAATACTCTGCCGGCCGTTTGGTAACTCGCTTCGGATCTTTTGAATATGGTTTTGAATTAAAAACTCGCGACGGCAATAGTTTTTTCGACGATGAAGGGTATAATCATTACATACATCTTGCCGACGAATATAATGCTGTTATTGTGAGTGTTCCACGTCTGCGTTTTTCCGACGCGGCTTCGATGTTTTCATATACTTTTGTGTTTCTGTTATTTGCATTTCTGATTATTTTATCAATTTTTGGGATTCGACTTGACTTTGGCATGAAGCGGATTAGCTTTCGCCGGAAAATATCTATCATGATGATAGTTGGTATCACTGTGGCTCTCACTTCATTGGCCGCCGCCATGCTTGCATACGTCATCGGCCAGAGCGAGGATAAGAATATCGATGCTATATATGCCAAAATGAGGTCAATAATAATTGAATTAGACCAAAATCTTTATGAACACGAGTCTTTGAGCCGCGAAAAGTCGGAAGAACTTACGGCTCTGCTTGTTGGCTTATCAAATTCCTTTTATACCGACATGAATCTCTATGGATTGAATGGCAAACTCATTGCTTCATCACGTCCGGAGATCTTTGAAAAAAAGCTACTTGGCAAAGAGATGGATCGCGAAGCGTTTAAACATATCGCCATCGAGAAAGCGCCACGCTATATCCACCGTGAACAAATCGGCGAGATGACTTATTATTCGGCTTATGCCACTTATTATAATAGTGAAAGCCAGCCGGTAGCGTATCTCAACCTTCCATACTCGTTTAAGCAGTCGGAATTTCGTAACGAACTCCTTTCATTGGCCGGCGCCATCATTAATATATATATATTGCTGATTCTTATTGGCGTGGCCTTGTCGGTATTTATTTCTAATCAGATTACAAAACCGCTGAACGCCGTCCGACATAAGATGGGTCGGCTTGATCTTGCTAATAAGCCGGAACAGATTGACTATCGCGGCAATAATGAACTCGGCGACTTAGTTCGCGAATATAACAGAATGATTATAGAACTTGCGGAAAGCGCTCGTATGCTTGCGGAAAGCGAGCGAGAATCGGCCTGGCGCGAAATGGCAAGGCAAATTGCCCATGAGATTAAAAATCCTCTCACTCCGATGAAACTCAGCATCCAACATGTTCTCAGAATGAAAGAACAGGGACGCGAGGGTTGGCAAAATAAACTCGCCGAGACGGTTTGTTCAATTTTAAATCAGATTGATATTCTGGCTCAAACGGCTTCGGAATTTTCCGATTTCGCTCGGACAGGCAAAACCGAAATCGCGAGAGTTGATCTCGACCAAGTTATTGTGGCGAGCATAGAACTTTTTTCCGGTTACGACTCTCTGCGTAAGGTCGATGAGAAAAATATGGAGTCGGATTCTGTTTTGCGTTATGTTTCGCATGTTCAATTTGAGCGTCTTCGTGTTATGGCAAACAAAGAGCAGTTACAGAGAGTTTTTACCAACCTTATAAAAAACGCAATCCAGGCTACAGAACAGATAAGCGAGCCTTTGATACTTGTGGAGCTAAGTCGCGAAGGCAGTGATGCTTGTATTCGTGTCAGCGATAATGGTCATGGAATATCCGACGAGATTCTGAAAGATTTGTTCAAGCCAAATTTTACTACTCGCTCCGGCGGAACAGGACTTGGACTTGCTATATCAAAGAGTATCATCGAAAGTTTCGGCGGCCAGATCAGTCTAATTGAGAGCAAGATCGGCGCATGTTTTGAAATCAGAATGACTATTTGCGATAGATGATTTTTAGGTGTGATTTTGTTAAGATTGTGTGTTGATTTTATAAAACAGATAATCAATTGCAAGTCAAAAGTCTTGATTCTTGTAATCTTGACTCTTGGTTCTTGTGTCTTGATTCTTGGTTCTTGTAATCTTGACTCTTGGTTCTTGAGATCTTGATTCTTGGTTCCAAAAAAATAACTACTTTTGCAGTTGTTAAAATAGTATTTACAAATTTAAAACGTTCATAAAAATGAGTACAGGAATGATAATTACGCTATCGGTAATCGGTTTTTTGATCTTAGTTTATATATTCATATATAACGGTTTAGTATCAAAAAAGAATCAGGTAGAATATGCAGAAGGAAGCATCAATACCATGTTCAAACAGAGGTATGATTTGATTCCGAATCTTGTGGCTACGGTTAAACAATACATGCAGCACGAGCGCGGACTGCTTGAGAAACTTACAGAACTGCGCAGCGGCAATGTAGGACAGTGGAATGTAAACAGTATCAATGAATGGGAAAAAAAATACGAATCGACGATGAAAATGTTTCAGGTAACTGTCGAAAATTATCCCGATCTCAAAGCCGGACAACAGTTTCTTCAATTGCAAGCATCTCTCAATGAGTGCGAAGCACAGCTTGCCGCCTCTCGAAGAACCTACAACGCCGCTGTGATGGAGTATAATAATGCTTTGGAAATGTTTCCCTCGAATTTTGTGGCATCAATGATGAGATATCAACGCAAAACCATGATAGAAGCCTCTCAACAAGAGAGACAAACACCAAACGTCGGCAATCTGTTTGCTTAATTTGAATTTACAGTCATGTCAAATGCAGTTTTTACGGAAGAAAAAATCAAATCTATCTGCGATTCTGTTACAGATATAGACGAAGTCGAGGCTTTGAGACTGAAATATCGCAGTAAAAGCAGAAAACATCTGTTTATTTCACTTGCTATTGTTGCGATTATTGCTCCTGTCGCGATATTTACTGCCGATCCTATTATTAGTTTAATCGCGATTGTATTTGTGATTGTGCTCGTCGGAATACTTTGGACGACAATGGTTTTGCCAGCTCACAAAAAGCTAAAAACTATGTTCCAAGACAAGTTGATACGAAATTATATCGGCGCTGTGTTGGATAATTCTCAGTTTATTCCCGACAAACATCATTCTCTCGATACTTACTACGAATCAATGCTTTACACAGTAAACGTCGATAGAGAAAATGGCGAAAACTATGTTGAAGGAAAATTCGATAAAACCGAGCTTTCCTTTTCGTATATTCACACCGAATACAAAAAGGTAACGCACACAAAGCATGGCACAAAGACAAGCTGGTACACAATATTTCAGGGTGTATTTTTGTGCGCCGACAGCAATAAACATTTTGCCGGAAAGACGCTCATACTTCCCGATACCGCCGAAAAATATCTTGGAGGTTTCGGAAAATGGCTACAGCGTCAAGCCGGAAATCCTGTCGGAGAGATGGTTTATATGGAAAATCGCAAATTTGAAAAAGATTTTGTGGTTTATTCTACCGATCCTGTCGAAGCAAGATACCTCATCACTCCACGGATTCAGGAGGAAATCGTGAATATAAAGAAGATTCTGCAAACCGATTTCCGTCTTTCTTTCATTAACGGGCATATCTTTGTTGCTATCAGTCGTGGCGCGATATTCCAGCTCAAGCCTTCGTTATCGTTTACAGATCCCGCTACATTGCGATATTATCTGAAAGATATTCTCGAACTGTTGAGCCTGATTCATCAACTCGACCTGAATATAAGAATCTGGACAAAGCAGTAGCTTTTTGGACTTTTGGACTGTTAGACTGTTAGACTGTTAGACTGTTAGACTGTTAGACTGTTAGACTGTTAGACTGTTAGACTGTTAGACTGTTAGACTGTTAGACTGTTAGACTGTTAGACTGTTAG
>JAITGD010000063.1 GCA_031280885.1 Prevotellaceae bacterium | reverse complement strand
TGATTTTCTGCGAATTACCGTAACGAAGCCGTCTTTCATCTGAAATTCAGGTTCTGGCAAACCATAGTCGATACAGCGGCTTACTATATCCTGAATCCCTGTTCCCATCCGTTCGATATAGCGGACATAATACAAAACATCAGCAATCAAGGGATTATGAGGAAACGAGCCGTGATTTTGCTTCAATGTTTCGATGCTTAGTTGAATTGGCAAAAATCCTGGATTCCAGACTTCCAGCCTGTCGTTGAACAACATCACCTGTACGCTTGCCGTGCTGTCGTAATCGCGGTGAGCGACGGCGTTAACAATGGCCTCTTTGACTGCTTCGGGCGGAATTTCATAAGCGGTCGGCGCTTCAATGCTTCTTTTTCTTGTTCCGACTGCCAAATTGATTTTAGACATCACGAAATCAACAGCTTGGTCAACCAACTCAAATAGATTGCCTTTATACACCTGATAAGAAGGTATGGGTTTTTCTACTCTTATGCCGTGAAAATGAGCGCATTTAATTTCCGAAGTCAGAAAAAAACGTTGAGGTTGTTTCCCGAAAAGCAAAAGTGCAGCATTGCATATTTTCCCTTTTCTCAACAAATTAAGATGGGTTAGTATTTTTTCAATGCCATTATCCATTGCAAGCGGAAAATTACGCTCGGCTTTCGCTCGATTGACAAACCATTCGATTTTATCTTCCGATAAATCTGACAGTTCAGCATCAAGATTGGCGGTTTTATCGAAAGGTTCGAATCGTAAATAGCCTCTTTCGGTCAAAAAATTTATCAAGCCCGAATAAACATTGCTCAAAAGTTCCGATGGCGATGTAAAGATCTTGTAAATAATATCTTCCGAAACTTGTTTTATCAGCTTACCTATTTTAGGATGTCTATTTTCGTCCGCAGTGTTTGCCAAAAAAGCAAGTCGGTATTTTTTACTCTCGCTTGCCGTTTCATATTCCTTCTGTACCGGCGAAGTTCCGTCAGGAAATTCAAATCCGTAGTTTTTTCCGAGGATAAGAATGAAAATGTCGCATTGCTTCACCTCGCCGATATACGCAACATCTGGCTTAATGTCCTGTGATGGAAGATTTTCAAAGATAAACACATCAAAATATATTCGCAGCAAATCGTTGGTGGATACATAATCCGCCAACATTTTACGCTCGTAGGCAAATTCGCTCTGCACGCTGCTTATGAATACTTTGAGTTTATTCATATTGCTGATTTATTGCGATTTTAATCGCTTATTTTTCCATCGAATCATCGCGCAAAATTATATTTTTTCTTGGAAGTCCACCTCCTTCGCCAAAAAGCAAGATTTGAAATCCGGAAAAGTTTCGTATCTTTGCGCTCGTTATTTTATAGCACGAAGAATTATCAAAATAAATAAAAATACAGTAATAAAAAATGAAAATCGCAAAAAACATATTCTTCTTTTTCAAGGTTTTATGTGGATCTCCCGCATTGCGAAAATTATTCAGAAGGCTTAAGGCTCTGTTCTGGTATCTAAAAGATCTGAGAGCTTACAAAAAACAACAAAAAACCTGCAATAATTTATTTCCTGTCAATTTATACTATCCATGCCTGTTGGACAAAACCGACTCAAGCGGATCTGTCGGTGGCCATTACTTTTGGCAGGACTTGCTCGTCGCCCGCAAAATATATGCAAATAAACCTCAAAAACATGTGGATATAGGCTCTCAAATTGCAGGCTTCATTGCTCACGTGTGCGTCTTCAGGGAAATAGAAGTATTCGATATCCGACCGCTGAACAGCAATATAAAAAATGTAAAATTTACGCAGGCAGATCTGATGGCCGACGATTTCAGTCTCAACAATTACACCGATTCGGTTTCCTGTCTGCACACCATAGAACACATGGGTCTCGGCAGATATGGCGATAAAATAGACGTGAACGGACATCTGAAATGTCTTGCAAATATCTACAAAATGTTGCTGCTTGGCGGGCAGTTTTATTTTTCTGTACCAATCGGCAAGCAATGCACCGCTTTCAATGCTCACAGAATATTTTCGCTGGATTATTTGTTGAATATATTTAAAGATCAATACAATATACAGTCATTTTCGTATGTCGATGACAAAGGTGATTTTTTCGAAAATGCAGAATTGACCCTCGAAAACGTAAACACCAGCTTCAATTGCCTGTACGGATGCGGAATTTTTGAACTGATCAAAAAATGAAAATCATCTGTTTACAAGGAGGTTTGGGGAATCAAATGTTTCAATACGCCTTCTATCGTTACATGATGAAACGAGGCTTCGTCGTCCGTTTAGATGCTTCGTCGAAATCGCTGAACGACCACACTGGCTTTGAATTGCTGCGCGTTTTTCCGAATATAAAAATAGAAAACAAAACAAACTCTTATGCCGTAAGAAGAATAAAACATATAATATTTTCCAATTTACAAAAACACCGCTTCGGATTTGTAGCAAAAGACGAGGCTTCCGACTTGCGTGAACGAACATTCTCTGAATGGCTATATTACGGATATTGGCAGCAATACGCCTACATCAACGAAATGCGGGAAGAACTGATGAATGATTTCTATTTCACTTCCTTAGACGAAAACAATGTCGAAGCAGCCGAACAAATGCAACGCGCCGCTTCGGTTAGCGTACATATCAGAAGGGGAGATTACACAACAGGCAAGATTTTCAGCGGAATATGTACTGCCGATTATTACAGCGCCGCTGTAAAATTAATCGAAAACAAAATCAAAAATCCTGTTTTTTTTGTTTTTTCCGACGACGTCGAATGGGTGCGAAAAAATATAGTCATCCCACAAGCGCAGTATATCGACAAAAATTCGGGAACGAACAGTTTTCGCGATATGCAACTTATGAGTTTATGCAAACATAACATCATCGCAAACAGCTCTTTCAGCTGGTGGGGAGCCTGGCTTAACGCCAATGTCAATAAAACTGTAATATTGCCGAAAAAATGGAGCAATATAAACCTTCCAATTAATTTAAACATAGCTGAATGGATAGACTTATAAACAATCAAAAGCCTTTAGTATCGGTACTTACACCGGTTTACAACGGCGAAAAGTACATACGGGAAGCGATAGACAGTATCTTGTCGCAATCGTATTCTAACTGGGAAATGATTATCGTAAACGACGGCTCGACAGACGCAACAGGCTCTATTATCGATTCTTACACCGATTCAAGAATACAGCACGTTAAAATCGAAAAAAGCCGCGACCTGGCTACCGTGCGCAATCATGCAGTAAGTTTAGCTTCAGGAAAATACATAGCAAAACTCGACGCCGACGACATAGCGTTGCCGCAGCGTATAGAAAAACAGATACGATTCATGGAGACGAATCCCGATTACGGACTTTGCGGAACCTGGGTGAAGACTATCGGTAAAATCGGTAAAATCGCATATCCTACAAATCACAATCTTATAAAATGCGCCTTATTGTTTCATTCTCCTTTTATTGCCTCATCTGTAATGATAAAAACACATTTGCTCAAACAGATACCTTACAGAACGGAAATGAAATTTGCCGAAGATTACGATTTGTGGGAACGGCTGTCAAAAGCAGGAGTTAAAATGAAAAATCTGAACGAATATCTGGTGGAATATCGTTTGCACGAGAGCAACAGTTCGACCTTATACGGTGGTGCATCTCCGCGTATAAATGTTAAAATCAGGCAATTGCAAGATCTTGCTCTGTTTCCTTCCGACGAAGAAATTCAACTCCTTTCTGATGCCGCTAACATCAAAAGCGTAAAATCGAAAATTCCGATTCCGGAAGAATTTTTGTGTAAATTAAAACTTTGGATGCATAAATTACTGAAGGCAAACGAAAATAAAAAAATATACGACCAAAATTCGCTTATCGCCTATCTTTGGTTTCGCTGGATATTCGCCTGTTACTCCTTAGGACAGAAGAAAATGATTCCGCAATTTGGATTATCGTCGCTAAACCTGCCGGCAATAAGAAAATTGATGTGCTTGTTGCTGGAAAAATTATGAGAAAAACAAGCAAATCGACATCTTTAGCGAAATCATCGTACGAAATTACATGCCAATATAATACTCATATCCAGCTGATTATCCCTTGCATAAAAATTATTGTAACCCCCATTACTGTAATCCCCATTGCGATAATTGATCTTTTTTCGTACTTTTGCGGCGAAAAAATATATCGAAGGTTATGTTGAAATTTTATAACAGAGAAAAAGAAATAGCGCTTTTGCGTGAAATTGAGGAAAGAGCGCTGAATTGGGGAGAAATGACCATGCTTATCGGCAGGAGAAGAGTCGGTAAAACCACTTTGTTGCGTAATGCTTTTACCTCAAATACAGTGTTGTACTTTCTGGTAACGAAAAAGACGGAAGTATTGCTGTGCGATGAATTTGTCCGGATAGCGAATGAAAAACTCTCGCTTTCGCTTGGAGATTTTCAAAGTTTTGCAAAACTGCTCAAATCCTTGATGATACAATCGAAAACACGTCATTTTACCTTAATTGTGGATGAATTTCAGGATTTTGCTAAAATCAATCCATCCATATTTAGTGAAATTCAACATGTTTGGGACTGGCATAAGGACGAATCAAAAATAAACCTGATATTCTGCGGTTCAATTTACTCGATAATGAAAAAAATTTTTGAGCACTCAAAGGAGCCGCTTTTTGGCAGACTAACAGCAAGAATCGATTTGAAGCCTTTTACAATCGGTGTTACAAAACAAATATTTAGCGAATTTAATCCCAATTACAAAAATGAAGATCTTCTGGCTTTTTATATGGTTACGGGTGGAATTGCAAAATATATGGAACAATTTCTTGTGAATGGCGCTTTTACGAAGAAAAAAATTTTTGCCTCTATTTTTCATGATGACTCCTATTTTATCGAAGAAGGAAGAACTGTGCTGATAGACGAATTTGGCAGCGATTACGGCAATTATTTTTCAATTCTCATGCTGATTGCCTCTTCCAAAACTTCGCGCAGCGAAATAGAATCGATTATGAATACTTCCATAGGCGGATTTCTCGACCGGCTGGAAAACGAATTTGGCTTGATTAAAAAAATACGTCCCTTCGGAGCAAAACCCGGAGGCAGAGACGTGAAATACAGAATTAACGATAACTTCCTTTCCTTTTGGTTTCGATTTGTTTACAAGTATCGCAGTTCGGTGGAAATTGGAAATCTCGACTATGTGCGCGACATTGTGGAACGCGATTACGAAACGTACAGCGGAATGATTCTGGAACGCTATTTCAGAACGAAACTTATTGAAGAAAAACAGTTTTCGGACATCGGCAACTACTGGAATAGAAAAGGTGAAAACGAAATCGACATAGTTGCTGTCAACGATATGAAAAAACGGCTTGTGTTTTACGAAATCAAACGCAATGCCAACAAAATAAATCTCAGCCTGCTCGAAAAAAAATCGGCAACAATAGCCGGACAATATCCCGACTATACGGTTGAATACGCGGGACTTTCGATAGACGATATGTGATTCTCTCCAGAATGAATAAAAATTATTTGAGGAGAAGGAATCTATTAATGATTTTTCCCTACCTTTCCTCTATAAATCCCCCGGAGATCTCAGAGCCAAGTAAGAGTAAAGGGGGTGTATTTCAGGCGTATAACATTATAAGGACGACATAGACAAGACAAAGCATTGCCGGAAAGTATCATTAAGACACTTTCTACAAGAGAATAAAATAAGATACTTTCCTCTGCGAGCTTACCTGTCTCACACGCGCTTTCATTACCGGCTGAATTTGGTGTTCATTTTGCGAACACGGGATACTGCTTATTGCAGTTCGCC
>JAITGD010000059.1 GCA_031280885.1 Prevotellaceae bacterium | reverse complement strand
GAGGTTCTTGTACGTGAACATACGCTGAATTGTCCCGACATTCGTCTGCAACTTTGTTCCGGCTTGACAGGTCAGCTTCATCTAAGTTCATATCTTGACACTGTAAACCTTACATCTGTTGTCTGGAGCAGGATTTCAACCGGTTCGCCCGATTTCACGGGCAGTTCGGCAACTACCACCGGAACCTTGAACACTGCGGACTTTTCGCTTGGTACTCATATCTATAAATATACAATGTCGAATATCTGCAGCACCAGCGGCACAGGTCGCGTTTATCTCAAATACACGTCGAATCCTGTGGTTACGTCGCTTGTTGATACCATTGTGATTTGTCAGTCCACACCGTCGGCAGCTCATCTGCAATTGAATCAGATGCTTGGTCTCGAAACCGGTGGCGCTTGGAGCTACGAAGCACTTCTGAGTCCATACATAACAGCAAAAATGCCTCCATCGCAGTTTGCCGGCGCGTATATCTTCGATGCAGCAGCTGCCTGGGCAGCAACAAGCAGTTCTCTGAGCGCCTACAAAATCACGTACAACGGCGATACGGATGCAGCAGCGTTTACTTTCAAATACACCACCGGCTCGCAGACCTGCTTCGGCAACAGCGAACGACGCCTTGTGCTGGTGGTAACAAGCCGAATACAATAGTTATACGGTTGTTATACAATAGTTATACGGTTGTTATACAATAGTTATACGGTTGTTATACGGTTGTTATACATTGTGCTTCGCGAGGGTTAGAAAAACATGATCCTCGCGAAGCACAATTGTATAACAATGTATAACAATTGTATAACAATTGTATAACAATTGTATAACAACTGTATAACAACTGTATAACAACTGTATAACAACTGTATAACAACTGTATAACAACTGTATAACAATTGTATAACAATTGTATAACAACCGTATAACAATTGTTAAAATTTGATTGTCAAATCAAGGCCTAATTGCAGAGGGCGTCCGAGTTGTCCGAAAGAATTGCCAAAAGTTTTGAAATAAAAGGTAGCGTATTCTGTTGATGTAAGGTTTCGTCCCCAAAGACTGAGACTTACGTCGGATTTTTCGGCAGTTATTTTTGCATTTACAAGAGAGTAAAATTTCTGCGAAACATCGTTAGCCTCTGTCCAATAGATTTTTCCAGCGCCGGAATATTGGGCGTCGAAAATCAGACGGTCTATAAGGCACGAGCGTATATTGAGAGAATAAGCTACGTTTACCGACACAGTATTGCGCGGAACGAAAGGCACATAATAGCCTTTGTAGTCGAGATCCGAGCCGATTTTCTGCGCTTCGGTGTAATCGGTAAATTTATTTTGAGTATATCCGTAGGCAAGTCCAATTCGCAATTGTTCAACGGGATAGTATGTTGCATCAAATTCAATTCCCTTACTTGCAGATTGTCCGGCGTTTTTTATCATTCGTCCCTGTCCTCCGGGCGCCCACTGAGCTATCTGTTGATCACGGATATCGAGATAAAAAATGGTCAATCCGGCGACAAGTTTGCTGCGATTTTCTCCGTCCAAAGAAAACCGGCCTCCGATTTCGTAATTCCAGCTGTATTCCGGGCGATAGGATACCGCTTCTTGGATGTTAAAATTGATGGGCGCCATCGATTTCATCTGTTCCTGCATCAGGTCGGAAAACATTTGCAGATTGTAACCACCTGTTTTGTAGCCTCGTGAAACTGCGGCGTAAATCATCTGTCCTTTTTTCTGATATTGCAGCGAAAACTTTGGAAGTAATTGAATTACATCCATTTTTTCTTTACCCGGATACAATCCTTTTGGAATCGAATCGGGTTTTTCGCGAATCGGCCCCGAATTATTCAGGATGAAATGAAATTTCCCGTGAGTAAAATGTTCAAGTAGAGCTTTTTCGTAGTCGAAACGCAAGCCTGCCGACAGAGTTAATCCCTCGATAAAGAGATTTTCGTATCCCGTTTGCAAAAAAGCCGAAGCTCCATAGTTTTTCATGTTGTACGTACCGAAAACGGGGATATGAGAATCTGTAAATGTGAGAGTTATAGGAGCAAGAGCGTTTACCGTATCCTGAATCATTTTAACTCCTGCGGGGCCAAAGGTAACTAAACTTGTGAGGTCGAGATTTTGATAAAAACCGGCCACACCTCCAAGCCATTTGAAGTTTCCCGTTCCCGCCGACCGTAAAGTAATTTCCTGAGTGATAGAGCTTGATGTTTGATTCTGATTAAGAGTAAACACTTGTCGGGGCGAAAAATCCTGGTCGAGCAGCAGCGAATCCTTAAACCATTGGTATCCTGTTGTTGAAATCAGGTCGAAGCCGGCTCCGGCGTATTTTATTTTCAGGCCGGTGTTAAACATATTTCGGCGGTAGTAGTCAATTCCGTCGTAAGACACTGTGTCAGGCAGGTTTGTTTGATGATTGTATCGACGGTATGCGTATCCGTTCTGGTCGCTGTAATCGAAACTTGCGTTGTATGAGAATGAAAGTCTGTCGTTTGCTTTCCATTCCAGCCCGCCTCTCACCACCGCAGTTTGACTTGCTCCCACCGTGTTTTTGTCGTACTGCCCCGGATAAAAGATACTTGCAGCATTTGAGTACTTATTATCAGGATTTTGCGTGCGATTCTTTACAAATCCGTCGGAGGCCTGATAATTTCCAGCTATCGAAAAGGCAAGTCGCTCTGACAGTTTTACATACTGAGCAATTTGCGTTTGCAAACGTCCGTAGCTGCCCGCCGACACTTTGAACTTACCACCCTGAAAATCAAAAGGAGAAAGGGTGTAAATGTTTAACAATCCACCCATTGAGTTTCGTCCGTAAAGAGTTCCCTGCGGGCCTCGAAGCACTTCAATTCGTTTTATATCAAACATTTCAAAGTCGAAAGACGTTTTATCCAAATAAGGCATTCCGTCAACATACATTCCGATTGCCGAGTTTCCAAGGCGCGAGCCGATTCCGCGGATGTAAACTGCTGAGGTGTATTTTGATCCGTAATCGGGGATAAATAGATTTGGAACAGCTACGCTTAAATCGCGTATTCCATTGATTCTGCGCCGTTCAATCTCTTTTTCGCTGATTATCGATACTGCCGCAGGCAATTTTGTCAGTCGTCCTCCGTCCTTGAAAGAAATCACAACAACCTCGTCGAGATCCTGCGGCTGATTTCTGTTTACTGACGTTGTATCGCTCTGTGCTGCAAGTTGATGCAAGCAAGCGAACACAAAAATATAGATATATATAATTCGTAATAATGTATTTAGCATGAATATAATGTTTAAAATGAAAGCTTTCGGGCATAGTTTGCCCCTAACTTTCGTTAATAATAAAAACTTGTTTATTTTGCTGATAATCACTTATCCCCGATAGGGTGGAGGACGTGAAAACAGTTTGAATAGCTGTACTGTTTTTCGGCAGTTACAGGATTTTGGCAGGGGAAAGTCCCTCACAACGTTTACTGTGGGAACTTTCGGATCGACATTATCGTTACTCTGAAAATATTCGTCATAATCGATAAAAGCGCCATAACACTTGCTATCGGCCTGTATCACAAGCAGATTCTCGGAGTAGTTCTTTTTTTCTTTTGACGCCTCCGACACGTATTCTACCGCGCAGACCACATAAAATATACTCAGCACGATTGCTACGGAAATCCCAGAAATATAGCCAATTACAAACATATCTTGCAATTAATCGCAAATGCAAAGTAAGGATAAATTTTTCAATGGCGCAGTAATATTTATTTTGGGTTGTTTATTGCGTGTAATTTGGCTACTAAGGGAACTTTTGAAAATAAAGGTTTTACATCAGAAACTCCAAAAGTCCAAAAGTCCAACCGTCCAAAAGTCCTGATTCTTGAAATCCTGATTCTTGGTTCCAAAAAAATAACTACTTTTGCCTGATTTAATACTTTTAAGAATATGATTAGCGATAAAATTACATCAATCTGTTGTATTGGAGCCGGTTACGTCGGCGGTCCGACTATGGCTGTTATAGCTCAAAAATGCCCACATATACGGGTGAATGTTGTGGATATAAGCAAATCGCGTATCGACGAATGGAACAACGCAGATTTGAAATTTCTTCCGGTTTACGAACCAGGTCTTAAAGAAGTAATTGCAGAGGCGCGCGGAAGAAATCTGTTTTTTTCGACAGATGTTGGACGCGCTGTAAAAGAATCGCAAATGATTTTTATTTCGGTGAACACTCCTACGAAAAAATACGGTCTTGGCAGCGGAATGGCTTCGGATCTTACTTTTGTAGAACAGTGCGCTCGACAAATTGCTCATTATTCGGGTGAGGATAAGATAGTTGTCGAAAAATCGACTATGCCTGTACGAACTGCGGAAATGATAAAAACGATTCTTCAGGCCGACGATTCGAAGCATCATTTTGAAATACTCTCGAATCCCGAATTTTTGGCAGAAGGATCCGCAGTTTCAGATCTTTACAATCCGGATAGAGTATTAATCGGAGGAGATGACGACGAGAATGGACGCCGCGCCGTCGAAGCGCTTGTAAACATTTATTCTGAATGGATTCCACGCGAAAGAATCCTTACTACCGGACTGTGGTCGGCTGAATTATCGAAACTTACGGCCAACGCTTTTCTTGCTCAACGCATATCGTCAATCAATTCAATATCGGCTCTTTGCGAGCGAACCGGAGCCAATGTCGATGAAGTTGCCCGAGCCATTGGAATGGACAGTCGCATCGGCCCAAAATTTCTGAAAAGTTCTGTAGGATTTGGCGGAAGTTGCTTTCAGAAAGACATTTTGAATCTGGTTTATCTGTGCCGGCATTTCGATTTACCCGAAGTTGCAAACTATTGGGAACAGGTGATAAAAATAAATGATTATCAGAAAAAACGCTTTTCGCAGAACATAGTCGAAACCTTATTTAACACAGTTAGAGGTAAGAAAATCAGCTTCTTAGGCTGGGCTTTCAAGAAGGATACCAACGACACCCGCGAATCGGCAGCAATATATATCGCCGGAGAATTATTGCAGGATCGTGCTGAAATACACATTTATGACCCACAAGTCAGAAGCGAACAAATACGCAAAGATATTTCGGAAGTCTTACATTCGTATCGTTTATCGGAAGGAGAATGTCGCGAACTTGAAAAGCTTGTATATGTTTACGACGACGTTTATGAAGCTGTGCAACAGGCACATGCAATTGCAATTCTGACCGAATGGGATGAATTTTGCAAGCTCGACTGGCCGCAGATATACTCATCGATGAAAAAACCGGCTTTTATTTTTGACGGCAGAAATATTATGGATTTACACACATTCAGCGAATTAGGCTTTGTGATTTCAGGAATAGGAAAAGCAAACATATAATAAATTGTTAAGAATAATCGCCTGATATAGAAATATTAAGCGGAGTAAATCGTGATGAAGAGAGTTTTAATTTTTTGTTTGTCATTTGCTCTTGTTTCCGGATGCGCTCCGGAGAGTAATTTTCAGCGTAAAGTTCGGAAATCCATAGTGATGCAGCTAAATATTTATCCCGAATTGACTTTGCGGGATTTGTACAAAAGTTTTTTTCAGGACAGATTTGGGCCGGGGCATATCATTTCTGACACATTGTCAGCAAAATTGTATCTGGATGAAGAACTATCGGAGTTTGAATCATCGCACAATCCTGATGTTGAGCCTACCGGCTGGGAAAATAATTATGTGCGTGTAAATCTGTCGCTTCTGAAGCGAGAGCTTATTCCCAAACAAGCCTTTCTTGAGGCTTTCATCGAAAGCGCCAATTCGGCAGAGCATCCGAAAATCAAAATATGGAAATCGGAATGGACTCGAATACTGAGACTTATAGAAGAAATGCAGCTTGATTTGCCCGATTTTGCCCGCGATAAAACTTTTATCGATTCTTTGTTAATGGCTGATAAATACGCCATTCACCACAGTCGAAGATTCAACGAAGCATATCGGCCTCATTACAGAATCATCGACCGGACAATATTTGAAGACCGACTTCGGAAGTATCTGCGATAAATTAATTGACGCTTGTTGTGTTTGAATTACAGACGTTTGCAGACGATTCTGCCGGCGTCAAAGCAAGGTCAAGCACTTCTTTGATTGTGGCGACATATTCGAAATTTAAACCGGCAAGATATTCCTGTTTTATTTCATTGACATCCTTTTCGTTATCCTTCGACATGATTACCAGCGACACTCCTGCGCGTTTTGCCGCAAGGATTTTTTCTTTGATTCCTCCCACAGGTAAAACCTTGCCTCTCAGGGTAATTTCTCCGGTCATTGCTATTTTTTTTCGCACTTTTCGTCCGGTGAATATCGAAGCCATAGAAGTTACCATAGTTACTCCGGCCGAAGGCCCGTCTTTCGGGATAGCGCCCTCTGGCACATGCACATGCATGTTATGTTTTTCGAACATTTCCGGAGGAATATTCAAATAATCGCAGTTTGCTTTCACGTATTCCAGCGCAATGGTAGTCGATTCTTTCATCACATCGCCCAGATTTCCGGTTATAGTCAAATTTCCTTTTCCGGGGCTTATGCTGGCCTCAACAAAAAGAATATCACCACCTTGCTCCGTCCATGCGAGGCCGGTAGTAACTCCGGCGAAATCGCAGTCTTCCACAATATCTTTCTGAATTTTAGGCGCTCCGAGTATAGTACGGATATTTTCGGCAGATATTTTTCTTTTGATTTTTTCGCCCATAGCCATCGCCTTGGTTCTGTTGCGAATAACCTTGGCAATTTGTTTATCGAGAGTACGAACGCCCGATTCGCGGGTATAATCTTCGATAATTTTTTCCAAAGCTTCGTCTAAAAATTCCATTTTCTTCGGACTGATTCCATGCGCATCTAACTCTTTTGGAACAAGATGACGTTTAGCGATTTGCAATTTTTCTTCGGTTACATATCCGCCTATATGAATCATTTCCATGCGGTCGCGCAGAGCGGGATGTATAGTATCCACACGGTTTGCTGTGGTGATGAACATCACGTGCGACAGGTCGTAATCCATATCCAAGTAATTATCTCTGAATGTTGAATTTTGCTCAGGGTCAAGCACCTCGAGCAAGGCCGATGAAGGATCTCCGCGATAGTCGGCTCCCACTTTGTCGATTTCGTCAAGTATAATTACAGGATTCGATGATTTACAGCGATTTATTGTTTGGATTATTCGTCCGGGCATTGCTCCGATGTATGTTCGTCTATGTCCGCGTATTTCGGCTTCGTCGTGCAATCCGCCCAGCGAAATTCGGCCAAATTCGCGTTCCAGAGTTCGTGCAATTGATTTTCCCAGAGAGGTTTTGCCCACTCCCGGAGGCCCGTACAAACAGATTATTGGCGATTTCAAATCGCCTTTTGTTTTTATAACCGCCAGATATTCAAGTATTCTTTCTTTGACTTCTTCCATTCCAAAATGGTCTTCGTCAAGCACTTGTTGAGCATGTTTCAAGTCGAGATTATCTGTAGTATATTCGTTCCATGGCAAATCGACCAAAACGTCCAAATAATTGAGCTGCACCGAATATTCTCCTCCGTTGGGATTCATTTTCTCGAATTTCGATAGTTCTTTTTCAAAGGTTTGCGCCACATTTTCAGGCCACATTTTTTCGGCTGCTTTTTCGCGCAGACGTTTGACTTCGCCCTCAGTTGGGCTATCGCCCAGCTCGTCCTGTATAGTCTTTATCTGTTGATGTAGAAAATATTCGCGTTGTTGCTGGTCCATTTCGGCTCGAACTTTTTGCTGTATATCGTTCTTCATTTCGAGCAACTGTATCTCGCGGTTCAGATATTCGATAAGTTTCAGCCCACGCTCCTTCATATTGTTGATTTCGAGCAAAGTCTGACGGGCTTTTTGTTCGTTTAGTTCGATATGTCCGCAGATAAAGTTTATCAAAAAACTGCGATTTTCGATATTTTTCACAGCGAAGGCTGCTTCGGGCGGCAATTGAGGTGAGAATTTTATAACATTGCCTATCAGGTCTTTTATCGAACCGATTATAGCGTCGTAATCGCCGTCGGGCTGTGCGGGAGCTTCGTCGAAAAGCATTTTCACACGGGCGGCGAAGTAGGGAATGTTTTGCACCATCTTGGTGATTTTGAATCGCTGAAGTCCTTGTAATAAGACAGTTATAGCTCCGTCGGGCATTTCGAAGATCTTCAGTATTCGGGCCAAAGTTCCGACTCTAAACAAATCAGCTTCTGCGGGTTCTTCTATTTTTGAGTCGATTTGGCTTATCGCGCCAACCAGCCTTTCGGAGGCATAAGCATCCTTGATTAATTGTATTGATTTAGCGCGTCCTACAGTTATTGGCAAAACTATAGTGGGAAACAATACGGCGTTTCGCAGAGCAAGTATAGGCAGCGGCTGGGGTACTGTTTTGTCGGTAAATTTCTCAGAATCATCTTCATTCAAAGAAATAAATCCGATATTTTCGCCCATTGGACTTGCAAGAAATACATTTTCAAGCAATTTATTAGAATTTTGTTCCATTATCTTTTCTCCTGCCAAATTGACATGTTTGATGTCAATACGGCGCTTTTTAATATGTTTCTGAATAGTTACAATCCTATTTTTTGTCGGCTAAAGCTCGAATAAACAAGACTATATGATAATCATTTCCTCGGCCCTACCCTTTAAATTATCAACAAATGTACCAAAATCTTTTTTGTTACCACGAAGGTGCAAATCAAAATAATCAAAAAGTAGTACCTTTGCTTGGTATTTGATTTATTAAATTCAATAATTGATATGCAAAAAGATACCGAAATATTCGGCTTGCTGGAAGCCGAACGCGAAAGACAAACTCACGGAATAGAACTGATTGCTTCCGAGAACTTTGTAAGCGAGCAGGTTATGAACGCAATGGGCTCGGTGATGACTAACAAGTACGCCGAAGGATACCCGCGCGCCAGATACTACGGCGGATGCGAAGTGGTTGATAAATCGGAACAATTGGCCATCGACCGTTTGTGCCAATTGTTCGACGCGGAATATGCTAATGTTCAGCCACACTCTGGCGCACAGGCAAATACGGCAGTTTTTCTTGCCTGCTTGAAGCCGGGCGATACTTTCATGGGGCTCGACTTGTCGCACGGAGGACATTTGACGCACGGCTCGCCGGTGAGCCTTTCGGGGATGTGGTTTAAAGCCGTGTCGTACAGAGTAAAAGAAGATTCGGGACTCATCGATTACGACGAGATGGAACAAAGAGCTTTGGAGCATAAGCCGAAACTGATAGTAGGCGGAGCCTCAGCCTATTCGCGCGAATGGGATTACGCTCGCATGAGAGCTGTAGCCGATAAAGCAGGAGCGATTTTTATGGTGGATATGGCGCATCCTGCCGGCTTGATTGCCGCCGGCTTGCTCGATAATCCACTGAAATACGCACATATAGTAACTTCAACTACTCACAAAACCCTGCGCGGTCCGCGTGGTGGAGTTATACTCATGGGCAAGGATTTCGAAAATCCATGGGGACAGACTACTCCGAAAGGACAGGTGAAGATGATGTCGCAGATACTCAATTCGGCCGTTTTCCCTGGTATTCAGGGCGGTCCGCTGGAGCATGTCATCGCATCCAAAGCGGTATCGTTTTACGAAGCCCTACAGCCCGAGTACAAAACATATCAACAGCAGGTGGTCAAAAATGCAGCTACCATGTCTAAGGCATTGATCAACAAAGGATACAAAATTATATCCGGAGGTACCGACAATCATCTTATGCTGATAGATCTGAGATCGAAATTCCCGGAATTGAACGGCAAACAGGCTGAAAATGCGCTTGTTGCAGCAGATATAACGGTGAATAAAAATATGGTTCCTTTCGACAGCCGCTCGCCTTTCCTCACTTCGGGACTGCGTTTCGGCACTCCGGCAATTACTACCAGAGGGTTGAAAGAAAACGATATGGATCTGATAGTGAACCTTATCGATAGAGTGCTGCAAAACCCGGGCGACGAAAAAATCACCGCCTCAGTCAAGGTAGAAGTAAACGCCATGATGGAAAAATTGCCACTCTTCGCTTGGTAAGAAGCGTGAAAGAGAGCCAGGATTTCAGGAACCAAGAGCCAGGATTTCAAGAACCAAGAATCAGGATTTCAAGAACCAAGAGCCAGGATTTCAAGAATCAGGATTGCTGCGCATGATGGCTTGCTCAGATGGGGAAGACTAAGTAAGATAGTCTTCCTCACCTCATTAAGTTGTACGTGCAGTTCATATATAAGTTGTTGAAAAAGAATAAATGTAACTCTGTTTGGAAACGAAGATGGTAGCGGTTTTAGTACTATTGGGAGTATTATGTTTTGCATTAATTGTCGGGGGTTTGATTGCAAAATTTCACGGCAAACCACTTAATGTAAGACTGTTAATGGCTCAAACAATCCTTGTTCTGGCTATTATTTTCCTCATATACTGCATTATAGATCTAATAGTGGCATTTAACAATGATGCTTTAACCATCACAAAATTTCTATCTCTTGCCAGTATGATTTGCATCATTATTTCTATGTCTTTAACAATACGGGATGCAAAGAATAAAGGGGAATGATTAAACATTGTTCATCTATAAAATCATGAAAAATAAAACCTTAATAAAACGGGTGATTATCGCTAATATCTGTGTTTCTATCAGCATAATGTTCATTGCTCCATTTTTTATTGATTTCTCGAGAGCAGACACAACGCTTGCATCATTTTATTTAAACAGTTCCTTTGCGATGTTAGGATGGTACACCGGCAGAATATATAATATAAACAAGCTGGACATATCATGGTATATTTTGTTTTTCTTGTGTTTAGCCGGCGTATTATCTGTAGTTTATGTTCTGATGAATTTGCTAGAAGCAAGCTATTTGGCTAAAGTCTATGTTCTTAGCGGAATAACATTTGTCGGAGGATTATACTTTATATATAAGTTGTTGAAAAAGAATAAATGATTTCATACCTTATTAAAGCGCGTAAGCATCTGATTCATAGTCTGAAAATCCGTATTTGTAATATACAAGCTGTTTACTTGTGTTTTACAATCTATTTTCTATACCTCATCTCAAAATTTGCCCTTACCTTTGCACTCGAAAACTCAAATGATTGAGGTATCAAAAAACTTATTTATCAACAATTAAAACATTTATTTTATTATGAAAACATTATCTTTTAATCAAATGCAACAAGTGAAAGGAGGTAGCATGATGGCGTGTGCTGCTACAATGGGACTGGTTACCACGATTTGGGGTGCTGCCGCTGGACTTGTTAATCCATTAGCCGGAGCTATTGTAAGTTTCGGTTTCGGTCTATTCAGCAGCTGGGTATGTGGCCATGTTAATGCTGCAAAGTCAGATTCAGTACCAACTACTGTTTCTCTCGACGGCCCTGTAGGTTCAACCTTCTTCTAAAGGGCATTATTCGTAAATGG
>JAITGD010000080.1 GCA_031280885.1 Prevotellaceae bacterium | reverse complement strand
TCAAAATAATTATACATGCTACTTTCAAATGTTTTAACATAATCAATTCCATTTTATTCATTTGTCTATATAATTAAAAAACGGGGGCAAAAGTAAATGCCTTCATTCAAGTTGGTTTGAAGCAAACTGTTTCAGAAGGGTCAAAAGCATAAAAATTCATAATTCTTATTAATTATTTTGCTGATATATAAACGGATAACAATATAATTCAAATTATGATTTCTTATGGAAGTTGTATGGTCGGAGGGTTGAAAAATGGGCGAAATCAATAATAAGAAAGATGATGATTACGCCCTTTCAGGGCTTGGCGTCGCTGGGTGTAACTTGTCCACAGGGCGTTGCCCTGTGCTATTGATTCAAGGGCTTCGCCCTTGAAGAGGCGACAAAAAATAATGTGGGATAGAAATACATGAAGTGAAATAAATAACTTATGAGATAAAATATTTCAAACGAATGTTGCAAGTTTATAGATTGTTTATTTCGCGTCCCTTAACAACAAAACAAGCTCAGTGTCCAAAAGTCCAAAAGTCCAAAAGTCCAAAAGTCCAAAAGTCTAAAAGTCCAAAAGTCCTGGTTCTTGAAATCCTGATTCTTGGTTCCAAAAGAAAATGTGAGTATATAATTGAACAATCGAAGTCCTATCGGAGTAAAAAAACGGATATAAGATTGTTTTATGACACATACCGCAGAGAATCACGATTATTCGGAGTATAAATTCGAGGATTTCCTTGGAGATGACTTCTTTGTTTCCTCGATTAAAAACGCAGATGCGGATTCGACCGAGTTTTGGATACAACTGAAAAATGAAGGCAAAATCGACTGGGGCGAGTTCTGCGCTGCTAAAAATTTCTTAGAATCTCTGAGAGAATATAATAACTCGGCTGTGAGCGAAGAAGAATCGGCGGCATTGTGGCAAAGAATAAAGGAATCAAACGAAACAAATAAGGCGAAAAGCAGACGAAAACTGATTCGTATCGGAAGTTGCGCCGCTGCCGTCGTACTGCTTATAACTGTCTCGTACATGCTGCGTTCCGGCTTCCGAACGGAGGAGGCTCAAGATCTTAGGCTCTTCGCTCGCGAAAACGCTGTGATGAGCGAAAGCAATGAAATCCAGATTGTACTGTCGGATAAAAAAACCATCAAAATAGATGAAGCCGAAATTGATATAGCTTACGATTCGGAGGCTATCAAAATAGCGCATACGGAGGTATCGAAAAAAGAATCAACACAATATAATCAATTGATTGTACCAAAGGGTAAACGCTCGAAATTGACTTTGTCGGACGGGACAAAACTTGTGGTCAATGCCGGAACAAGAGTAGTGTATCCTGTTGATTTTGCAAAAGATCGACGGGAAATATTCATCGACGGAGAAATATTTGCAGATGTGGTTTATGTGGCAAACAAGGCCTTTGTTGTAAAAACTGCCGATACTGATATACGTGTGCTTGGAACGAAATTCAACGTAACTGCATACGAAACAGATAGAAACAAACAAATCGTGTTGGTGGAAGGCTCGGTCGAAGTGTTGAAAAGTAGCGAATCGAAAGGAGTTGTGCTGAAACCTTCCGAGATGTACGATTGCACTGAGGGACAAAGCCGTGTGTATAAAACAGATGTGAATCTGCATACCTCGTGGATAGAGGGAATATTTATCTTTGAAAGCCGACGGATGGATGAAGTACTTCTGCGACTTTCGAGATATTATGGTGTTGAGATTGTGTGCGAAACAAAGGTTGCCGACTTGAAATGCTCCGGCAAAATGGATTTGAAAGATAATCTCGACGATATTCTGAAAGGCTTGTCATTTGCCTTTCCAATCACTGTGGAACACGATAAAGGAAAATATCGAATATTAAAATTAACATAAATGAACAAACAAATCAACATCGGAACCTTGTTTAGGTTCGCAAAAACTATCACATTGTTCCTTGTAATGGGGATTAACGTGTGCAATGCAAATCCTACATATTCGCAAAGCACTCGGCTGAGTCTCAATATGAAAAACAAATCGGTGATCGAAGTGTTGAGAGAAATCGAAAAGAACAGCGAATATATATTCCTGTATCATGACGAAAATCTCGAAACTAATCGAAAAGTTTCTGTAAATGCTCAGGAACAAACGATTGACAAGGTATTGGACGAGGTGTTCAAAGGAACAGATAATACTTATTACATCTCTGATCGACAGGTTTTTATTTCTAAATCGGAAAGCGACAGACAAAGCAGGAGCGAATCCGGCAAAATAAGCTCGGCTGCTCAGGAACAGATTTCTGTCAGCGGAACGGTTAGCGATAGGACGGGGCCTATTCCGGGCGTAAGCGTCTTTGTTAAAGGCACTACCATAGGCGTAAACACCAGCGTCGATGGTAAGTACAAACTCAACATATCGGAAGAAGGCGTGCTGGTATTTTCGTTTGTAGGGATGAAAACCAAAGAGATAAAGCTGGTTCCGGGTACTACGGTTTACGACGTGGTGATGGAAAGCGATGAAATCGAACTCAGTTCGGCAGTGGTACAAGCCGGTATTATCAAACGCGATAAGGCGGGTTTTACCGGATCATACAATACAATAAATCAGGAGGAATTGCGCTCGGTAGGTAGTATCAACGTGATACAGAGCCTCAAATCGCTCGACCCTTCGTTTATTGTCGCAGAAAACAATCTGAAAGGTTCTGACCCGAACACGATGGCTAACATCAATATACGCGGTGGTTCGACTATGAATATTTCATCTACTTTCGACGATTTGACAACAAATCCGAATGAACCTCTTTTTATTCTCGATGGATTTGAAACTACGCTTCAGGTGGTGAACGACCTCGATATCAACCGTATCGAATCGATAACCATTTTGAAGGACGCGGGTTCGACGGCTATCTACGGCTCGAAAGGCGGAAACGGAGTTATTGTCATCGAAACCATCAAGCCCAAAGTGGGGAAATTGAGAGTGAGCTACAACGGAAATATGGCCTTAGAACTGCCCGACTTGAGCGTGTATAACCTGATGAACGCCAGAGAAAAACTCGAATACGAACTGAAAGCCGGCAGATATGGCAATATTAACGATTGGTGGGGCAATGCCGACAAAATAGCCGAATACTACTCGCGCATGGAACGGGTGGAAAGAGGCGTGGATACATACTGGCTTAAAGTGCCTGTAAGAACAGGTCTTACGCAAAGTCATTCGGTGAATGTGGACGGAGGCGAATCGAGTTTTCTGTATCAGGCCGGAGTTAATTTCCAAAACGTGCAGGGAGTAATGAAAGGTTCGTCGCGTCAGTCGTTTGGAGGAAATATGAGGCTGCAATACAGGAAGGAGAAAATCAATGTTCAGAATCATTTGTCGCTTTCGGTAACTAACGAACACAGAGGCTCGTGGGGTTCGTTCGAGGATTTTGCCAAGGCAAATCCGTACTACGAAATGAGAAATGCCGACGGCACAATTCCTGACGAATTGGATACTTTCAGAGAAAGAGCAGGATTCGGGCTGAATACCGCTACGAATCCATACTACAACGCAATGCTCCCATCCAGAAACGATTCAAGATATTATAATCTCACAAACAATACGGCTTTCGATTGGTCTATTCTCAAAAATCTGCGCTGGTCGGGTTCTTTGCAACTCGCTTCGTCCACAGGAGAAAATGTTTCCTTTAAAGACCCGCGACATACTGATTATAAGGATAGAGACTATACGCAACAGGGCGAATATACCTCGAACAATAACAGCAGTTGGAGATACAAGCTCAATACTACTGTTAATTACTCACTTTCTCTATTGGATGCTCATAATCTGACTTTTATCGGACACGCTTCGATAGAATCCACACAGTCGAACGGCGAAGCATACTCTGTTACCGGTTTTCCCAAAGGCGTGGAAGGAATACCTTCATATTCGTATTCTTACAAGGAAGGTTCGCGACCGGCGTATTCCGAAACTATCCGCAGAGCGGCCAGTTTTATCCTTGCGATGAACTACAACTACAAATTCCGCTATCTTTTTGATTTTAACTATAATGCCGACGGTTCTACTGCTTTTGGACGTAATCAGAAATTCCAGAATTTCTGGTCAATAGGTCTGGGATGGAATATCAAAAGAGAAGCCTTTGCAGAAAATTGGACCTGGCTGCAAAATCTGAAACTGAGAGGTTCTTATGGAGTCAATGGAAATCAGAACGTAAACAATCTGTCGATGAACGTTTACAGCTACTTCCCTGGCAATGATATTTTTGGAGCCGCCTCCTATCTGTCGGGCTACGCCAATCCGAATCTGCGCTGGCGGGTGGTAACTAAAACTTCGGCAGGTATAGATGCTTCGACCTTGGATAACAGGCTGAACATAGCTTTCGACCTTTACCAAACTCATACCGACCCAATGGATGTGAATCTCGAACAGAAACTATCGTCGGGCGTATCTACCTATCCGGTCAATATGGGATACATAAAAGTGAAAGGTCTTGAGGTTATGGCTAACTATCAGGTTATACGCAATGTTCCGAAAGAGATAAACTTGAATATCCGTTTTACTGCCAGAACCAACAAGTTCACTTACGGCGGATTCGCGCAGGCGCTGGCCAATCTGAACGAGGAATACAAAAAAGACCAAGACATTTACGAGCAGATGAAAAACATTAACTCGCTGGTACAGTATCAGGACGGAGGCAGTCCGGACGATCTAAGGGCGGTGAGATCTCTGGGAATCGATCCGGCTACGGGCAGAGAAATATTCCTGAGCAAAGACGGCGTGCCGACTTTCGATTACAAAGCCGAAGATCGCGTGGTTATTGCCAGCAGAAATCCCGCTGTGGAAGGTATATTCGGCTTTACTTTCAGATTTAAGAACCTGACTGCTAATTTCAACTTCCGTTACAGCATCGGAGGATACGAGTTCAATCAGGCTCTGTTCAACAAAGTTGAAAATATTACTGCAAGCCAGATAATTTTCAATCAGGACCGTCGCGCTCTGTATAGCAGATGGGAAAGAGAGGGCGATATAAGCGAGTTCAAAAACATCGATCTGACTCAAAACAGCACTACCACGCCGGTATCTTCGCGTTTTATCCAGCGAAACAATTATCTGTCGGGCGAAAGCGCAAAGCTTTCTTGGAATTTCTCTAAGGATAAATGGATTAAGCTGCTGAAACTTGCCGACTTGCAACTGCATGTTGCCTACAATGATATATTTTATCTCAGCACAATGAAACGGGAAAGAGGTATCGAAAGTCCTTACAAACATTCTATAACAATGGGAATAACTGCTGTATTTTAATCAATAAAAAAACAAAATTATGAAACTGAAATATAATATCACATTATTACTGATTGCCGCTTCCTTAGCCGCCTGCAACGATTGGTTGGACATAGCGCCTAAGGATAAAGTACTCGAAGACAAACTGTATTCTTCGGAAGACAATATCTACAGCGCCACAAACGGGCTTTACAGAGAATTAACGGGCGAACATCTGTACGGCGGACAGTTAAGCCAAACAACTCTGGACGTTATGGGGCATCTTTACACTTATCCCTTTTTGCGACCAAGCGAAGGCGACCAGTCGATGCCGTTTTACGCACTTGCTCATTTTGAATATACAAATGACAATGTGAAAAGCAGATTTGCAAACGTATGGAAAAAATCATACGAAGCTCTGCTGCACATCAATACCTACATCAAAAATGTGGAAGCCTCGCAGGGAATTATTCCCGATAAAACCAAGAAAATATTGCTTGGCGAAGCATACGGACTGAGGGCTTATATCCATTTCGACTTGTTCCGCATTTTTGGTCCGGTGTATATAAATCGCACTTCAGCCAAAATACTTCCTTATAATAATTGGCCGGAAGTTTTAGTAAATCAGAACGAAGAAAAAACGTACAGCACTGCCGACGAGTATATCGCTCTGCTGCAAAGCGACCTTGCCAAAGCTATACAACTGCTTGAAGGTAACGACCCTGTGATCGACGACGCAAATAGTATCAGTAACGATCTGCGCAACGATAATTTTTTCCAAAATCGCAATCGACGCATGAATTATTATGCAGTGAAAGGTCTGGAAGCAAGGGTGCTGCAATACATCGGCAAAGAAACAGAAGCCGCAGCCGCAGCCGCAGTCGTAACCGACCAGATTGGCCAAAGATTCAAATGGGTCGATCTGAATGGCAACAATTTCAGAAAACAATATAACTTCATCATGTTTTCGGAAGTTATTTTCGGAATAAACAGTCTCGACATGTATTCGCGAGCAAAAACCTGGTACGAAGGAACCGACCTGAGAACAGGCTATGTGGTGGATTACAACAATCTGCTCAAAAATATACTTCAATATACGGGAAACACTCTGAATAGCATGATCGATGTACGCGCCTGGCAATGGTCGCCAAGCAAAGTTGTAAGCTCTTCGGCAGGTTATTCTCTCGAAGGCACTTACATATCGTACAAATATTCTACCAATGCTTCCGATTTGGAAATAGCCGCCATCAAAGAATTTCAACCGCTGATGCGTCTTTCGGAAATGTGTTATATTCAGGCAGAAGCTGCGCTTAACGCCGGAAATAAAGCTATAGCAGTAGATATTTTGAATTCAGTTCTTGCACACAGAGGATTAACTGTTGCAAACTTACTTCCCGACGATGTAAGCGAAGCCGCTGTACGCGAGCATTTAGAACGCGAATATTACCGTGAATTTTTCGGCGAAGGACAGGTTTTTTTCTATCATAAACGACTTGGAAGCAGCAGTATGTTCAAAGGATACGACGAAGGACGCGACCCTGTTACTTCGCTTGATTCGTACGTGGTACCAATTCCCGAAGCTGAAAAAAATATTTGATAAAAAAATATTACGATTATGAAAAAAATTATTACAAGATTTATGTATTTGTTGGCAATATTGACAATTGTTTCGTGTAAACACGAAACTTTGCCGACATACAGCGACGTTGATCGGATTTATTTCGAGTGGGCAAAAAGTTCCACCGGCAGCAATCGGACACAAGTGAATCTGGGATACGACAATCCGATAAAAATTGATTCCACAATCGCCGTGCCGGTGGTTGTAATCGGCAAACTTTACGACGAAGATCGTCCAATAACTGCGGAATTTATACGCTCAGAATCAAGCGCTATCATCGGCGCCGACGTTGAGATTATGCCCTCCTTCATTCCGGCAGGACAGCCTAAAGGCCTCCTTAGAATAAAAGTAAAATATTCCGAAAAATTGGACAGCCTTACTCTGATAGCCAGATTGAGACTTACTCCAAACAGCTATTTCCATGTCGATTACATTAAAGCCGAAGGCTATGGCGACAGAAACGGAACAGAGTTCAACGTTTCTTTCGATGCAAAAGCCGATATGCCAAATCTTTGGGCTGATCCGACAAGCGGTACAAGGCTGGTAACTTATTTTGGACCATACAGTAAGGTCAAATTGGAACTTCTGTGTGAAGTATTCGGCATTACACGCGATTTCTTTATGTACGATCCTGCCACCGAAAACGCCATAGATGTATTGACTGCAAGGATGGGAGAATCCGGAATAATAGCGATGGGAATGATAGCGCAGGTAAACAGGTATCTCAAAGCCTACGAGGCTGAACATGGCGAACCTCTGAAAGATGAAAATGGTAATGAAATCAAAATGGGATTACAAACTGATAGATAATAAATTATGATTATGAAAAATATAATTAAACACCTTTTAAAACCGGCGCTTGCATTTTGCCTTATCGCCGGCCTGAACGCCTGCGTCAGGGACAAAGGAAACTACGATTACAAGCAAATCAACACCGTGAGAATCGGCGACGCCGGTAATGACGACGGCTTGAATAACTATACCAAAAATATAGGCGACACATTGAGAGTCAATCCTGTACTTACATTTTCGCAGGGAGAAGATGAAAATCTCTTCCGCTTTACTTGGCACTATTGGGGAGGCGGAATCTGGAATGTATTGCACGAAGGTCGAAATCTGGAAATAGAAGTGTCGGGAACTTTCGGCAAAGCTACCGTAACCGAGCCTTACCGTCTGGCTTACGAGGTTGTGAATAAGGAAACTCAAGTTTCTTACAGAAAGACTTTTACTCTAACTGTGATTAGTCCCTTACTCAGAGGATACACAGCGCTATGCGAGCTTGAAAACGGTTTCGATATAGACCTCATAAGTTTATCGAGTTCCGATTACAAATTTTATTATTACAAAAATATTTTGGAAATGACCGCTTCGGACATTCCCCGCGAAGGCGCAAAACCTTACGATATTGTAGCTTTTGAAGACAAAATGGCTCCCGACCCTTTCAACAAAACAGGAACCGAATACTCGGTATTTGTCCTTACTGATAAGTATGCTACCCGTGTTCTGGCCGAAGACTATTCGTGGAAACCATCTTACGAAATTTCCAACGTCATCGAAATGAACTCTCATTTGGACAGAGAATATACACAGAAAGGCGATAAAGTGATAGCTCAACAAATGAAATTCTCTTACGTATATTCTGCCAGTTCCGGCAGAAGAGTTCGCTGTTTTATGTATCATACAGAACCCGACGGAAAGGGAAACTGGTATCTATGGAATACCTTCCCTGCCTGGCATACCTTTTCGGTACAAATGAACAATGTTCGACCTTCGGGCAATGCACGTTACGAACCCGCTCCGCATATCTATGCCGGCGCAAGCGGAGCCATGTACTACAATAAGGATGGAAAAGCCTTCATGTACGGCTCGTTTCCGGGATCCAGTGATTATGGTACCGCGGCTATGTATTACACACAACCGCTTGTGGATCCAACGTTCAGCGACCCAGCTTATGTGGATTTGATATACATGGGCGAAATACTTGGAGCACACTCTCCAAGCAGGGGTTATGCAATTTTGAAACTGAACAGCGGCGCGCTCAGATATATCGAATTTAACGATGCAAGCGCTGTCGGGTCAGTTGCGATAAGCAGAACTGCGCTCATCCCTCAGGGAACCGGAATCGAAAGCGCAAAGTTTATTGCCAGAGTGCCTGACCAAAACGCTCCTTTTCTTATCTATGTAACAAACGACAACAGAGTGTTTCAGCTTGATATATCGGCCGGCACAATAGCTGGGCGAGACATCACCAACGTCATATTGAAAAACGACGGATACAGCGAAATCACACTATTCAAATATACGCTGCCGAACACACACGGCATACCGGCAGGCGCTGGCTTGGACAAGGCGCTGGCTGTTGGCACATACAATCCCGCTTTAGGCAAGGACGCGGGAGGAAAACTCGAATTTTTCAAAATGACCAATACGACCTTCGGAGATCTGGAACTTGTCAAATATCCCGAAACTCCAAGAGAATCAGATGGCTATCAGATAGATATGTCGTTTACGGGACTTGGAAAAATAACGGGTCTTACTTATAAAGAAAAATAAATTAATATAAAAAAAGTCATGAAAAATATAAATATAAAAAAGCACATATTTCTCGCTCTGTTTGCAACGGCGCTGTTCGCCGCCTGCAAGGAAAATATTCACGACTTCGCGAAAAAAACCGATTCGGAGGCTTCAAACGCCGTTTATATAGCCGATTCGGTGTTCCGAATTTCAATCCATAGAAGCGCAGATGCGGAAGTTTCGGGAGTGGATACTATTTTGATAAAATTTCCGGTTCACTCGAAATTGCCCGCCGAAAACAATGTGAAAGTTACTCTGGCCATCGACAACGATTTGCTTCAGATTTACAATGCGCAGCACGGAACAAACTACAATTTGCTGCCACTGAGCATTAAACACAATACTTTGACGATTCCGCAGGGCGAAACACGCTCGCGTGATTCCGTCGAGTTGTACTACTCCGAAAATCTTGCCGCGCTCGATGATACAAAAGGATATCTGCTGCCCGTAAAAATCGCTACTTACATAGGTACCGACGTAAAAATCAATTATGAAGAACGTCTGAGCTATCTGATAGTAAATGTAACGCAACAGAACGGAGTTTATTTCAAAGAAACTGAAAGCAGCTCGAAAATCCTCAATAACCCCATGCTCAGCATCTTCGATGAATTAGACGGCACGCCATTTACTCTGTATTCGCTTCTTGAAGCCAACCAGGACGTGGAAATTAAGTTGAAGGCAAACAACAGTCTTATAGCCGAATACAACGCTCGCATGGGAACGGAATACTTAGCAATTCCCGAAGAAGATTTTGGAGAAATAGACATAACTATGGACGCCGGAGCCTCGCAAGTAGCAGGCGCGATTTCCTACACGGGCAATCTCAGCACGCTGACCGATCCGAAAGGATACATCGTTCCTTTTGAAATCACTTCGGTTACAGGCAACGACATCAAAGCAGTCAATGCGCGAAAGGTGTTTTATGCCATAATAGACATCAGCACCTTGCACAGTTGGGATGTTACCGACCCCGCCGAACTCGGAACCAAAGTAACCGACCGCACAGGATACAGCGTGATAAAATTCGCCAACGCAAACACCGGTGCAGAAATGAATCCGATGAACGGCGCAGGCGCACAAAACAATATGTTTACCGACAACAATACACAATACTGGCTGGTGCAACAAAGCGGAATCAAACTTGATATTACGGTCGATTTGGGCGCCGAGGTTCAAAACATAAGCGGTATTTGGATGGAAGGCTTTCAAGGCAACGCCTCCTTCAACATGAAAGAGGTGGATATACACTATGCCACAGAACAAGAGTACGATGCAGGACAAAGCACCATCATCGGAAAAATCAGGCTCACGACAGGCCGGCAGCTTATGTATGTAAAATTCAGCGAACCGGTAAATGCTCGCTATATCATGCTTAATAAGATGACGCCCGCGTCGATGATATTGGCTTTGCGACAATTTTATATTTGCACTGAGTAAATGTATTAGTGATTAATGGTTTTGTATTGTCGGATTGCCCGTAGGGCATTAATATCAATAGAAAGGCATGAACACACTTTCGCTGAACCCCGTAGGGGTTCCACAACTGCGATTTATACGGCGAAAGATGTGCAAGCCCTAACGGGCTTGGAGTCCGATAAGGAGGCAAAATTTTCTATTGATATTGATTCCCTACGGGAAATCGCAATGCGGTCTGATTCATCGTCTCCCGTTGATGTTGATATGCAAATCTTAATGGATTATTTGCCTCAGCAACACAATTTTAACTACAGCCATTAATGATTAAAAAAACTTTGTGAGCTTTGTGCTCTTTGTGGGAATTAAAAATTAAGAAAAAAACTTTGTGAGCTTTGTGCTCTTTGTGGGAATGAAAAAAACTCTGTGGAAATGAAAAAAATTGTATTTTTATCTTTATTAATTTTGTGGGCAATGGCGTCAGCGTTTGCCCAAAAAACTTCGACCGTGAGCGGCAAGTGGCAGCGGGCTAAAACCGGCGAGGTCAAGCTCTTTGCCGTCGAAAACGGCAGTTTGAACGAAATAGCCTCGTCGAAACCGGCGGGAAACGAGGGCGTTTTCTCGCTCAGTTTCAGTCTCTCGAAGGAAGGATATTACGTAGTTGGACTTTCGGCAGCCACTGCACTCAACAGGTATATCTTTTACTTCAAGCCTGGCGATGCGCTGAATTTGAACATCTTGGAAAAAAGCTACGAGCTTGTCGGCGAAAACACTCCCGAAAACAAGGAAATAGCTCGCTGGCACGATTTTGTTTTTCCGTTGGAAGACAAAGCCGTATATTTTCAGGGAAAAAACAGCACTTATGTCGATTTTTTTCCTCTGTTTGAGGATAAACTGAAAGAGCTTGAACAATATACAGTCGTCGCTACGCCGAATCAGGCCTTCAATTCTTCGTTTGAGGATTTCAAAAAAAACGACCTTCTTTGTATAGCTTTGACCTTCGTTCAAACTCCGCGAAGCGCTCATCCTAAGGCAATTGATTTTATTGATTATTACAAAAAAATCGATTTGGCGAAACTGACGGAAAATACTTCTATTTTGAACTATCCCGGCGGAATGAACCTGCTGTTGCAAGCGTACATGACTGTCGTCCAGCTTGACGGCACGCTGAATGATGAAGGAAAAAAGGCAAAATACACCGATCCCGTCGCTAACTTGCTCGGCAGCAGCAATTCGGTACTGATAACAAACGACACAGTCAAAGGCGAACTTGCTCTGATGATGGCCAGAAATAACAGATCGGCAGCAAGTTTTGCCGAATACGAAGCAAAATTTGCAAAATTTGCTCTGACTGCCGACCAGAAAGAACGCTGGGAAAAGGTCAAATCGTCGCTGAATCAAAATACGGCACGAAAAGATGCTGTTGATTTTAAGTTTGTGGACGTCAGTGGAAAACAAGTTTCGCTCTCCGATTTCAAAGGCAAGGTGGTTTATATCGACGTTTGGGCAACCTGGTGCGGCCCTTGTCGCAGAGAATTTCCGGCTATGAAGAAACTCGAAGAAGAATATCGCGATAATAAAGATATGGTTTTCATGGGAGTAAATACCGACGTATCGAAAAACAAACAGAAATGGCTCGATTTTCTAAAAAAAGAACAACTTCCGGGCGTTCAAATTTTCGCCGGCGACGCTGCTAACGAAGTCCTGATGAAACCGTATCAAATAGGTGGAATCCCGCGCTTTATCCTTGTCGGCAAAGACGGGAAATTGATTTTTGCCAATGCCCCGCGACCAACATCGGGCGAAATAAAAGCTATACTGAACAGCGCATTGAAGGAGTGAAAGTTATCTTATTAGCCCTATTAGTAGCCTTGTCCACAGGACAGCTGATGGCACAGAGAGATACCTCGCCGTATAAACCGTTTGCCATGTTCAATGGAGATACGGTTTCGTATCTGGAATTTAACTATACCATACGCGGCAACCAGTACAAAGGCTGGACAGTAGGCGAAATTCTCAAAGAAATAGAACTTCCTGTGCTTTACCTCGGTTATCCCAGAATGTTAATATCCATGGATAATACCCCAACTAAATTAACAGGTTTGGGTTTAGGCATCAAACAAACAGGAAAGAACCCGAATGAATTGTATGATTACTACATATATGTATGCTTTGAGAACCCGCCTGATTTGTCCGAATTTAGAGGAATCAGCAGAACTCTGACATTGACACCCAAATTATACGATTTTATTAAAGATTTAAAAGTATTATGGATTGGATTCAATGAATTTATTATCAAAGATCCGGAACTTATAGAGAAAGCGAAACGGGAAAGAGAAGAAGTTGAAAGGAGGGGTAGAGAAGCTCAAGAGAAATTGGAACGGAGAAGGAGAAATCGACAACAATAGTGAATAAAATATCGTCCGTTCGTAAAACTACAAATCTTGTTAGCGTCGGTTATAAATCGGCGCTAACAAGATTGAGTATCGTGCACAGATGAAAAGAATGAAAATTATATTATTAGCCCTGTTATTAGCCTTGTCCACAGGACAACTAAGGGCACAGAGAGAAACCTCGCCGTATAAACCGTTTGCGATGTTCAATGGAGATACGATTTCGTATCTGGAATTTAACTATATCATACGCAGCAAGCAGTACAAAGGCTGGACTGTAGGAGAGATTCTCAAAGAAATAGAACTTCCTGTGCTTTGAAGTTTATTCGGATTTGACCGTGTTAAGCGAAACGACGAACAAGTACAATAATGAAACAAATTAATTATGAGAAATCTAAGCCAAACGGCACTAACAAGTTTTACACGATGAAAAAACGGAATAAACGATGCTCAAGGCACTTATTGTTATCAACTTGATACTTGCAGGATGTGCAAATTCTGCACATTTGCAAAATCTCGACAAAATGCCTCAGGCTAAAAGAGATTCTACACTGATTTCCATTGCCAGTGATGTAGTCTTAAAATATGGCCCCGGATATTATCGGGAAGATAAAGAACCTGTAATAATAAGAGGTCAAGATTCTCCGGGAGCAAGGATCTATTATTCAGTTAAATTTCTTTACGATGAAACTCAAGAAAGTTTGGAATGGGATTATGCCGCCATTGTCCGTATATGGGCAGATACGGGTAAACCTGCCAGCGTTTTGTTTGGAAATTGGGTGGGTAGATCTGTTTACGAAGCAGAATTGCAAAATCCGGAAAAAATTCAGCAAACTCCTTATCAGGAAAGTATACTTCCGCTGTATGATTTGAATAATCCGGATCCGAATCAGAAACCCAAAAATCTGGAAGAGCTTCAAAGAAAAGGCTATGAGAAGGTAGATGGTCATTGGATACAAGTTCGTCCCGTTCTCCCCGCAAAAGCGAGAGAAGTTATAAAACGAAAAGGCTACGAGGAAAGAGACAAAAGATGGATAAAAGTCCGTCAGGAAATCCCCCGACGAGATAAAGATTAAGGGACGTGAAATAAACTTATAAACTTACGACTTTTTTACCGCAAAGGGAGCAATGTTTACGCAAAGAGCGCAATGCCTTTGCGTAACTTGCGTAATCTTTGCGCCCTTTGCGGTAAAAGGTCTCCGGTATTTTTGCCATGAAACAGAAACAAACACGAATGTTTTCCAAGTTTGGTTTATTGAAAACCAGCCTCTGGGTCAATTTTGGGAGAAAGTCCGAGGGATTCATAATATGTTCTTAAAAAACTTCTTAAGCTGTACTTGTAACCTTCAATACCGTTTATTCCAGATATTTCGCTGTCTATATCGTAAACTTCGACGTCGGGGTTGAGCCGGTATCCTATTGTCGAGCCGATTATCCCGATATGATCGTCATATTCCAATACTTTTATGTGGCATAGCTTGTCCAAACTCCAAAATTTGTACCTTCTTACGTTTTCGAACCGATACCAGCGGGTAGCATAAATCCCCTTTTTTGACAAAAACATTAATTGAAGAATTTGTGACACAAAACCATATCTTCTATCATTCAAATAATAATCTTCAATGAAATAAGGGGGACAGTTTGTGTTGAGTTCGTAAAATTTTCCGGCGCCGGGATAAACATATACGGGATGATTTTCCTTGATTTCGTAAAATTGGGCGCAGGTACCGGATTGTGAAACATAATAGCCATTTGATCGTTTCACTATCAGCGCTAAGTCGCAGTCTATAAGTACACTGTCGTTTATCGTCGCGTCGTAGTTACGCAGACGCGGTACGATTTCTTTTTCCAAATCACGGTAATCGATGATTTTACTTTTGTCGATTTTTTTCAAATTCGTTTTCTTCCATATCGTCTTTCCTTTCTTGAAATTGGGAAACGCGGTGATGCTTATCAGATACTTGTTTTTGGGTTTTAGCGATGTCCCGGAATCCGAATATTCGGCAGGATAATTATACATGATATTGAAAATCGAAAAGTCCGCTTTATATTTTTCGCTCCACATCTCTACCTCGTTCACTCTCACGGTGTCGTTCACAAACAGACTGTCGATTAAAACATATCTGCTTTGCCCGAATATGAAGAGCGGAGCAAAGATTAAATTAATAACAATGAGAGCCTTTTGTATCATTCGTTTCATTTTGTATTCATTGTGTAAATCAATAAAACCGGTTTCCCGATTTCGTTCTATTCAAAATATTCGGCAACAGTTCCGAGAGATTTATAATATTCTTCTGCGCTCATATTGTTTATTTTTAACATTTTGCTGTCGATATCCGAAACTTCGGGGCGGGGTACGAGTTTATATCCTATTGTCGAACCAATTATTCCGATAAGTTTGTCATATTCCAATACTTTTATGCGAAGTTGTCTGTCTAAACTCCAAAATTTATACCTTGTTGCGTTATCAAACCAGCCTCGCTGAGTACCATCAGTTTCGGACAAAAACATTAATTGAAGGGTTTGTTGTTTCAAACCGTTTCTTTTTATGTTCAAGTGGTAATCTTCGATGAAATGGAATGGATAACTTGTGTTGAGTTCGTAAAACCTTCCCGCGCCCGGATAAACATATACGGGATGTTTTTTCCTGATTTCGTAAAATTCGGCGCAGGTTCCCGATTTTGAAACAGAATAACCGTCTTCTCGTTTCACTATCAGCGCTAAATCGCAATCTGTAAGCACGCTGTCATTCATCATCGTATCGTAGTTACGCAGACGTGGGACGATTTCCTTTTCCAAATCACGGTAATTGATGATTTTACTTTTGTCGATTTCTTCCAAATTCACCATTTCCCACTCTGTTTTTCCTTTCTCGAAATCGGGATATGCAGTGATGCTTATCAGATACTTGGTTTTGGGTCTGTACAAATTCTTGTGACCGAAATATTTGACCGGATAAATAAACATGAGGTTGAAAATCGAAAAGTACGCATTATACTCTGTGCTTTTCATATTTACCTCGTTTACCCGCACGGTATCGTTCACAAACAGACTGTCGATTAAAACATATCTGCTTTGCCCGAACATGAAGAGCGGAGCAAAGATTAAATTACTTACAATAAGTGCCTTGAGCATTGCTTGTTCCGTTTTTTTCATGGTATAAATCGATAAAAAATCGGGAAACGAAAATGTTTCCCGATTTTGGTTTTAGTCAATTTCGCTTTCGTTTTTGCTTTCAGCGAATGCGCCGATAGCCATGTAATATTCGTCTAAAAACATATCGTTTATGCTGTCTCCGGGACATATTTTGTCTGGAATTTCCATGTCGGACTTTAGCAAGTGTCCTATCGTGGCGCCGATTATCCCTGTATAATCGTCATATACCAACATTTTTCCTATGCCGTCTTTATTCAAGCGCCAAAAGTCGTACCATATTATGTTTCTGAATCTTT
>JAITGD010000071.1 GCA_031280885.1 Prevotellaceae bacterium | reverse complement strand
CCACAGGGCGTTGCCCTGTGCTATTGATTCAAGGGCTTCGCCCTTGTAGAGACGACAAAAAATAATGTGGGATAGAAATACATGGAGATTAAATAGCACCTCAAACTTTTTTTGAACCCCAGGACTGCAAGAACCAAGAGCCAAGACGCTACGCAGTCAAACAGAAGGCAGAAAGCAGCCAAGCAGAAAGCAGAAAGCAGAAGGCAGAAAGCAGAAAGCAGCATGAAACACGCTTTCTGCTTGACTGCGTAGCGTCTTGGTTCTTGGTTCTTGAAATCCTGAATCTTTTAAGCTGTAATTTTTTCACCCTGTTTTTCAATGAATTAAAAATAAATTTCAATTTTTTCTATCAAAAGAGAATCAATTTCGCATAAATGCATTACCTTTGTCTTCGTGATTTAAAATTAAACTTAGGTGAACGAAATGACTAACATACGGTGTAGCAAGACTTTCTTGCAAGAGAAAACAAAAGTTTTCTCGCCGGAGGCGTTCGTTTACGCAAACCCCTCAAATTGTAGCATTAAAGCTGCTAACTACTTGATATATATATATATATATATATATATATCGCGAGTTAAGTGGTTTATTTTCAACATTATATGCGACCTCATTTTCAGCCTTATATGCGGTCGTATTCGATTTTCTAAACAAAAATTGCTCCCTTTTGTTAATCAAAAGAGGAGCATTTTTGTTTTTACTCCAAAGCATAATATGTTATCCACAAGCAATATACGTCGGATTATTGGGGCTTTGCCTCCATGTCCGGCGTTGTTTAACCAATCTTTTAATAATTTTTTAATGAATTGATAATGAGAAAAATCATTCCTTTTTTATGCCTGATATTGCTTTTCGGCAATGTGGCATTGACAGCGCAGGACAGGATTTCTGTAACCGGCGTTGTAAGCGATGAATCAGGACAGAGCTTAGTTGGAGCCTCTGTGCTTGAGGCTGGTACGACAAATCTTCAGCAAACAAATTCTGAAGGACGTTTCGTACTGCAAACTTCCATCGGCTCGGCCCTGCAAGTATCTTTTGTTGGGTACATTACACAAACTGTAACCGTCCGAAGCAACATCATGGAAATCGTGATGAAGGCCGATCCGCAATCGCTCGACGAGGTTGTGATTGTTGCTTACGGTCAGCAGAAAAAGGCTTCGGTGGTTGGAGCCGTGCAAACAATCCGCGCAAGCGAGCTTCGTGTGCCTACAACACAGCTAACTACAAGTTTTGCCGGACGTCTGGCTGGAGTTATTGCTGTGCAACGTTCGGGCGAGCCGGGAGCCGATGGTGCAAATTTCTGGATTCGAGGTGTATCGACTACTACGGGTGTGCAGAATCCGCTGATTATTATCGACGGAGTACAGGCTTCCAGCGGAGATTTGAACAACATCGCTCCGGAAATGATCGACAACTTTTCGGTGCTGAAAGACGCCACTGCAACAGCGCTTTACGGAACTCTTGGCGCTAACGGAGTACTTATTGTAAACACCAAATCGGGTGTTACTTCGGGTAAACCTATTATCAATGTGCGGGTTGAGCAGATGTTCAAACAGCCTCTCAAAGTGCCTAAAACTGTGGGCGGAGTGGAATATATGCAGCTTTTCAACGAGGCTGTAGGTTTGCGTGGCTCGTCGAAACTTGCCTATCAGCGCAGCAAAATCGAAGCTACCGCTGCCGGCCTCGATCCGCTGGTGTATCCGAATGTGGACTGGTACAAAGAAATGTTCGACGAACTATCAACCGCTCAAGTGGTTAATCTCAACGTGAGAGGTGGTAGCCTCAAAGCAGATTATTATCTGGGCGTGAATATTTCCAACGAAAACGGTCTTCTCAAAGGCCGCAGTAAGGAATTTTATTCCTTCGACAACAGTATCAGTCAGCAAAAATATGTGTTCCAGAACAATGTAAATGTAAATCTTACCAAAACATCGAAGATTTCGTTGCGCATCAACACACAGTTGCGCTCATACACAGGAAATAACATGGCTGTTGGCGATGTGTTCGACAGGATAATGCGCTCAAATCCTGTTGATTTCCCCATACTGTATCCGATGGGCGATACACGACAATCGCAGTTGCTTAAACCCGACCATATCATGTGGGGAGGCACTCCCGAAGGTCAAAATTTCAATCCTTTGGCTGATATGGTTTCAGGTGTAAAGGAAAATTTCGAAAGTACGGTAATCGCAACCTTGAGCTTCGATCAAAAATTAGACATGCTTGTTCAGGGACTTAGCGCAAACGTGCTGGCTTCGTTTAAAAACTGGTCGAAAACAGGAGTTAACAAAACAATCAGCGCTACAAACAAATACGCCATAAACAGTCATGTTTTGGACGCCAATAATCAGTTAGTCAGCTATGACCTCGCGCCTATCGGCTCGCCGACAACTCCCGTACTCAACACAGCCAACGACAACAACGCCGGCGATCGTACCGTCTATTTGCAGGGACAGCTGAATTACGACCGCACTTTTGCCGAAGTTCACAGCCTGCAAGCCATGCTGCTTTACAACCAGAGACAGTATAACAACAACATCCCCGGAGCAAGCTTGATAAGCTCATTGCCTCAGCGTAAACAGGGCATAGCAGGTCGTGTATCGTACTCGTACGACAGACGTTATATGGCTGAATTGAATTTCGGTTACAACGGTTCGGAAAATTTCGCAAAAGGACATCGATGGGGATTTTTTCCCTCGATAGCCGGTGGTTACAATATCAGCGAAGAGAAGTTCTGGGAACCACTGAAAGCCGTTGTATCAAGCATGAAACTGCGTGCTTCGTACGGACTGGTCGGAAATGACCAAACCAGCGCAGGAACTCGATTTCTATATATGGAAAATATAACGCTGCAAGACGGTACTTCGATTGGCGACAACGGGAGACGGTTTAAAACCGGCATAGAAATGAACCGCGAACTCGGAGGACCGAAATACAATCGCTACGCAAACCCCGGAATAACCTGGGAAATCGGAAAAAAACTTAATCTCGGAGTCGATCTCAGATTTTTCAAGGATTTATATCTGACCTTTGAGTGGTTTTCGGAACATCGCAACAATATCTTCGGAACTCGCGGAACAATACCGAACTTCCTCGGAACGGGATCGACCGAAGTTTATGGAAATCTGCAGGAAGTAAAGAACAACGGAATCGACTTTTCGATGAACTACGATAAACAATTGAATAAAAATCTTTTCCTTTCGCTTCGCGGAACCTTTACTTATGCTCACAATACCGTACTCGATCTCGATGAGCCAGCTTATCTGCAATATCCTAATCTGTCGAGAGTAGGACATCAGATTGGCCAGCCCCAGCTGCTGATTGCCGAGCGTCTGTTTATCGACCAGGCTGAAATCGACAATTCTCCGCAGCAATCCTGGGGAACCTTAGTGCCGGGAGACATCAAATATAAAGACATGCCGGACGTCAGCGGTCAAAAAAATAATATGGTTGATGCAAACGACCGCATATTCACGGGATATCCAAGCAATCCCGAAATAGTTTACGGCTTCGGAGGCTCGGTGCGATGGAAAAATTGGGATTTCTCGATGTTCTGGCAAGGAACTGCTCGCGTGTCCTTAGTAATGTCGGGCTTTCATCCATTTGGAACATCCTCCGACCGCGATATCAGCACTGTTCTCAGCTGGGTTGCTGCCGATCACTGGTCGCCGTCGAATCCAAATCCCTTTGCAAAATATCCCGCACTCAGCGTAAATGCTCACGCCAATACAACGCAGGCTTCTACTTATTGGTTGCGCGATGCTTCATTTCTGAAACTCAAAAATCTTGAGTTAGGATATTCTTACAAATTTTTCCGCATCTACGCCGCTGCTTCAAACATACTTACAATTTCTAAATTTAAATTGTGGGATCCTGAACAGGGAGGCGGCTCTGGAGTGAAATATCCAAATCAACGAATATTAAACATCGGTCTTCAAATGAATTTTTAATTATTTGTAATTATCTATATATCATGAAAAAAAGAATTATTTACATATTACTTTGTCTGCCGCTCGCGATAATGCCGACCTCGTGCAATTATCTGGATGTGGTGCCTAACGAAACAGGCACAAGCGCAGACGCTTTCCGCGATGTGGTAGCTCTGGAAAGATACCTCTATTCCTGCTACTCTTTCATCCCGCAACCGGCTCATCAAACGCTGTCGATAGATTTATTTACCTCCGACGAGATTGTTACAGCCTTTGAACACGAAACTCACGCTAAATTTCCGCAGGGAAACTACTCCCCTTCAAGTACCGTGATTTCTTACTGGAATGATTTGTTCGCAGGCATACGTCAATGCTACATTCTTCTTGAAAATATTGACAACGTTCCCGGAGTAACACCGCAAATTTCCTCGTCATACAAGGGAGAAGCTACGTTCATTATCGCATATCTGCATTTTTTGCTTTTGCGTAACTACGGACCAACGATAATCGTGGATCGTCTGTACGACATTGATATGCCGATAACAGATTATCCCGAACGTTCGACCTACGACGAGTGCGTCGATTGGATCGCGCTGAAATTCGACGAAGCGATAGCCCTCGGCCTGCCCGACGATTACCCTGCCGAATCATACGGACGCGCCACCAAACTTGCGGCTATGGCAATCAAATCGCGGATGCTGCTCTATGCGGCTTCGCCTCTCTTCAACGGAGCAAAACCAAACTACACTCCTTCGGGAAGCGCCACCGACGTAGTCAATCTGACCTCCGGAACAGATAATCTGACAGCAGCTTATTCGGAATTTAAACATTCCGACGGACGTCAGCTCATCAATTTAACTTATGACGCATCAAAATGGCAACGGGCGGCAGAGGCTTCGCGAGTGGTAATCGAAGCAATAGAAATGGGTGGAAAATACGACCTGTATGATAAAACTTCCACTTCAACAATCGCTTCGCTAAGCGACCCGACGATTCACAAACTGCGGATGGCGATAATCGAACGAGGATCGAAGGAGTTAATCTGGGCTGATGCGCGAGCTACTAACGATTATTCGTTACAAAACAAGTCGGCGCCAAGCGCTGGCGGAGATAATACCGCATGGAACGGCGTGGCGCCTACTATGACGATGATCAAATTATTTCTTACGAAAGATGGTTTGCCTATCACCGAAGCTCAATCGGGCTTCGATTACAGCAGAATAGAAGAGGTGGTGCCATCGAACCAAACAGGAAGCAATCACCGATTAACTTTACCCAGCGGAACAGTACGAGCGCTTACAAATACGCTGTATCTGAACACCAATCGCGAACCGCGATTCGAAGCATGGATAGCATATCACAATAGTTACTACGAATATAACACAAGTAACGTAGGACGGATTGCAATGGGATTCCGTTTGAACGATTTCGGCGGAAAAAAGACGCGAACTTCCAATTTCTCACCCACCGGATACCTTAATAAGAAAGGTCAGCATCCGCTAAACTCGCGTGGAGCATCCGGAGGTGTTACAAATTATTACCCCTGGCCGATAATTCGTGTTGCGGAGGTTTATCTCAACTATGCCGAAGCTCTTATTGAAGTCGGCGGCAACGCAAATTTCACGGAAGCCCTCAGATATATCGACAAGATACGCACAAGAGCCGGAATACCCACCGTTGAAGACGCATGGCTTCCAACCGGAAAGACCCTCACGCAGGATCTTCTTCGCCAAATTGTCCGTCAAGAAAGAACCATCGAACTTTATCTTGAAAACCATCGCTTTTGGGATGTGCGTCGCTGGCTTCTCGGTCAAAAATACTTCAACGTCCGCGCAAAGGGAATGGATATTACCAAAGATGATGACGAATTTTTCAAAATCACCGAAGTAAACTACGACCGTCGTTTCAGATTTCCACAACACTATCTGATGCCAATTCCAATTGGAGACGTAAACAAGAATCCGCGTATCAAACAAAATCCTGGATATTAAACATTAAATAAATAAAAACATGAAACGAATAATTTTAATACTCTTCTGCATAGCGCTTGTAACTGCCTCATGCAAAGAAGAAACATTCGAGCAAGGAGGCGGAACTGCCCCTGCCGTAACCATCGAAGCCGCTGCCACTGCCGACCATGGCGCTGTGATACTCAGCTGGACAGGGCCTGAGGATGTAAACTATTACTACACAAACGTAGAATGGACTAACTCCAAAGGGCAAAAACGCAGCATACAGTCGTCGAAATTTGCCGTCGATTCAATAACGGGTATAGTAACTGTGGTCGCCGACGGTTTTACCGACACCCAATCGTACACCTTTACCCTGACCCCGCACAATAGCGCGGGAGCAGCCGGAAAATCATCGCAAATCTCATGCGCGCCGCTCGAACCGGCATACAAAATTGTGCTGCCGACGGTTACGCTTGTACCCGATTTCGGAGGAGTTACGGTAAGCTGGCAAAATAACACCGGTAAAGACCTTACAATCGAGATAGAATATATCTTTGAAGACGGCTCGAAACGTACCAAAACCATAAAAGCTCTAAAAACCGTAATCGATGGACGCGACGCTATCACAGGCTTTACACAGGGCGCAGAACATTCGTTCACCGTCAGCATCAAAGATCGATTCGAAAACCGATCCGAAGAAAAAATCATAAACGAAGCTGTGTTGAGCGAACAGAAAATCGATAAACTTCTGTGGGAAATACCGGGATATAACGGCTCGTCGGCAAACGGAACCATAGGTTACAGTTCGCAGGCCACAAACGAAGGCGCGCTAAAATCGCTGGCTATCTTCGATGATAATGTCAGTACCTATTGGCACGCATCCTGGTCTTCACCATCAACAGTCTATCCTCATTGGTACATAATAGACATGGGAAGAGAGGTAACGATAAGCAGAATCGAACTCACTCGCAGGCAAGGAAACGCTCAGGGTCAAAAAGGCCAGACATTCTATACTTGCACCGAAGCAAATCGTCAAGAACCTAATGGTCTCGACGGAGAAGCAGGATGGGTTTGGCAAAATCAAGGACATTTTACGTTTGACCACAACACAAATAATTTCCAAAGTTTTCGTCTTATAAATAACCCTACTGCCAGATACGTAAAAGTTTACTTCGGAGTAGAAGACAAAGGCGCAGGTAATTATGCAATGGTTGCCGAAATGAACGTTTACGGACAGGAATAAATCGAGAACATCGATTTCACTATCATTTAACCCATTCATCGTAGGGGCGTTGCATGCAACGCCCCTATTTTATGAATAAGCATCCTGATAAAAACAATCCGACCTCTACCCTCCCCCATTTAATCCTTGCTGCTTTCCGCCTTCTGATTGCTGCCTGCTGATTGCTGCCTGCTGCCTTGTGATAAGAATTAAGATAGATTCGCAAGTTGGTTTGATGAAAAAGATCTTCGTGCATCCGTAAAATCTGTGCTATCTGCGTGCAAAACGACTATCAATCCAGCCGGCGCAGCTCTCTTAATTTTTAATTCTTAATTCTTAATTGACAGAGTAGCTTCCTGATTCTTGATTCTTGGTTCTTGCAATCCTGGCGAAATATTAAATTGAGGTGCTAAGATGCTTGTTTAGTTCATGTCAATATTCTTCTGAAATAAAAGGCTGAGTAATTGCAAGCCCCGCAGGGGCGACACTTTATTAACCGTAGGCTTTAGCCTACGGCAGGCGTCCACCTTCACGGCG
>JAITGD010000004.1 GCA_031280885.1 Prevotellaceae bacterium | reverse complement strand
TGCACCACTGTGGGCGGCGGCTCCGGACAGTTTACTGTTCAGCCTGTAAGCGGCTATACAACGGCGCACGGCTCGTTCACCATAAGCGATTCAACAATATTCTATACGCCCACCGCCGGATACATCGGTACCGACCAGCTGCAATATCGCATCAGCTGCAACGGCGAATCCGGTGTAGCAACGGTGTATATATCTGTAACAGAAAGGCCCGATAATATTGTGGATTCCGATTGCAATGGCACGCCGCCTATGCAAGAATGGGGAATACAGGAAATCCCAATCAACAAAAATAAGCTGATACATAACTACGGACCACTCGTAACAGGCGACATCGACAACGACGGAGTTACCGAAATTATAGGATTCGTTCCTCATACCGCTTCTGCAAACGGATATGAGAGTGGCGGACTGCGAATCTTCACGATGAATAGCGGAGCAGTTCAATTCAAGAAAGATATTCCCTTCACCGGACACATGTCGGCTACATTTGGGGGGATGGCTATGGCTCGTTATAATAACGTCGGCTATATAGTAGTTTGCGGCGTCGATCGCTATCTATACGCATACAACGCAGTTACGAATGTCAAGATATGGCAATCAAACGCATTGGCAACGGCGTCTGCGGTTGGATCAATAGTAAACATTGCCGATTTCAATGGCGACGGGATTCCCGAAGTATATGCCGGAAACAAAATATTCTCGCTATCCTCCGGCAACTTGCTGTGTGATGGCGGAGCCAATAATACCGGCGTACTGGTGAGTAGTCTTGGACATTCGACTATTGCTGCCGACATCACCGGCGACGGCAATTTGGAACTCTGCGCCGGCACGCAGATTTACCGCGTAACCATTCCGCAGGGAGCTACTACTTCCTCCGGATGCAGCATGGGATTAATAAGCGATATGGAACTGCCGGCGGGAAGCCTTCATGCCAACGCCGCCAAGGACGGAGCCACGCAGGTAGCAGATATTGATAACGATGGACAACTGGAAATAGTGGTTATTTCAAATTCGTCCAGCAGAGTGGTTGCATACGTCTGGAAACCGCTTCCCGCAAATGCTTCACACCTGCTTGGCAGTTACCTTGTCCCTGCAACCGGCGTCGGCCACTATGCCATTCCGATGATAGGCAATATCGATAACACTCCCTATCCCGAAATTGTGTTTATTACCAACGGCACTCCGTTGAATATGTATGCGTTGAAATACGATCCTGCTCAGGCGCTCGGCAGCCGGATTGATCTCAAATGGACGCTGACACATACCGACGGCTCTGGCTGCACGGGAGCAAGTCTCTTTGACTTCGACCAGAACGGAATGAATGAAATAGTTTATCGCGACCAGACACAATTGCGTATTATCGACGGAAGCGGAGGCAGCGCTGTTGCCAAAAATACATTTGCTAATGTCATTTCAGGTACATTGCGCGAGTTGCCGGTGATTGCTGATGTGGACGGCGACGGACAGGCTGAAATCATCATACAGGGATGGGATAATGTGGCTTTAAATGTGGATGGAATTAATGCAAGCGGGCAAAACGGTTATCTGCGCGTATTCAAAAGCCCGACGAAATGGGCGCCCGCACGCAAAGTATGGAATCAGTATGCCTACAATGCAGTAAACATCAACGAAGACCTCACTGTACCTCTGCATCAGCTTAACCCCGCAACGGAATTTCCCAACGGAAAACGCCCTTTCAATAACTTCCTGCAACAGCAGACTTCTCTGAACACCGACGGCGACCCGCTCTGGCTGCTTCCAGACCTTGTTCTAACAAGTACGCCGGCAACAGAATATCATGCCGCTGGCGATTCTATTATTATCAAGAATATCTGCATCCGTAACGATGGCGACGCGCGAAGCGCCGACAATCTCTCGATTGCCTTGTATCGCGACAGTCGCAATCCTTCAAATCTACTGCAAGTTTACACTGTACCCGGAGGAATCAATGTCAATGACACGCGCTGTTACAGAATTAAGTACGTAGGTATATCGGCTATAACCGCTTCCGCTCTACACATCGAAATAAACGACAACGGCACTTCTGCTCGACCGCAGATCGAGTGCGATAGCACTACAAGCAACGGCGGAGATATTTCCTTCGCATCAATACCGATAGCGCGTAACGACCGCTTTATTGTGTTCTCATGCAAAAGCAAGACGGCGAATGTGCTGACTAATGACCTCAATACCGGCGGAAACTCGCCAAGTGTAATAAAAGACGGCAAACTTGGCACAGCCTCGCCTTCGGGAACAAATATCCTTTACGAGAATAATAAATCCATCGACGGAGGTTGCTCGAAACATGGTGGGCGACGCGATACTGTGGTTTATCGTATCTGCTCAGGCAGCAACTGCTCAGAAGCAATAATAGTTGTGGATATTCTTCGCACTCCGGCGATAAAACTTGTGGATTCATGCTCGCGCCATCCATATCTGACCGTGAATTATCAGTACCCTGCGGCAAGTTATCAATGGTACAAATCAAGCGACAAGATAACATGGACGCCGATTGGCGGTTCGCCGCATCTTAAACTGTATGTTACCGAAGATGCCTGGTATAAAGTAGCTGTTACTTATAATGGTGATACGGTCGAAACAGATCCGGTTCACTTTATCATACACAGGAAATCACAGTTGCCCGGAAATCTGTGGTGGTATGACAGCTTGCTTACTTACTAATTATGAATTATGAATTATGAATTATGAATTGCTACGCAAGCTGGTTTGATAATTTGTAATCATGCGGATGATACAAATTCGATAAATTAAACAAAGGTCAATAGATCTTTGTAGAATATATAAAAACCTTCCTAACTTATTCGGAAGGTTTTTGTATATAATACAAAATAATTATGAATTATAAATTATGAATTATATAATACATACACGACTGCGATGAAATTATCGGGACGCCTCTATAATACATACATGATTGCGCCGAAATTGTCGAGATACCTCTGTAATACATACACGACTGCGCCAAAATTGTCGAGATACCTCTGTAATACATACACGGCAGTACTGAAATCAGTCGAGATACCTATGTAATATATACACGACCGTATTAAAATTCGTCGGGACACTTCTGTATATATTACAGAACAAATTTTACAAAGTGCTGCTGATAAAAATATATAATATTCGATTATAATGAAAGCGAGGAAACGACTGCACAAGCATATACAGCGGCGGTTTCAGTGCGAAGAATACTGCCGCCAAGGCTGACGGGGATGAATCCGCTGTCGGCGGCTTTTGAAATCTCATCAATTGTAAAGTCTCCCTCCGGACCAATCATAAGAAGAATATCATACGAAGATATTGCAAGCTGCGAGAAGCTACTTTTATTATGCTCTTCGCAGTGAGCTACACATTTTAGGCCGTCAAAAGGACGTGCCATGAAGTCGTCAAAAGATATGTCGCCGTATAAAGCAGGCTTCAGAAGGTTGCCCGACTGTTTCATTGCCGACACAATTATCCGCTCGAGCCGCTCGACTTTCGAGGAGCGGCGTTCGGAACGTGTACAGATAAGCGTCGTAATAGAGGATACCCCTATCTCAACTGCTTTTTCGACGAACCACTCGTATCGGTCGAAGTTCTTTGTAGGCGCTACAGCCAGATAAAGTCGGCGCAATGGTCGCCGAACCTCATTCCGTTCAAGGATACGCAGAATCGTTACACGCGGGTCGGCTTCCGCAAGTTCGGCAAGGTAAAGAAAGCCATCACCGCTAAATAATCTCACACGCTCGCCTTTTTGCAGACGCATCACGCGAACACAATGACGCGATTCGTCGGACGACAGTACGCATACGTCATCAGTAATTGCTTCGGAATAAAATAGTGGAGCCTTCATAATATTATCAATTTGCCTCGCTCGATTTGTTTTCATCCGCTATAATTGCAAGGAGTTCTTGTATAGCATTTTCTTGGGGGATGTTTTTCTTCACAGCTTCGCGCCCTCGATACAGAGTAACACGTCCGGCGCCGGCGCCGACGTAGCCAAAATCGGCGTCGGCCATCTCGCCGGGGCCGTTTACTATGCAACCCATTACGGCGATTCTCAATCCTTTCAGTTCGGTGGTTGCCTGCTTTACTTTCGATAGAGTTTCGCGCAGGTCGAAGAGTGTGCGTCCGCAGCCCGGGCAGGCAATGTACTCTGTTCGAGTGCGTCGTACTCGCGCTGCTTGCAGTATGCCGAATGAGGCTGATAGTATTCTTTCGGGCGGGATAGATGCGTTTCTGTTCGAGATCATTATCGCGTCGCCGAAACCGTCTATCAACAGCGCTCCGAAGTCGCAAGATGCTTTGAGTAGCAGTTGCTCGAAGTCATTTTCATCGTATTCTCGTCGGATGATCACCGGATTATGTAATCCGAAGGAGGCAAACTTCAAAAAGAAGGCTCTCTGTTCTGCTGTTCCGTTTGTGTTTTCTGCATCAAGCACTATTATTTTATTGTTATTTTGGCGTATGACTTGTGCGAGTTCGTCCGTCAAAAGTCTATAATTGCAGAAAATAAATCGTGGATCGTCCTCGCTAAAGGCCTGTGGGTCATCCGAAGGAATGAGACCGGCTTTCTTATTGTAATATCGCAGATCGGCCGAAGGTTCGCCGAGTTTTGTATCCGATTGTTCATCAGAAGAAATTCTTTCTGCTGATTTTTTTATATCGGACGTAAGTATGCCATCAGTAGATAGATCGCTTACAGTTGCTACCGGACGTCCGCCGCCAAGATTCAGCACAGGGCTGCTGCTGCGTGGAGTCGGTTCGAAGGGGTTATAGACGCTTGTGTCGGTCGGTTCGATGCGGTGGTGATTCGTCAGCGCATCAAAATAATTAACAATAGAACGTGCCACAGGTATTTCGTTCACAGGATCTTCGGTTAGCGAGACCCGTATCGTATCGCCAATTCCATCGGAAAGCAGTGTTCCAATTCCAACGGCAGATTTCGTCCGACCGTCCTCAGCATCTCCGGCCTCAGTAACGCCAAGATGAAGCGGATAGGACATGCCTTCGGAGTTCATCGCCGCGCAGAGGAGACGGTAAGCATGTACCATCACAAGGGTGTTGCTTGCTTTCATTGATACAAGAACATTGTTAAAGTTCTCATCGCTACAGATTCGGAGAAACTCCATAGCCGATTCGACCATGCCCGCCGGCGTGTCGCCGTATCGGGTCATTATTCTCGATGAGAGCGAACCGTGATTCACGCCTATGCGCAGAGCTGCTCCGTGCTGCCGACAGACGTCGAGCAGGCTGAGGAACTGTGTGCGAAGGCGCTGAAGGTCGCGCGCCCAGTCATCCGCAGAAAATTCGGTAGTCGAAAGTCGTGCTTGCTTGTCGGTATAGTTTCCTGGGTTGATTCGCACTTTTTCGACATATCGCGCTGCTACTTCGGCTACTGAGGGGTTAAAATGCACATCGGCCACAAGAGGTATATTGTATCCTGCCGCTCGCAGTTGGCTGTGTATTTGTTTCAATGCCTGAGCGTCGCGAATGGCGGGCGCCGTTACGCGAACAAGTTCCGCTCCTGCCTCGGCTACGCGGATACACTGTTCGACAGTAGCTTTAACGTCGGCCGTAGGCGTAGTTACCATTGTTTGAATACGTATCGGATGGGCGCTTCCAATAACAAGCGAGCCGACGCGCACATCGCAGGTGCTACGCCGCCGATACTCGAACAAATTTATGCAATACGGAACCGGTCCGCCTGCGTTCGAGGGGATATTTTCAATCATATTTAATAGGGAAAATTTACTTTGATCCAGCTTTTGCAAAGTATTTAAATGGTCGGCCTCCGCCTGAGAAGCCTGCATTTTTATAGAATTCCACAAAAGTCAGACGCATTGGGTGTACAAAAGCACCAAGCATGTTAAGCGTGATATTGAGGCCGTGTCCAAACAGTAGTATTACGATGGTAACAAGCACGTCCACAACAGGCAATCCGACGCTTTGACCGGCGTCGAGAGCTATGGTATTGAAAACTCCGCCGAGTATGCCGCCTGTCATTCCGAGTGCAAATAAACGTATGTACGACAGCAGGTCGCCGAGCAATCCCGACACTGTGTTGTATGCAGTCCAGAGGCCAGCCCCGATGTTTGCGGCGGGGTTTTTCCCTGGCGAATTGTATAATAGCGCGGTGAGGGCGGCTGCGGCAAGCAGTCCGTAGAGGGCGTAAACGGCTCGACCCATTTGATCGCCTGCGAAATAGCAGGCCGCTCCGCCGAGAACCATCACTATCCAGGCGATGTTGGCCATGGCATATTTCCAGCCGCGTATTATCACTATATTTGCCACGTTTATACACATTCCGGCGATGATTTGCACGCATCCGAGGATGAGCGAAAAGAAGAGCATACCGTAATTTTCCTGTAATCCGAGCCTTTGCTCGATGATTTTATCGGGTTTTATATCGTTGAAAGTTATGCCGAAGAATGTAGCTGTAATAAAGCCGAATAACATTGTTCCCCCGCCGAGCCACTGCGCCAGCGAGAGGAAGGGTCGTATGCTCTCGCTTTTGATTTTCAGTTTCAAAATAGATGCAAGCGTGAGTATGAACAGCCCGTAGCCGCCATCGCCCAGGCAAAATCCGAAGAAAAGCATGAAGAAAGGCGCCAGCATTGGCGTAAGGTCAATCTCCCGATAGTTTGGGAGGGAGTAAAGTTTTGTAATAGGCTCGAACAGCTTTGCGAAATTATTGTTTCTTAGCATTATTGGAGGTTGCTCGTCGGCGACTCTCACTTCATCGATCCATATCACGGGGTGTCTGTCGAGGAATACTTCTATCGTGGCACGGCTCATTCGTGGCGCCCAGATTGTCAGCCGTTTAACATATCCGTCAGCTGCGTCGGAGGCCGATTGTTTTGCCATTCCAAAATCGGCTTTTTCCAGTATTTTTTTTCGCTCGGCCTCTATTGTATCTGCTACAATGGCGATTCCGGCGATGATTTTTCGGCATTTACTATCGTCGTTTTCAAGCCGTTTCAGTTCGTCCGACAATTCTATATAAGAAGCGGCGGGCAGCTTTGTTTCGGGGAGGTCGAAATCCAATTCGCGACCATCTTCCTGAATGACGGCGAAATAAACACGTCCTTCGTAACGGTTCATCTCGCAGACGAGCTGGTTTTGCGACAGGTTTTTGTCGAAATATTTTTCATTGACCGAATAAAAATGCGGAATCAGGTTCAGCTGCTTCAGTTTTTCTATGTCATGTCGGTCGAACTCATCCCATGGCCTTGCTTCTTCTATATCTTTTTCTATTTTTTTGATTGCTGCGTCGATATTCGAGCGTTTTTCGACTGCATTTTCGTACATCTCGACCAGAGTTTTCGGGTCGGCGTCAATAGTTTCGACCTCTCCCGCATTTTCTATTTCGATAGCTTTAAGGGCGTTATAAATGGTCTGATATTTTTCGGCTTTTTTCAATAGCACAGTTGTTTCGGTATCGAACTTAGTCTCGCCTGTTTCTACGTGAGATGCGCCCATGTCCTGCAAGGCGTTCAGAAAGACGTCGATATCATTACGATATACGAGAACATCGTATTTCACCATTCGATGAATCATTTGCTTGCCTCCTCTTCTTGTCGTTTTTTTACTATTTTTTGTGCTGATTTAGAGAGATTTTCTTCGTCCTCTAAAAATCGTTTGATTTTGCGAATCGCTTCGGAATATCCCGGTATTTGCACCTTTTCGTATAGGTTCACCTTTTGAGTGGTTTTCTTCCGCGCGTGGTCGAGTACCTGCATTTTTTGGACGCAGAGTTCATGTTCTATACCTGCGTGTGCAATATTCTTTAGTATCTCAATACCATCAATATACCAGAGTGGTTTTTCAAAGAGATTGTATGGTTTAACTTCAAAAAATATCTGTTTCAGTTCGGGGATTTTCACTCCTGCAATCTTTACAGAGCTAAGTTCGACGTCGCGGATAGATATTATTTCGGGGTCGAATTCGTTCCACAAGCCGGCCATATAGTCGTGCCTTACAATCATTTCGTTCAGCTTTTCAGCGAGTTTAGATGCTTTTTCTTTTGCTTTTTGGACTTCGAGCCTCAGTGCCGATTCTTTGTTTTTTATTGTTGGCAAGGCCTTTGTTCGCACCTTGAGTTGCTTGTTAAGTCCGTTCAGCGACGTTTTGTTAAATTGATATTTTATAGCCATTTCGGAATATTTGACAAGTTACTGTTCCATTATAAACGCCCACAAAGGTATTAAATTTCCTATTATCTTTGCGCGTTGAATTTTGGTGGATGAAAAGCGAGGATAAAGATAAGGATCAGAAGAGTGATCAAAGTAAAAGAAAGTCAAGCGATAACCATTGGTTTTTGCTTGGACTTCTACTCTGTGCGGCAGGTGTATTTTTGTTTGTATCATTTGTGTCGTACTACTTTAATTGGGAAAAATCGCCCGATGGAAGCGGTTCAATTTACGATGCGATAGGCAATTTTGGATTTTCCACCGCCCGCAGTTTCGTGAATGTGTTCGGTATTGGAGCAGTAGTTTTCCCGCTGATACTTTTTCTGATTGGTTTTCATATACTTCGTCCTGTCAAAAGCTTCATAAAAATTCTGTTTGCACTTTGTGGGGCGATGATTTTACTGTCGATTTCTTCGGCATATTTGCTGTATCCGGTCGAAAGCGCTCGAAATGGCTGGCTTGGACGCGGTGTTGGAGGCAGTCAGGGTTTGGCGGCTGTCGAAAAATTGATAAAAATCTTCGGCGGAATAGGCGCAGGACTGTTGATTATCATCTTGATTATAACGTATTGCATCTTTTTGACGCCAAAAACTGTGGATGTGTTGAAGCGTTTTTTTCGTTTGACGATCTTATTTATGAAATCGCTATATATCAAGATAAAAGAGCTGATTAAGAAAGGTCTGAAGAGAAGAAAAATCGACGAATTTGCGCATCAAAACAATCAGTCGGAAGAGGCTGATCAACAGGAGAAAGACAAGATTTATGCTCATGAAGATAGCTTGGGTTATAAAACTTCGGCCAGCAAATCTGTTGATAACAAGAAGAATCAAAAGGAAAAGACTAAAAAAGAGGATACTCCGTCCGAAGAAGATGATTTTGTGATAATCCAAAATAAGGACGAAGAGGAGACAGAATCGGACGAATATGCTGATAAGGAATCATATACTGACGCGGAAATACCTTCGTACTCTCCAAAACCGGAATTTGAAACGGAGAGCGAAATCGAAGAGATCTATCTGCCCGAACACATGCTGGTCGGCGAATTGTATGATCCCACTCGCGATTTGTCGGGTTATCAGCGTCCTCCGGTGGAATTGCTCGAAGATTACAAAACTGCCGGCGATAAAACGGACATTGACGAACTGAACCGTAACAAAGATAAAATTGTACAGATTCTGGGCAGTTACAAAATAGGTCTTGATAAGATTTATGCCACAGTGGGTCCGACAGTTACACTCTACGAAGTGGTTCCAAAGGATGGGGTACGCATCGCCCAAATTAAACGTTTGGAAGACGACATCGCTCTGCGCATTGCCGCGCTCGGAGTCAGAATCATCGCTCCGATTCCGGGCAAAGGCACAGTAGGAATCGAAGTGCCTAACGAAAAGCCTGATATAGTTTCGATGCGTACTATAATCAAATCGGTAAAATTTCAGGAATCGAAATTTGAACTTCCTGTGGCTCTTGGAAAAACTATACTTGGCGAAGTCTTTGCTTTCGATTTGGCAAAAATGCCTCACTTGCTTGTGGCCGGCGCAACGGGACAGGGTAAATCGGTAGGACTGAACGCTATTCTGACTTCTTTGCTGTACAAAAAACATCCTGCCGAACTGAAAATCGTGATGGTTGATCCAAAAAAGGTTGAGCTGGCGCCATACAACAAAATCGAACGTCATTTTCTTGCAAAACTGCCCGACGCCGAAGAGCCAATAATCACAGATACACAAAAGGTTGTATATACTCTAAAATCGCTTTGCATGGAAATGGACAGCCGCTATGATTTGCTGAAAATCGCCGGCGTGCGCAACATTAAAGAATACAACGAAAAGTTTGTGAATCGAAGACTGAATCCGCAAAAAGGACACAAATTTCTCCCTTACATTTTGCTTGTTATTGATGAGTTTGCCGATCTTATAATGACTGCAGGGCGCGAAGTTGAAGAGCCGATTGCGCGTCTTGCACAGTTGGCGCGCGCCATCGGCATACATTTGATTATCGCCACGCAACGCCCAACAACTAACATTATTACCGGCTTGATAAAGGCGAACTTTCCGGCGCGTATCGCGTTTCGGGTAACTTCGATGATCGACTCGCGTACCATTCTCGACACACCGGGCGCAAATCAGTTGATTGGACGCGGCGATATGCTTGTGTCCACAGGCGGCAACCTGATTCGTGTGCAGTGCGCTTTTGTCGATACGCCCGAAGTTGATCGTGTTACAGACTTCATTAGAAATCAGCCAGGTTACGGCGCTGCGCACGACTTGCCGGAATATGTTCCCGAAGATAAAGATGCGCCGAAACAGGTGGATATGAAGAATCTCGACGAGATGTTCGAGGAGGCTGCAAAATTGATAGTCCAAAGTCAGCAGGGTTCAACTTCGCTGATACAAAGGAAACTCGAGCTGGGATACAATCGCGCCGGACGAATAATGGATCAGTTGGAAGCTGCCGGCATAGTCGGCCCCACCAACGGAAGCAAGCCGCGTCAGGTTTTAGTCAGCGACTTCAATGCTTTGGATGAGATTTTGCGCCGGTACAGAGGCTAAAACGAGGTCTTAAACCGTTCAGTTTAAGATTTACTGCCAGATATTCGACCATTCGAGCAGGGCGTAAGCAACGTCGTGCGCAGCGCTTGCCGAAGGGATGTAGCAACTCAGTCCGCAGCTTCGCGTAATATTATATTCGTTCACAAATGAGGGAGTGTGTCCCTTGTATATCACTGTTTTAGCAAGTTGATTTTGGAATGACGAAAGATCTTCGCCGAGGCACAATTGTTCAACGAAATCTTCCAGATCGAAAAAAACCGTTTTCGAGAGACGGTCGTACTTTTGGACGCCGGTTTTATCAAGGGCATTTCTTTCGCTAACTTTGTGTCGAACAAGTCCGCGCACCTTTTCGTAGAGGTTTTCGAGTTCGCCGGTTTTTGTAACAGATATTGTGGCTGAACGATATGCGCCTACTTTCGAGCCGTAATGATTCATATAATTTTGTGCCGCTTCCACAAGTTTTGCTTCGTTTCCAAAAAGGCAAGGCACTGTTTTTTCGTAGGGGAATCCGTCGGCAAGTACCTCAGCAGCAGAGGCAATGATATAATCGGCGCTATTACGCAGTTCGTAAGCAACTTCAACTCCGGCCATCAGACATACGTCGAAAAGGATGAAGTCGAATTTTACCGGCAGATGCGCTGCGATATTACGAATTTCCATTTCATCGCCGCTATAACTATCGCGAGCAAAGGTTTTTACAGCCGGAGCTGCGCTGTGCGACAAGGATCTGATAAGCGAACCGTACGCTCCTTCGGGAAGCCAGCCCGTTCCATGCGACCAAAGCACAAGTCCGTAGCTTTCTGCTGGATACATCTTGATAATGTCGCGAATTACTTGCTCCATAACCGTAGCAGAAGCAGAATTATGTTCGGAATACGATTTCACGGTTGGAGAATTTATTGTCCGCGAATTATCGTGGCGTATTTCAAGTATATACGGCTCCGAGCGTTCGGCATGTTCCGGAGGATCGAGATAGACAATCAAACGTCCGTTGAAATTTCCCATTCCGGCTTCCATGTCGTTTATGTTTGAAATTGCATTGTTGTATAAATCGTTATCCGCTGCCATATAGACTATTACAGTGCGCAGAGCTTCGGGTTTACTCTCCTCCGGTTTGCTACATGAGGCTAAAGAGAGAATCAAAACGACCGAAAACAGGTATTTAAATATATCAAAATTGTAAGTCATATATCGTTGTTTTAAAAATCATTAACTTGGTTCATTCTGCGATTTCCGGCTCATGCGAAATATTTTTTTCGTTTGATTGGTAATCCGGTATCGATCGTCGATTCGACGACCGACTATCCAAACTATATCTTCGCCCGAAACTATCACATACTGTTTACGTTTGTCGGTTACAGAGATTTTATTGTCGATAAAAAAATCGCTCAATTTTTTGAATCCTTTCATTCCGAAAGGCACGAATCTGTCGCCCGATTTTGCAGCTCGTAACACAAGTGGAAACTGCAACTTATCAGCGTCGAGCTGCCCAATTGCCGACGAAACTTCGGGAGTGAAATCCGCCGTACGGATTATTATTTCGCACTGTATTCCGCCGACTGTCGCCGGCAGCGCGGCTTTGTCGATTACCGTAGCCTCGTCCGGAAGAATATCTCGAGGCGAAATTATCAAAAATTCACGATCCTTAACAAGAAGGTATCCGTCGGAAAGAAACTGTTTGCCCGATTCGCCTTTCAACGAGCGAATTATCTCTCCAATAATCTCTCTCTTGAATCCGAAAGGTTCCAGAAGTTGAAATGCGATAAATTCGAGCGAATCGGCATATTGTTCAAGCAATTTTATTGAGATAAAGCAATTTTCGCCTCTTTGGTCGCAAACATCCTGCGCTATTTTTTCCACTGTTGAGACGACAAAGTCGTGAGCCTGTTTTAGATACTTCAAACTTTCGTTTGTTTTTTCTCTGAACGCCGGATTTACTTCGTCCAAAACCGGCAAGACGAAATGCCGCAACCTGTTACGCAGATATTTATCGGATTTATTCGAGGAATCTTCGCGAAACGACAGGCCGTGTTCGCGAACATATTCTTCGATTTGCTTTCGCGACATGTTTATCAGCGGCCTTACTATCGATTTGGTTTCGGCAGCGATTCCGGTCAGTCCTCCAAGTCCTGCGCCGCGCAGCAAATTGATAAAAAATGTTTCGAGTTTATCGTCAGCATTATGAGCCACAGCAACTTTTCGATACGAATATTCCTGTTGCAAAGTTTCGAACCATTCGTAGCGCAGTTTTCGAGCAGCCTGCTGAATCGAAAGTCCATGTATATAAGCATATTCCGCAGTATCGAAACGCGCCGGATGAAAGGACAGTTTATGATTTAAGGCAAAATTGCGCACAAAATCCTCATCGTCATCCGATTCCTGTCCCCGCAAAGCGAAGTTGCAGTGAGCCACTCCGACATCGATATTCGCGTCTAAAAACATCGAAGCCATTGCCATAGAATCTATTCCGCCGCTAACTGCGAGGAGATATTTTCCACCCGTCGCTTTTAAGTCCTCAAACATTTGCCGGCGTTTTGTGATTTAATTCGTTACTTTGCTGAAACTATCGAATCCAAAGGGTAACAGAGTTTTAACTCCGACGACAGTATAGACCGATTCGGAACCGGCCATGAGTATTGTGATGTCGTTACCAAAGCGTATTTCGCTTTGTAACAAGGCTTGACGACAGCTTCCGCAGGGATACACCGGAGCGCGATTTTGCACTCCGTTGATTGAGGAGGTAAGCGCCAATGCGATTATCGGAGTTTCGGGATAACGTGCATTTGCATAGAACATTGCTGTTCTTTCGGCGCAAAGTCCCGAAGGAAAAGCGACGTTTTCCTGATTGCTTCCGCAGACAGTTTCTCCCGAAGCCATCAGCAAGGCCGCCCCTACGTTGAAGCCCGAAAAGGGAGCGTATGAAGTTTTACAAGCCTCAGCAGCAGCCCGTACCAATTGTTTTTCTTCGTCCGATAGTTCGTCGAAACTCGACACTCTTACCGAAAGGTTAAGGTTTTCGATGTGCATGATTTTGAGGTTATTTCTTTCGTTTTCTTTTGGATCCTCCCCTTGTTTCGTTTCTCGCCGGTCTCGCCGTCAATTTTCGGCTTTGAGTTCCCTGCGATGTTGTTATAATCACCGTATCACGGTCTTCGAGTTCCGGATTTATCAGTTCAAAGTCGAGATGTTTTTGCAGGAGGTCAGCATTGATAACCCTCACTAAAATCTTGTCGCCTATTGTATAAGAGTTTCCGGAAGCGCGTCCTGTGATGCAGTAATTTTTTTCATCGTAATAGTAATAATCGTCCTTCATTGTGCGCACGGAGATCATTCCTTCGATCTTATTATCAATAAGTTCGACGTATATTCCCCATTCAGTAACTCCGGATATTATTCCATCAAATTCCACTCCGACTTTGTCCTGCATAAACTCCACCATTTTGTATTTTATCGAAGCCCGTTCAGCTTCGGCAGCCCGCTGTTCCATTGCCGACGAGTGTTTGCAGAGTTTTTCCATATTGTCTCCGTCCACCGTTTTTCCTCCTTCGAGATAATAGGCCAACAGTCTGTGTACCATCATGTCGGGGTATCGGCGTATTGGCGAGGTGAAGTGAGTATAATAAGGAAATGCAAGTCCGTAATGTCCAAGGTTTTCGGTGGAATACACTGCTTTAGCCATCGAACGCACGGCGAGAGTTTCCACGAGATTAGCTTCGGGTTTATTTCGCACATCTTTAAGGATTTTGTTTATTTCCTTTGATGTTCCGGTTTCGCCGTCGAGTTTGGCGTTATAGCCAAATCGTTTTATAAACTCGCTGAAATTTTTCAGTTTATCGGGATTTGGCTTATCGTGAATACGATAGACGAAGGTTTTAGCTTTTTTGCCGGCGGCTTTTTTGCCGATTCGTTCTGCAACTTTCTTGTTAGCCAGCAGCATAAATTCTTCGACCAACTGGTTCGACTCTTTCATTTGCTTGGAATACACCGAAATAGGTCGTCCTTTATCGTCGAGTTCAAATCGTGGTTCTTCGCGTTCAAAAGTAACTGCGCCGGCTTTGAATCGTTTATCTCTCAGCGTTCTGGCGATTTTGTTCAGGGCAAGTATTTCGTCGGTATATTCGCCCTTGCCCGATTCGATGATTTCCTGCGCCTCCTCATACGTAAAGCGTCTGTTTGAGTGTATTACCGTCCTTCCGAACCATTCGGATTTTATGGCTGCCTTGTCGGTGATTTCAAATACGGCTGAAAAACAGAGTTTTTCTTCGTTTGGACGCAGTGAGCAGATGAAATTCGAGAGACGCTCGGGCAACATAGGCACCGTTCTATCAACAAGATACACAGAAGTTGCGCGTTCTTCGGCTTCGCGATTTATGGCTGTGCCGGGCTTGACGTAGTGCGTTACGTCGGCTATGTGTATGCCCACTTCCCAATTTTCGTTTTCGAGCCGGCGTATGGACAGAGCATCGTCGAAGTCCTTTGCATCTTTCGGATCGATAGTAAAAGTTGGCGTTTCGCGAAAATCTCTTCGCATAGAGTATTCTTTTTCTGATATTTCTGCCGAAATTCGTTTAGCCAACTTGTCGATATGTTCGGGATAGCTGTACGGCAAATCGAAACTTGCAAGTATGGCGTGCATTTCCACGTCGTTTTCGCCCGAATCTCCAAGTACATCAACGATTTCGCCGGTTGGACATTTCATCCCCTTTTTCCATTCGATTATCTGCGCTACGACTTTCTGTTTGTCCTTTGCGCCTTTCGTTTCGCCTATCGGAACGAAAATATCATAAGGCATATTCCGACTATCGGGAACAACAAAGGCGTAACGTTCAGAGATTTCCACTTTTCCAACGAAAGTTCGCCGCGAATATTCAATGATTTCCATCACTTCGCCTTCGCTGCGACCTACTTTTTTGTTGAAGATTCGCACACGCACTTTGTCGCCATGCAAGGCCTGATTAAGATTGTGTTCCGATATGAAAACATCCTCACTATCATCTTCTTCAAGCACAATATAAGCCGAGCCTTGTTTGGTCATATCTACAGTGCCGACAACGAAACGTTCTTCCGGCTTTTTGAGGATATAACGCCCAAGTTCAGGACATTCGAGCATACCTTGCATCACCAGCCCGTCGAGCGTAACGATTAAGGTATCGCGCAACGCCTTATCGAGGTTAATTATCGAGGCAACCTGCTTGTAGTTATACGATTGGGTCGGATGTCCCGTGAAAACGTCTATAACGCTTTGGAGAAAATCCGCATGTTTTTTTTTTGTTTTTTTACGACTCATTACAATACATTGAGGCTGCAAAGATACATTAAAATCTAATGCACCTGCGCGTGGTAGCCTGTGGCTACAAAGGCAATAATGAGATGATTTTGCTCTTTTTCGTAGTAATACAGTCGAATACCGCCTCCGACGCTTACTGAACGAAATTTCGAGAGTTTTCCTTTCAATTGATGATTGCGCAACTGTTCGGCAAGTGGCTCATTTTCAAGCAACTTCAAAATTTCAAAAAGACGGATTTGTTCGACTCTTTTCAGTCTTCTAAACTGTTTTAAGGCGTTTTTGTGATAGTCGATTCTCATCTTATCAAACTTTCCAAATGATTAAAACCTTCTTCATTATCAGCAAATTGCATAATATTTTTGTCTTGCTCAATATCTTTCTGAATGGAAAGCAGGTTATCCGACAATCCATTTGAAATTTCGGGCGGACAATTATTCTCATAACCAATAGAAAATGGCAAGGAGCGGGTTTGTTTGACTTTGAACAAGAAAAGACGAATGGCTGAAGATAAATCCAGACCAAAATCGTTCAAAATCTGTTCGGAAATTTGTTTCACATCTGCTGGTATCTTTGCTTTTACCAAAACTGTATTTTTCATTTTGTTATATATTTTAATAATGTTTCTGTCGTTATTTTGAATGCAAAGATACTGTTTTATTCTGAAACAAGGGGTAATGTTCAGAAGAAAAGGGTTCAAAAAGATTGGCGAAATATTAAATTGAGGTGCTAAACCATAAGATCGATTACAGATGAATGGAAAATGAGGGTGTAAGCAAGAAAGTCCCGCAGGGGCTTGCAATTACTCAGTTTTTTATTTCAGAAGAATATTGACATGAACTACACCATCTTAGCACCTCAATTGAATATTTCGCCAAAATACGTTTGTTACAGGGTTTTACTTCCCGAAAAAGTGCCTGAATTTGTTTGTGCTCCTGCACCGGTATTCCATGAAGTTGTCCATGTACCGCTGCAATTATTGCCGGTGAATTTGCCGGA
>JAITGD010000210.1 GCA_031280885.1 Prevotellaceae bacterium | reverse complement strand
GAGAGCGAACGTCTGGCATACCGCCGACACATGGACAATCTGCGTTACCAGCGTAGCGTAATACAAACAGGACTGATCGAAGGACACGAAATAGGAAAGCAAGAAGGACTGATTGAAGGTATAGAGAAAGGTATAGAACAAATTGTACTTACCGGTAATCGCAACGGTTTTACCGTCGAACAAATTATGGCTTTTTCCGGCTTGAGTCGTGAGAAAATACTCGAAATTATTAAGACTGACGAAAAGAAATCTTAAAAAACACGACAAACTTCCGCCGTGCAGCGTCCGCGATTTTCAATTTTTTCTACCTTTGCGGCCTGATTAATGATATTATGCACAACTCGGCAACGGTTAAAAAAAGATACGAGGACTCTAACGGAAACAGCAGAAAATTTGCTTTTTTGATTGTACTTATTTTTCATGCTTTGCTTTTCATTGGCTTGAAAGGCAATTACTTTTACAGAATTTATCCTCCGCCTGCACCCAAGGGAATTGAGCTTGTTTTCGAGCGCGAGCCGGAGCAAGGTTTTCGTCGAAATCCCGTACAGAAGCCGGTGGTAAATCCCGACATTGTGAACGAGCCGGGTAATTCGGCGCCTCAGTCGGCGCAGGTAGCTCATAGTAATCAAAGCACTAAGCCACAGGCTCAACCCGACGTCAAACCCTCGGATTTGCCCGAAGATGGCGATGTGGAAAAACCCGCCGAAACGCCGGTCAATCAACGCGCGCTTTTTCACTCGTCGAACGAGGGAGATAAGGAGGCAAACAAGCCGGCGAGCTTGAGCGACGATAATAATTCCGCCGGCGTCGGACATGAAAACACCGCCACACGCACGGCCGACACTCCTCTTGGACCTTCGCACCGACAAATGGTTACGGTCGATTTAGCCGGACGTTCTCAGGTCGGCGAACTTCCAAAACCCGCATACACAACTAATAAGCAGGGGAGGGTAGTGGTAGAAATTACCGTCGATAGAGATGGACGGGTTGTCAAAGCCGCAGCTCAAACGAAAGGATCTACTACACAGGACGGTGAACTTCGACGAAAGGCCGAAGAAGCCGCGCGTCGAGCAAAATTCAATGTCAAAAAAGATGCTCCTCTTTTTCAGACGGGGCGAATAATTTATGATTTCAAACTGAATTGAAATCTTAGGTACAGTAATATATATCAATAATTTATCAAAACATTGTTTAAATCGGGCTTTGTAAATATTCTTGGGAATCCAAATGTAGGAAAATCGACTTTGATGAATGTTATGGTCGGCGAAAATCTATCGATCATCACATCAAAAGCGCAGACCACTCGACATCGCATACTTGGAGTAGTCAATGGCGATGATTATCAGATAGTTTTTTCTGATACTCCGGGCATTTTGAAGCCGGCGTATCGTTTGCAGGAATCGATGATGCGCTTTGTGTATTCGGCCATTGGCGACGCCGATGTTATTCTGTATGTTACCGATACGGTCGAAAAAGCCGACAAACATGCAGAGTTTCTTGAAAGAATAAATAACTGCGGAAGGCCGATTTTGCTGTTGATAAACAAGATAGATCTTTCGACGCAGGATCGTCTCGAAGCTCTTGTCGAAGAATGGAAGCAGCGATTGCCTTCGGCCACAGTGTTTCCGGTGTCGGCATTGCAGAAATTCAATCTCGAAGCCGTCCGCAGCAGCATCATCGAACATCTTCCCGAAGGGCCGCGCTATTACGAGGGCGATACTCTTACCGACAGAAGTCTTCGCTTTTTTGCTTCGGAGATTATTCGCGAAAAAATCTTTCTGAATTATCGAAAGGAAATACCTTATTCTGTTGAAGTTGGAATCGAAGAGTTCAAAGAATCGCCGACCTTGATTCGTATCGAAGCTGTGATTTACGCCGCCCGCGAATCGCAGAAAGGAATACTTATTGGAAATAAAGGACTTGCGCTTAAAAAAACCGGCAGCGACGCTCGTCAAGATCTTGAAAATTTCCTTCGCTCGAAGGTTTATCTCGGATTGCGTGTCAAGGTCGATCCCGATTGGAGAAACAATCTCACTCAACTTAAGCGCTTTGGATACATCCAGGAATAGTTGTCGTCGAGGATGAAAAAGAAATCGTCTATCTGGAAAAAGGCAGTAAAAATTGTCATTCGCCTGTTTTTAATCTTTGTTATTGCCAGCCTTGCCTCGGTGTTTATCCTTATTTGGCTTCCGGTGAAGCATACTCCGCTGATGTGTCAGCGATATTTCGAGAATATCGACGATGATAGCTATTATGCTCATTCAGAATGGAAACCAATCGAAGAAATCAACAGAGAAATGGTTCTTGCGGTGCTGGCGTCCGAAGATGCGAAATTCATCCGGCACTGCGGTTTCGATTGGGAAGCAATCAAAAAAGCCGCCGAGCATAATAAACGCAGCGACAGGAAATTTGGCGCCAGCACCATCAGTCAGCAAACAGCCAAAAATGTATTTCTGTTGCCCTCGCGCACCTGGTTTCGCAAAGGCTTAGAAGCATGGTTTACTATTCTTATAGAATTGATGTGGTCGAAGGAACGAATCATGGAAGTGTATCTAAATGTGATAGAAACCGGCAATGGAATGTACGGAGTCGAAGCAGCTTCGCAGTACTATTTCGGCAAACCGGCAAGCAAACTGAATCGATACGAAGCCGCGCAAATAGCATCAATTCTGCCCAATCCGCAAGGCTGGGACCTCAACCGACCAAGCCGGCAATTACTAAGACGTCAATCGAAAATCCTGGCCGAAATGTCGCGGCTTTCGCTTCCGCCGGAAATCAAAGCAGCAAGATGAAAACAAACGCAGAGTTGGACTTTTGGACTGTTAGACTTTTGGATGAAAACAAACTTGCAAATCAAAAAAATAATTACCTTTGCGGCGGTTTTAACGATTAATTAATTAGAAAATTAAAAAATTTTTAACAGATGAACCTATTATTTAAAAGAGTAGCGATTCTCTTAATCGCAATGGTAACGATGAATGTGGCAGCTTCGGCGCAGGCAAAAGGCGACATGGCTGTCGGCGGAAATCTTCTGCTCGGAACGGGAGATAATTCCCAGATTGGTATAGGAGCGAAATTTTTCTACAATGTAACCGAACCCATCCGTTTGGTGGGAGAGTTCGATTTCTTTCCGAAGAAAAATAATGTAAGCATGTGGGATCTTAGTGTTTATGGACATTATCTCTTCCCCGTAGCCGAAAAAATCACGCTTTATCCTTCGGTTGGTCTGGGTCTGTTAAGTGCCTCGGTATCTATTCCAGCAGTCACGGTGAGCGGTGTTACTATTCCTGCACAATCTCACTCCAGCAGTGATTTTGCCTTGTCGCTTGGAGGCGGTATCGATTACGAATTAAGCTCCAAACTGATACTGTCGGGCGAACTTCGATTCAAAATCAAAAACGGAAGCAGTTCAATCATTGCATTAGGGCTGGCATATAGATTATAAATCTCATAACTATTGATAAACATGCGGATGGCGGGAAGTAAGTAACGTTTTCTGTTTCCATTTTTTAACGTGTAAAATCACGCTTATTCCGCATGTTTTAATTAAAAAATCCCGATAAAACAGTGTCGATATAAAAATTGAATTATATGAAATTTAAAAAAATATTTTTGGGATTTTTAATTATCCTTGCCGGCGCGTCGGCAATGGCTCAAGATAATCTGACTAAAACAGTGCAGGTTACCCGAGCTTATGACCCAATAATTTCCGACGCCGACAAAATCGACCTCTCGCCCGAAGGATACGATACGCTGCTTAATTTTCAGGGCGATTTTCAATACTCAATCATCAAGCAAAACATGCGATCGGGCATGGCTTTGCGCCCGATTCCCGCAGCAAAAATCAGCGGAAAAAATTACGAAGATCCGCAATGGCTTTATGCCCGCTTATCGGGAGGTTATCCTCTGCGACTGTTTGGCGATTTGTATATCAACAATATAAAGCCCGAAAACCTCTCGGTCGGATTGTTCTACAATCACCGCTCGATTTGGACAAAAGTGAAAACCGGCGACCAAGATACGCCCGCCGACGAAACAAATCATTGCGGAGGAATATATCTGCGAAAATATTGGACGCCGCTAAGTGTCGGAATTGAAGCAGGTTTCAGCCGCCGAAGTCTGCTGTTCTACGGATATAACCCGACGACGGCGCCGAATTTTATCTTCAATAGCGATAGTTTGGCGCAGACATATACCTCGATATATCTTGCCGCAAATCTGAAATCAAACAATGCCGACATCGAAGATCTTCGCTATCAGCTTGATTTGATGGCCGAAATGTATGGCGATAACGGCGATTCGCGCTTCGACAGAGGACGGATGTTCTCTCAAAAAGAAAATACGCTCGAAGCAAAAGGAGCGCTGACAAAAGCCTTCGCCGAAGGAGCGCATACTGCTAAATTTGAATTTGATGGAAAGGCCTATCTCGCCGATCTGAAATATAATCACCACTATAACAACACTGTTCTGTTTCCCGAAATAAACCGTCCGCAATTCGGACAGTTGTATCGAAAACTTTACGGAATCTACGGAACCGGTCGAGATTCATCTAACTCGCGGATTATATTCAACTTGCGACCTTCGTACACCTTTGCCTCGAATCGAATAAAACTGCAACTCGGAGCAAAATTTACGGGATACAATCGATCTGAAAAATTCAATGCAAAAATCTATCCGACAGTCAATTTCTCGTTTAAAGCAGCCGAAGAGTTTGTGCCTTTCGCAAGTCTCGACGGAGGAATCGAAATGAATGATTATAAAAGCATTTCCTCCGAAAATCCATATATCTTGCCGGGAATGAATTTCGTAATGAAAGCTACCGACCGCTCGTACAACATCCGGGCAGGTGCAAAAGGAAATGTGAATAACGCCTTGCTGTACAACGTTTACGGAGAATATTCGCTGTATAAGGACATGTACTTTTACCGGAATACCGACCCGCTGACTAATCCTTTGGAAAACAATTTTGAAGCCACACACGACGACGTGCAGCAATGGAAAGCAGGCGCCGAAATTAAACTGAAACTCGGCCCGGTTCAAGCCATGTTATCAGGAGCTTACTTCGTATATACACTCGACCGTTTAGCAGCGCCGTATCATCGACCCTCGTTCATTGCCGACTTCGATTTGAGCGTCGATGTCTTAAAAAATCTGCGAATAAACCTCAGCGCTCATGCACAAGGCGAATCGCCGTATGCAAACAGCGCCCCGTCGCTGAATGTAACTCACTATAACACAACTTTTATCGACTTGGGACTCGCTGCCGAATACTCGTTCAACCGAAACGTTTCGGCCTTCCTTGCGTTGAATAACATTTTGAATCAAAAATACCAAAATTGGCGTCTGTACAAGGTTCCCGGAGCAGGAATCATGGCCGGAGTTTCTGTGAAATTTTAAACAATGAACAATCAGTTCGTATCTTCTCTGATAGAAGAACTTATGACGGAATATAACAGGGTTTCGCTGCCCTGTCTCGGTAGTTTTTTAGGACAATATAAGCCCGCATATATCGCCGACGATGGAAAAATAATGCCTCCCTCGAAAAAAATAGTCTTTCATCAAAATGAAATCTGGAACGACGAAAAACTCGAAAAACTTATAGCCCGTCGCGAAAAAATATCTTCGGGCGAAGCGAAAGAAAAACTCGCTTTTTGGATAGATGAAGTCTGTGTGATGCTCGCCACCGGCGAACAAGTCGAACTGCCTGGAATGGGACGACTTATGGTGGCCGATCGCTCGCGATTGGTCTTTGAACAGGAATCGTCGAACTTGCTTCGCGATTCGTTTGGACTTGAACCGGTGGCTCTTTCTTCGGATTTCACTCCTGCCCCGCCGAAACCGCTGTATCAGCCTCCCTTGGAACCCGCCGAGAAGGGTGTGAAAGGCTTTGTGGTGGTCGCTGTGATTGTGCTGCTGGCCGTTGTCGGAGCTTGGGCTTATTTTTTTGTGTATAGATCTCAATTATCGGACGATATTGTGGAGAATGAAATGAATTTGTCGCCAGTTGCGGCTTCGTCGCAGAGCTTGCCGATGGTTTCCGAGTCGAAATTTTGTATCCTGCTGGGTAATTTCGATAGCTATAGCGATGCTCGTGCTTGCGTCAGGGCTGTTTCAGGGTCTTCGCCGTCGATATTTTACCTCAGCGGAAAGAAACCTTATCTTGTGAGTTCTGGTGTGTTCGCGTCCAGAGCCGAAGCCGTCGATTCGCTTTCTGTTTTACAGTCGCGCGATTCTGTTTTTGTCGCTGCTACTGTGATCGAAATAAACCAATCCCGTAGATTAGTGAACGAATAGCTGCTTTGCTGTCGTTTTTTGTTTGTCCGTCGGGATTTGTTTTGATTTTATCCCGACAGGTTTTTTGTGCAATTATCGTCCGTGAGTTTTCACTCGTCGTCCGAAAGGATTCACTCGTCGTCCGAAGAGGTTCGCACATCGTCCGAAGAGGTTCGCACGTCGTCCGAAGAGATTCGCACGTCGTCCGAAGAGATTCACTCGTCGTCCGAAGAGATTCACACATCTTCCGAAAGGATCCGCTCGTCGTCCGAAGAGATTCGCGCTCCGTCCTTAGTGTTTTCGGATGATTTCTGCGATATGACGTCCGAAGAGAACTTTGTTATGGCGGTTGTAAAGAGGGTAAATTATTGCGGGCGAAGTGTGATTATCCGTTTTGGATGGTTCCGCTTCGCCCGCTTGAGTTTGTGA
>JAITGD010000203.1 GCA_031280885.1 Prevotellaceae bacterium | reverse complement strand
TGCAGACTCAGGAACGGTTTTGCTGAACGTATTTTCAAAACTTGTGCCGCTTTGCATAATCTGAGAATTAATATTAATCCGTGGCTCTATGAATTTTAAATCTACATAAACTCTAATATATTCCATATCGTTTTTTGTTCTGTTACGGGTGCAAAGATAATCGCTTTTCGGAAAATATCAGACCGAGTTTGGGGTAAAAAACGGAAAATATCAGACCGAATTTGGGGCAAAAAACGGAAAATATCAGACCGAGTTATTAATCCGGCAGCTACAAATATTTTGTAGCTTATCTTTCTTCGGACGATTGACGTATCGCCTTTTTGACACGACGTTGCGATAGTATCAAGCCCGCGACCACTACGCATACGCCCATCGAACCGATGGCCGTAATTGGCTTACCAGCAGTTAGATAAGCGAAAAACATCGTCAATATCGGTATCAAAGTAACAAAAATATTGGCTTTGGTGATTCCCAGCGTTTTGATGGCGACAATGAAGAGCAAAAAAGCCAAACTCGAAGATAAAACCGCAAGCATCAGAAAAGGAAAAGCGCTCGATACGGCGAAGGGAACGGCAAACAATTCGCTTCGCTCGAATATCAGCACAAAAGGTAGAAAACAAAATATGCCTATAACATTCTGATACACCACTATAGTAAAAGGATTGTAGCGGTCGGCAAGTTTTTTTATCACTACCGAATAGAATATCGCCGACACCACAGCCAGCATGAAAAGCGATACTCCGGCGATTACGTTTTGTGTATGGTTTTCGTTAGCAGCCAGCGCTATACACACGCCGACAATCGACAAAACTATTCCAAGTAAATTGTTTCGACTCAGTTTTTCGTTGTAAAAATATATGCCGGCAATCGGGCTGAACAGCGGTATCAGCGACACCACGAGCGAGGCCAAGGTGGGCGAACCGGTAATTTTGATGCCGTATGTTTCGCCGATAAAGTACAGAAAGGGTTCCAGCACAGCCATCAAAAGGAAAAATTTGCGGTCGCCGGGCTGTATTTTTTCTATCTTGCCCGCTACCATGCAAGTTCCGCCAAGCAGAATAGCAACTAAAATCAAGCGAATTAAAACTACTGACATGGGAGGATAACCCGCTTGTAACAAGCTGTCTGTCCAAATAAAAGACATTCCCCAAAATGTCATCGAAAGAATAATGGCAAGGTAAACAAAAATGGACATTTAGACTTTTAAACTTTTGGACATTTGGACATTTGGACGGTTAGACATTTGGACTTTTGGACTTTTGGACGGTTAGACTTTTGGACTTTTGGACGGGATTGCTTTCTCTGTGGGAGGATACAAAAGTCTTGGCTCTTGCTGTCTTGGCTCTTGGTTCCTGCTGTCTTGGCTCTTGGTTCCTGCTATCTTGACTCCGTTTAAACACAAAGAGGCCCGAAACGAGCGTTTCGGACCTCTCTCTAACATAAAACCTAACCATGTGAAAACAAGACAAAAAGAAAATTTAAAAACATCCCTTTCGTCATTTATATTAACGTACATCGGGATTAAATGTTCACTAAATAGCTGCATTTTTTTCGTCTCCGGACGTCGCGTTGTGGATATTCTTATCTACCAGACATTTGCAATCTGCTTCTTTTTCTATTTCTCTGTACATCGATTGACGGCGCAGCGCCTCGTCGAAGTCCACCTGATGACCGTCAAATTCGGGGCCATCAACGCAGGTGAAGCGGATTTTGCCTCCCACGCTTACGCGGCAGGCTCCGCACATGCCTGTGCCATCGACCATTAAGGTGTTCAAACTCACCGTTGTTTTTATGCCGTAAGGTTTGGTTGCTGCGGCTACAAATTTCATCATTATCATCGGGCCGACGGCTATAACTTCGTCGTAGGTTTTTCCTTCCTTCACGAGCTTGTCGAACAGGCCTGTAACCAAGCCTTTAAATCCTAAGGAACCGTCGTCGGTGGCGATGTATATGTTTTTGGATACGGCTTTCATTTCGTTTTGCAGAATCAGCAAATCTTTGTTTTTTGCACCGATTATCACATCTACACTTATTCCCTTCTCATACAGCCATTTAACCTGCGGATATACGGGAGCTGTTCCCAAGCCGCCGGCGATGAAAAGTATCTTTTTTTCGCGCAGTTTTTCGGATGTTTCGTTCACAAATTCAGATGGTTGTCCCAAAGGTCCGACAAAATCGAGCAGGGAATCGCCTTCGTTTTTAGCACAAATCATTTTGCTGGATGCTCCCACCACTTGCGTAACTATTGTAACTATGCCTTGTTCAGCCGAATAATCGCAAATAGTCAGAGGTATTCTTTCGCCTTTTTCGTGAATCCGTACTATGACAAACTGTCCGGGTAAAGCAGCGCGAGCAACGCGCGGAGCCTCGATGTCCATAAGATAGATACCGGAGGCAAGACGTTCTTTTTTAACTATTTTGTACACCGTATATCAATTTATCAAGATTTCAATTTTCGCCTAAGAGACCGAGTTCTTCCAGACGATTGTTTTTGCGTTTGCCAAAGATTTTTTCCAGATCTTCGCTGAAAATCACTTCTTTTTCGAGCAGAAGTTCGGCCAGCGTATTCAATCCGTTGCGATGTTCTATCAGGACGCTTTTAGCAGCGTCGTATGCCTTGTCTATAAGTGCTTTAACTTCATCGTCGAGGGCTTCGGCTGTTTTTTCGCTATAAGGCTTGGCGAACATGTATTCCGACTGTCCCGACGAGTCGTAGTAGCTGAGATTGGATAGTTTATCGCTCATTCCGTAGTAGGCTACCATAGCGTAGGCCTGTTTTGTTACTTTTTCCAAATCGCTGAGTGCGCCGGTGGATATTTTCCCGAAGGTCAATTCTTCCGAAGCGCGTCCGCCGAGCGTTGCGGCCATTTCGTCCATCATTTGCTCGGTGGTGGTTATTTGCCTTTCGTCGGGCAAATACCATGCGGCGCCTAAGGAGCGTCCGCGAGGAATTATGGTAACTTTCAGCAGAGGATTAGCATGTTCCAGAATCCAACTCACGGTGGCGTGTCCTGCTTCGTGATATGCGATGGCGCGTTTTTCGTCCTTGGTTATCAGTTTGCTTTTTTTCTCCAATCCGGCGATTATGCGGTCGATTGCATCGAGAAAATCTTGTTTTCCAACTGTTTCCTTATTTTTACGTGCGGCTATCAGCGCTGCTTCGTTGCATACATTGGCGATGTCGGCGCCGGAAAATCCGGGCGTCTGACGTGCCAGAAAATCAATGTTAAAGCCTTCTTCCAGCTTCAATCCGCGCAAGTGTACTTGAAAGATTTCCAGACGTTCTCTGTATTCGGGCAAATCCACATAAATCTGACGGTCAAAGCGTCCG
>JAITGD010000140.1 GCA_031280885.1 Prevotellaceae bacterium | reverse complement strand
ATTCCGTCCCTAACGGGACGGTGCTTGTTATCTAAGGGAATCTTGGGAAATAAGGGTTTTGTCATCGATAAAAGGGAAGAAGATATTTTTACCCCAAGTCATATTTTTTACACCCCACCTGACGGGGTTCGGGGTCTGTGTGGTACATTGTTTTTCTATTGATATTAATGCCCTGACGGGCAACCTGCGGAATTATGAATTATGAATTCATAATTCATTAAAAAATCGTACTTTTGTGCGAAATTTTTCAATATTATGATAAGAATAGCAATACAGGCTAAAGGCCGTTTAAATGAGCAAAGCGTTGAACTGCTATCGGAAGCGGGGATTCTGATTGACGAAAGCAGACGGCAACTACTAACGCGAGCTAACAATTTTCCGATTGAGGCGCTGTATCTGCGCGATGATGATATTCCGCAGGCTGTTGCAATGGGCGTGGCCGACGTCGGCATCGTCGGATTAAACGAAGTCGAAGAAAAAGGATTTCCTGTTGATGTGCTTCATCGCACCGGATTCGGCAAATGCCGGCTTTCGCTTGCCATTCCAAAGGGCGAGATTTACGAAGGCGTCCGCTGGTTTCACAAAAAGCGCGTGGCTACTTCGTATCCGCGTATTCTGGAAAACTATTTACGAGCATACGCAGTTGAAGCCGAGATACATATCATCGCCGGTTCTGTTGAAGTTGCTCCTTCGGTAGGCATGGCTGAGGCTATTTTCGACATAGTCAGCACGGGCGGTACTCTGGTAAAAAACGGGCTGGTTGAGGTCGAGAAAGTGATGGATTCAGAAGCTGTTCTGATTGGATGTAAATCGCTATCAGCAGAAAAACAGTCAATAATCGATCAAGTACTTTTTCGTTTTGATGCAGTTCAGCGCAGTCGCGGAATAAAATATGTACTGATGAATCTTCCCTGCGAGGCAGTAGAGCGTGCCGCCGCTATCCTTCCGGGCGTCAAAAGTCCTACTATTCTGCCGCTTCAGCAGAAAGGATGGTGTTCGATGCACGTGGCCATCAGCGAAAACGATCTGTGGAACAGAATTGAATCGCTCAAAAGCATTGGTGCGGAAGGCATTCTGGTGCTTTCACTCGAAAAGATGATTCCGTAAATGATACGCATAATCGAAAATCCGACGCGCCGCAGCTGGCCCTTGTTGGCGATGCGCAATGAGCTTGACAATGAATCATTATCGCAGACCGTCGCCACCATAATCGAGCGCGTAATTAAGGACGGCGACGAGGCTTTGTTCCAATTATCAAAAGAAATCGACAATTTAGAGAGTTTTGTACTGCAAGTTTCTAAGGATGATATTGATGCGTCCGCAGAAAAAATCAGTCCACAGTTGAAACTCGCAATTGATACCGCCGCCGGAAATATCCGTCGATTCCACGAGGCACAACTTTCTACGGATGTGGATATTGAAACCTCGCCAGGTGTTCGATGCCTGCAAAAGAGCATACCGATTCAGCGTGTTGGTCTGTATATTCCGGGCGGCACAGCGCCGCTGTTTTCAACCGTTTTGATGCTTGCGATTCCGGCGCAAGTGGTCGGATGCCCTGAAATCGTACTTTGTACTCCGCCATCGAGCAGTGGCGCAGTTGCTTCGGAGATTCTTTATGCTGCGTCTCGGTGCGGCCTAAGCCGCGTGTTTGCTGTCGGAGGCGCTCAGGCTATCGCAGCCATGGCTTACGGCACGACGACGATTCCACGTGTGGATAAGATTTTTGGGCCTGGAAATCGCTATGTTACACGTGCAAAACAGATGGTAGCCATGCGTCAAACGGCTATTGACATGCCCGCCGGCCCGTCGGAAGTTATGATTATGGCTGATGATTCGGCTGAGGCAGCATTTGTTGCCGCAGACCTTCTCTCGCAAGCAGAGCATGGAGCCGATAGTCAGGCAATTGTACTTACCGGCTCGATGGATTTGGCTCTTCGGATAAAAGATTGTCTGAATGAACAGATGGAGCATTTGCCGCGACGAGCATTTGCTGCGAAATCACTATCGCACAGCAGGATCATTATTTTGCCAGAGGCGAAAGATATGCTTGATTTTGCAAACATTTATGCGCCTGAGCATCTGATTATTTCCATGCGTAATGCCTGGGATGTGGCTGCCGGCCTTACTTCGGCAGGATCGGTGTTTATAGGGAATTTTTCGCCCGAAAGCGCCGGCGATTACGCTTCGGGAACAAATCATACTCTTCCTACAACGGGCTGGGCGAGAGCATATAGCGGTGTGAATACCGACAGTTTTGTCCGTAAAATTACTTATCAGGAGCTAAGTCCGCAGGGATTGAACTCGCTGAGCGAGACGATAATCACTATGGCCGAAGCCGAAGGACTTGATGCTCATGCCAATGCTGTAAAAATCCGTATAAGCACATTGAAATCATGAAAGAAACGCTATCATTAATACGCCGGAACATCCGCAATTTGTCGCCTTATTCGACGGCTCGCGACGAATACTCCGGCCCGCTGGGTATCTATCTCGACGCCAACGAGAATCCTTATGGAAATCTGTATAACCGTTATCCCGATCCGCATCAGCGCGCGTTACGAGAACGTTTGGCGCAAATAAAAGGAACTCAGCCCGAAAGCATATTCCTCGGCGGCAATGGCAGCGACGAGGCTATTGATTTAGCTTTCAGGATTTTTTGTGAGCCTCAATGCGATAATGCTCTTTCCATAGCGCCTACTTACGGGATGTATCGTGTGGCGGCGGCAATCAACGCTGTGGAAATGCGCGAAGTACCTCTGCGCGAAGATTTTTCGCTCGACGTCGATGCCTTGCTTTCGGCTACCGACGAGCGTTCGAAACTGATGTTCATCTGTTCGCCCAATAATCCTACCGGAAACAGCTTCCCGTCCGAAGATATAGAATTGCTTATCAGGAAGTTTAATGGCATGGTGATTCTCGACGAGGCATACATTGATTTCTCGGATAGCGCGAGTTTTTTGTCGCGTTTGCCCGAGTTTCCGAATTTGATAATCCTTCACACTTTGTCGAAAGCTTGGGGAATGGCTGGTTTACGCATCGGCATGGCTTTTGCTCAACCCGAACTTGTGAATGTATTTGCGCGAGTGAAATATCCTTATACCGTGAATGTTATCACACAGCAATTTGTTCTCGATAAACTTGCGGTCAGTGTTGATTCGCAGATTTCCGAAATCCGCAGTCAGCGAAAATATCTCGAAGAACAATTATCGGCTATACCTCTGATAAAGCGCATTTTCCCTTCGGACGCCAATTTTCTTTTGATTCGTGTCGATAATCCGCGAGCAGTTTACAACGAACTCATTAGTAAGGGCATTATAGTTCGCGACCGTTCTTCTATGCTTGCTTGCGCCGGCTGTCTGCGGATCACCGTCGGGACGCCGTCAGAAAACAAGCGGCTGATAGAGATTCTTTCGACAATGTAAATCAGTTTAAATTAGCGTGATACTATCTACATTTGACAGTCTGCTTTTAAGTTCCTGCGTTTTTCCTGCGCGGATTCTGAGTTTGATGTAACATTCAGAATCAAAGTTCTGTTCGACGATTTCGGCCTGCATGTCTTTTATGATTTTCATAATCGGATTCATATCATCATAGCTATATTTCAACGTAAGAGTGTCTTTTACTTCCTGTTCGATGATTTCGGCATTTGCGATTGCATCCGCAGCCGCTGTCCGATAAGCATTTATCAGCCCCGACACTCCGAGTTTTATTCCTCCAAAATAGCGAACAACAAAGATTGCGACGCAGGTCAGATTCTTCGACGTCAGCTGTCCGAGAATTGGTTTTCCGCCTGTTCCCGAAGGTTCTCCGTCGTCGGAAGCTCTCCATATTTCTCCGGAAGCGCCCAGACGATAGGCAAAACAATGATGTCTTGCGTCATAATATTTCTTTTTCAAGGCCGTCAGCAGTTGTCGCACCTCGCTTTCGTCGCCAAGCGGATAGGCAAAAGCCAGAAACCGACTGCCTTTCTCTTTGTAAACTCCTTCCGACGGAGCTGATATCGTATAATAAGTATCGGACATGAGGACAAAGGTAAAGAGTTTTTTGGAGTTATGAAGCAGAAGGCAGAAAGCAGAAGGCAGAAAGCAGAATAATTTTTCTTACTTTTGTGATATTAACAATGTGTAAATGTGTAAAAATACTGATTGACAATCATGGAAAAGAGCGTGAAAGAACAAATTGAATATCTGTCGGGTTTTGCTTTGAGCCGACGTGTAAGTATGTTTCGTCGGAGATTGGCGGAACGTACACGTTATCTGACGGTTTGTCTCGAAAACATTTATCAGTCTCAAAACGCGAGCGCAGTCTTGCGCACTTGCGACGCTTTTGGTATTCAGGATGTTCATATTCTGGAAAATATCAACGCATACAATATCAATCCCGACGTTTCGTTAGGTTCCGAAAAATGGCTTACTCTTCAGCGATACTCTGTTACTCCGACAGTTGCGCTTGAGCAATTGCGCGCCAAAGGATACCGGCTCATTGCGACTTGCCCCTCAGAAAAAGGGCTTTCTCTTGACGAGTTTGATGTTTCTGCGGGCAAATGTGCTTTGATTTTCGGTTCCGAACTTACCGGCCTATCCGATGAAGCGCTAAGTTGCGCCGACGAATTTTTATACATCCCGATGCGCGGATTTGTCGAAAGCCTCAACATTTCGGTGTCGGCGGCCATAATTCTGCACGCTCTATCGTCGAACCTGCGCGCTCACAAGGTATGCTGGCAATTATCCGAAGACGAAAGCGAAGAACTTATGTTGCAGTGGTTGAAGCTGTCGGTTAAATCGTCTAAAAGACTTTTGGACTGTTAGACTTTTAGACATTTGGACTGTTGGACTGTTGGACTATTGGACATTTGGACATTTGGACATTTGGACTGTTGGACATTTACTGAGCTAAGCCACCGTCTAAAAGTCCAACAGTCCAACAGTCCAACAGTCCAACAGTCCAACAGTCTAAAAGTCCAACAGTCTAACCGTCCAAAAGTCCAAAAAATCTAACAGTCTAACAGTCCAACAGTCCAAAAGTCTAACAATCTAAAAGCCCATAAAGCAATTTAGAGTAAATTTATAAATTAATATATAAGATGATTATATTCTGCTTGTTATGAGCGAATCTTATTTAGACGATGTGCATATTTATCTGATTTTGCTTTGCGCAGCGGTATCAATTCCGAAAAAGCACAGTACTTTTACTTCCGAAAACAATCGCGCCACTGAGCAATCTTAGAGGAAGTGATTGTAAAGATTGAGTTAATAATTTAATAATTGAAATGATGAGAGCACAAATGTTCGACACTGATTTAATCGCGCTTGAGGAAAGTTTGACCAGATTTGCGTACAGCCTCAGCTCTAACAGCGATGATGCTAAGGATTTAGTTCAGGATACATTTTTAAAGGCTTTGACCTGCAAGGGGCAATTTGAAAACGATACAAACTTGCGCGCATGGGCGTTTGCTATAATGCGAAATACTTTCATAAACAATTATCGAAGAAACATAAAGCACGCTACTACCTTCGATTCGAGCGATAACCAGTTTCTGATAAACAGCCGCCCCGACCAAGTTAGCGTCGAATCGGCTTACTCGGCTGTAGAAATCAGTCGCAAAATCGATTCCCTTGAATCAGAGTTCAGAATACCATTCCAGATGCACACTTCTGGATACAAATACAAAGAAATTGCCGAAACTCTCGGCCTGAAAATTGGAACGGTAAAAAGTAGAATATTCTTTTCGCGACAGAAACTGATGGAAAGCCTTAAGGATTACCACCGTTGAAAGCCTTGATTCCCATAACTTTGGCTCCTGATTCTAATGCAAAAGATACTCCTCGTAGCCGGCAAAGTTCGACAAATCGCCTGTACTTTCGATAGTATAGGCGGTTTCGAGCCGCCGACCTTCGGCGAATTTCTCTGTCTTGCGCAGTCCTATATCGCAGACGATTTCGCGCCCCTCGCTCATAATGCGCGCTTTACGCAGGATTATATCGAATAAAACCCCTTTCCTATTGAGCGGAATAGTTTGATATTCTGATGCGTCTATCGAATTTAACTCCCCGCTGACGATGGCAAGGAAGAGCTGCAAGATGCCGGAAAAGTTCAGCTTGCGAGCTACATTGCGCTCAGGATCATTGAAGTATCCGCCCGATTCGATAAGCACGGTAGCGCTTCCGGCCTTCTGGAAATGCTCTCCAAAAGCACGAGCCTCGTAATCGTCGCTCCACTTGCCGACGCCGCCGGGGATATAATTCTGCAAAAATCGATTGATGAAACATACTGATTTTATAGCCCTTGCACGATTGCCGCATTGCGACGGTGCAGGAGAATCCGGAGGTGCTAAGAGCGATATAGTAGCCGGATTATGCCCCGAAGCCGCATAGTAACTCTCCTGATCGTGCAGATTTAGAGCGTAATCGGGCGCAATCCTATCAAACAAACTTTGAAGAATCGCCGATTCGGGAGTTGCCTGATCGAGAGCGTCTCTGTTTAAATCGACATCCATAGCATTGTTCCTGATTTGCCGTTCAGCTCCGTCAGGATTCAACATCGGAACAAAATATAGCGTCAATCCATTCAATATCTTAGAGCGTTCTTTGCGGAAATCGACATCCGAAGCCCGCAGAAAATTAAGGATATCGAGCAAAGCGCCCGTAGCGGTACTTTCGTCGCCGTGCATCTGGCTCCATGCAAGTACCTTAATCGACCCGCAACCGGCTTTTATACAACATATAGCGCGATTCTCTAAGGAGCGTCCGACGACATTTAACTCGAAATCATCAGAAAAAGCCTCCAACAATGGAATCAAATCAGAATGACGCATATAGCGCGTAAATGACGAAGAATATCGGTGATGAACTTCTGGAAACATCTTTTATCTTAATTAGGAACCAAGATTACAAGAGCCAAGAGCCAAGACAGCTACGCAGATTGGCTTGATGAACGGCAAATCCATCGATAAAGTTAATTATGAAATAAAATTACAACATAGTCGTCCGGTGTGCCAATATACCGTCAAGCCAGCCTGTATAACTGTCTTGGCTCTTGGCTCTTGGAATCCTGATTCTATATTTGATTAATTGATTTTATCGATTTCCCGCAGTAGCCTTGCAAGTATCTCGCTTCGCGTGCCAAGCGATGACAAGGTACTGTTTTCGGCCGAAGGATATACTCTGTTAGACAAGAAGATATAAATCAGTTCGCGGTCGGGATCGACCCACACTATTGTTCCGGTGAAACCCAGATGTCCGTAGCTCGAAAGCGAGGCTTCTTTGCATACGGGGCTTGATTTCTTGGGATCAGGTTCCTGTTTGTCGAAGCCAAGTCCGCGTCTATTCCCTGTGCGACAGGATATACAAGAGGTGAACTCCGACAAAGTTTCCGCTCGTAAATAATCCCTCTCGCCGTAAGAGCCGCCGTTAAGATACATCTGGTACAGTTTCGCCAGGTCGTCCACATTGCCGAACAAACCCGCGTGGCCAGCAACTCCTCCAAGCAGAGCCGCTCCCGGATCATGAACATAGCCGCTGACGAGCTGCTTGCGGAAAATCTTATCATCTTCAGTAGGAGGAATACGCGACTTATCTATCTTCGACAGTGGAAGATACCCGGTGCTGTACATGCCCAGAGGCTCCAAAAAACCTGCCTGCAAAAGCTTGTCTTCGCTGGCGCCATAAGCCGTTTCGAGAATGCGTTGTAGGTACAGAAAACCTAAATCGCTGTAGCGATATACGTTACTCATCAGGTTCGACGTATCCATACTTTTATACACCTCCTCACGAGCCTTGATCGAAGCGAAAAGTCCATCAGCAACAGCCTGATTATAAGCCTCGCTCCTTCTCGATGCGAATAGCTTCGGATCCAATCTGTAGCTGTTGTGCAGATAGCGATGCGTACCGGGTAACTGTACCCCGTATTTAGCAGACTTTCTGCCGATTGCCGGCGACTTATCGGGAGTTGTAAAGAAATCCAAATAGAAAGGAATCCAAGCTCGAAGACCTGCCTGATGTAACAGTATATCACGTACTTTCAGCTTACCCTTATCGCTGTTTTGATGCAGGACAACATAGTTCTTCAAACCTTTATCGAGATCGAGTTTACCCTCGTCCACCATACGCATCACCAGCGGAAGCGTAGCGCTGGTCTTGGTCATCGAAGCTAAGTCGTAAACGTCAGAAAACCTCACCGGCGTGGCCTTGCTGTAAGTATGATGTCCGAAGACCTTCCTATAGAACACTTTGCCTCGACGTGCAGCGAGTATCTGACAACCCGGAGCGGCGTGACGCGCAATAGCCATTTGCGCCAAAGAGTCGATGCCTTCAAGCGATTTGCTCGATAGGCCAACTTCCTCTGGCACAACGTAAGAGAGACGTATCGACTTGTAGGTTTCTATCCCGTAACCTTCGGGAAATTCCGGACTTGGCGTAACCGGCAACTTCGCCGTAAACGGTATCCCCCCAAAAAGCAGCTGAGCAGTACGATCTTGACTTTCATCCGAATTATCGTAGCCCACAGTGATGGCGCCGCAGTACCGGCTTGGCGTTTCCGATATGCGCGATAAGAAGTAGGGCGAACCGAAATAATTCAGCGCCACCGACTTCGTCTTACCAAGACGGGCTATAAACTCCATCACGGCGGAATTTAGCCCAAAATCCTGACGGGGATTCGTCGCAGTAGAATGATAACCAACAACTACTACGTCGCAGTCGGCCAACTTCTGCTCAGCAGCAGCTATTTCCACAGCCGTTGGAGCCTTTGATACTGAGGCCGAAACGAAATCGGCATACAGCGAAAGGCGCTCGCCGAAAACAGCCCCAAGCTTCGTCCCGCCCACAGCCAAATATCCGAAGCGATGCTTATCAATATCTTTAAAAGGAATGAGATTGTTCTTATTATGAATCAAGGTAATAGACGCCTCCGTAAGCCTGTTCTTCAGAGCGTATGCCTCAGGTGAATTTAATTTAGCAGTTAAACCCTTAGTCTCCAATGGCTTTGGAGCGACGCTCAAGCCTGCCCTATACTTAGCCGTGAGCACCTTTCTGCAACGTCGCTCAAGCTCCTCACGGTCGAGATCTCCTTTTGATACAGCAGCTTCGATAGCATCAAGGTTTTTGCTGACGGCGTCGGGCATCAACAGAATATCATGCCCCGCTTTCAGCGCTTCGACAGTGATGTTCGCACCGCCGGCGTTATCGGCCAATCCCTTCATATTCAAAGCGTCGCTTATTATTAAACCCTGAAAGTCCATTTCCCTGCGCAACAATCCATCTATAACATTCTTCGATATAGAAGATGGCACAGTTCTCCCCTCATCTTCAAGCGATTTCACAAAGAGATGACCCACCATAACCAGCTCCACCCCAGCCTTAATCATATCGTCGAAAGGACGTAACTCCAAGCTATCCAACCTTTCTCGGGAATGTGATAGCTCAGGCAAAGCGAAATGCGAATCGACGTCCGTGTCGCCATGACCCGGAAAATGCTTCGCGCAGCACATCAGTCCACCAGCCTGCATACCGCCCATAAGCGCAATGCCCTTACGCGCCACATTATGGCGATTTTCGCCGAATGAACGATAATTAATCACCGGATTAGCCGGATTATTATTAACATCCACGTCAGGAGCAAAATTGATATGCACGCCCAGCAACTTGCATTGCCGAGCAAATTCGCGCCCAAGCTCGTGAAGCAGAGCCTCGTTGCTGATTGCGCCAAGAGCCATTTGCTTCGGAAACGATAGCACATCCTTCAACCTCATCCCCACGCCCCATTCCGCATCCATACCGATAAGTAGCGGTACCGACGAGGCCGCTTGATACATATTCGTCAGTTCGGCCTGTTTCTCAGGCGTACCCTGAAAGAAAATCAAGCCCCCAATCTTATACCGCGTAATGCTATAACGTATGTTTGATGTATGATTATCATCAAGATTAGAATAGGCCGGCATCATAAACAGCTGCGCAATTCGTTCGCGGGGGGTCAGAGTGTTCATCACCGAATCGACCCAGCGGCTTTCTTCGGATGTTACAGGCATTGCAAAGTACCTTTTCGATGGCACAGGCGCCTCTTCCGGCCCTGCCGAAATCCCCGTAACAGTAAGCAGCATCAGCGCTGCAACAGACTTAGTAAAAAGAAGTTTCACCATTATGTATAATAAATTCACGACATAGACTATAGCCACCTATGCCGCCGCAAATATAACACTTTTTTAATTAATAATTAGGTTGGATGCAGGATTACAAGAGCCAAGAGCCAAGACTGCTACGCAGGTTGGATTCAGGATTACAAGAACCAAGAGCCAGGACAGCGACGCAAGCTGGTTCAACTATAATCTATCTATAAAAAATCCTCGAACCAGCCTGCGTAGCCGTCTTGACTCTTGGTTCTTGCTATCCTGTATCCAGCCTGCGTAGCTGTCTTGACTCTTGGTTCTTGCTATCCTGCATCCAGCCTGCCTTCTGCCTTCTGCTTTCTGCTTCCATACTGCGCAGCGTCTTGGCTCTTGGTTCTTGATATCCTGAATCATTAAAAAATTTTACTTATTTTTGCATCGAATTATAGAACATTCTTTGACATGGAACAACAGTAAACCGTATAAAAATAATCACTTAAAACCCGCTATTTATGTTTATTGATTTCAATCCAAGCGATGTAGTACATCGCATCATCGTTAAGCTCGTGCCGGCCTTCTTACCCGGCGCCAAGAAAAAATACAATGCTAAAGCAGCGCTACAGACCGAATTAGACATCCACGACGTAGCCTCGAAAGCCAGCCTGTACAACATCTCCACCTCACCGAAAGTGATAGAGGAGGGCTTTCGCGCAGCCGAGAAACTGATTATGTATCTGGTAGCCGATAATTATCGCTTCCGAAGCAATCTGTTTCGCATCAGCATACGCATACCGGGCGAGTACGATGGCGCCGAAACAGCCCTTCCCGAAGGCCTTTATCCCGAAGCGAAGATCACCGTCGGCGGCCTCCTGCGCGAGTATATACGCTCTAAGGTAGAAGTAGTTTTCGACGGAGTAGAAGAGTCGAACGGCATTATCGGCACAGTAATCGACGAAGCTACCGGCACTACAGACTCGCTCATCACGCCGGGTAACATCGTAGCAGTGTGCGGATACGGCTTAAAAGTAGAATCCGATGCACAACATGCCAATAGGGTAGGAGCATTTTTAGTTAATTCCGAAGGCGTCGAAAAGCCCGTCAAAGCCATAGCTCAGAACACGCCGCGCCTACTGAAACTGCTTATGCCCGACCAGCTATCATCCGGAGAGGAATACACGCTTCTAATCCGCACGCAAAGCTCAACCAAGGGAGGGGGCAAACTGCTAAAAGACGCAAGAGAAGTACGCAGTACTTTCCTGCTCCATATATAGAGATAATGCAGATCCGATCAACGATCAGCATTAGATCGGATCAACGATCAGCATTGGATCGGACATCCGATCAGCATTAGATCGTTGATCCGATCGGCATTAGATCGTTGATCCGATCAGCGTCAGATCGAATTAAAGTTCCTGCTGATGAGAAAGATGAATTGTAATAATGAATAACTAAGGATTAAGAATTAAACGACTTTAGACGAACAAGGCGCGGGCGATAAGCCGACAAGCCAGCCTGCGCAGCAGTCTTGGCTCTTGGTTCTTGTAATCTTGATTCTACAAATATTAATAAATTTTAATGCAATGATACTAATAGCTGATAGTGGTTCCACTAAAACAGAGTGGATTATGGGCGATTGTCGTTGTCGTACAGGCGGCATAAATCCCTTTTATCTTAGTACAAATGAGATCGTATCACTACTCGAACGCGAGTTTACGCTTGAGGTAGAGCGAGTATCGACGGTAATCTTCTATGGCGCCGGCGCTTTGCCGCATAAGAAGCAAGCCATAGTCGAAGCCCTGCGGACTGTCTTTGGCACAGACGACGTTACTGTTGAAAGCGATTTGCTTGGAGCTGCACGCGCCCTGTGCGGCCATAGCGAGGGGATAGCCTGTATCCTTGGAACAGGCTCCAATTCATGTTATTATGATGGTGAGAAGATCGTAAGCAATATCCCTCCCTTGGGCTTCATTCTGGGCGACGAAGGCAGTGGCGCTTTTCTTGGACGTCGCCTGCTGGCCGACCTTCTGCGAGGGATGCTTCCGGGTTATATAAGAGATGATTTTGAACGACAGTACAATGCTTCAAAAGAGGATATCCAAGAAAGCGTATATCGCAGACCTTTACCTAACAGATACCTTGCTGGTTTTACGCACTTTATCGCCAAGCATATCCAATGCTCCGAAATATCAGCCTTAGTGGACGAGGGTTTTAATGCTTTCGTCGAGAGGAACATCCTGCTTTATCCGGAATCGAAGATGCTTCCAATACATTTTACCGGCAGCATTGCATATATCTTCCGATCCAGCCTCGAAAAAGTCCTCTCACGTAAGGGATTACAGCTGGGTGCAGTTCACCAGTCGCCGTTGGCAGGCTTGCTTGAATACCATTCCGACTTATTCGCCGAAAGCAGAAGGCAATAGGCTGAAAAGCAAGAATGTACGAAAGCAGAAAAGCAGAAAGCAGAAAGGCAGAAGGCAGAAAAGCAGAAAGGCAGAAAGCAAACATACCATCTTGCTTTCTGCCTTCTGCCTTTCTGCTTTTGTGCTTTCTGCCTTCCGCCTTTCTGCTTTTGTGCCTTCTGCCTTCGGCTTTTCTGCGTTCGTGCTTACTGCCTTCGGCTTTCGGCTTTCGGCTCGTTATGAGAATAATTGCTTTCGGCGTCGATTTTATTCAGGCTCTTCTCTGAGGTGCCGGAGTTGGCAAAGATATAGTCCTTACATATTTTGCCAAGAAGCTGTCGGCGATTTTCGTCAGTATAAAGCGAGCGAATTACAGCTATCAGCTCTTCGGCGTTGCGTATAACGAGAGCGCCTTTCATGGCTACCAAGTCGTTGGCTTCCTCGAATTTATGATAGTTAGGCGCAAACACTACGGGTATGCCGTAAACGGCTGCTTCCGAGATATTGTGTATCCCATCGTCGAAGCCGCAACCTATGTAGGCTACCTGTGCGTAACGGTAAATGGACGAGAGCATTCCAATGGTATTTATTATCATCAGGTCATATTGTTTCATGTCCTTCCCCTCGGCTTCGGTATAGCGTATGGTACGTCGATAGGTAAAGCGCTGTTCAATTTCGGCGATATGAGCCTCATCGATTTCGTGCGGCACCATAATTAACTTAACATCAGGAAATTCCCTCATCACCTCTGCGAGTACGCGCTCGTCGCTGGGCCATGAGCTTCCTGCGATAAGGGTTTTTCCGCCTTCGGCAAACTGCGCCACTGTGGGATAGTCCTTGCTGCGAGCGGCGATTTCTATAACACGGTCGAAGCGAGTGTCGCCGGTTACGGTCGAGGCTATGTTTATTTTCGCGAGTAGTTCCTGCGATGCCTCGTTCTGCACGAAGATATGGTTGAAACAGCGAAGTATAGCACGGAAGAACCATCCCCATGGGTAGAAAAATATTTGCCTTTTACGGAAGGTAGCCGAGATCAGATAACAAGGATAGTCATTGCGTTTCAGCTCTTTCAGATGGTTACTCCAAAATTCGTAGCGTATCCAGAGCGTCATTTGAGGTTTTACTGTTTTTACGAATCGACGGGCATTGAAACAGGTATCGAGCGGAAGCAGAGCCAGATAATGGGCGCTATGGTATTTCTTAACTTGTTCGTATCCCGAAGTAGAATATAAGGTAATCAGGGCTTTATACTGCGGATGTCGTTGCAGAAAGGCTTCGAGTATAGGTCGTCCTTGTTCAAACTCGCCCAGCGAAGCGCAGTGCAGCCACACAATTGGCTGGTTTTCTTTTGATAGCGAAGCTGCTAAGGTTTTGATAGTGCCGTTGCGCATGGTCAGCCAGGCGCGTATTTTCTTACTGAATGGCGAGGCAAGCCACAGTAAACCGTAGGTTATAAATAAAAGTATGCTGTACATTTGTTCTAATTGGTATCAAACTAAAAAGGCATCAGGTTAGCAATGTTTAATTTAAAAACAGTTTTTGTTATGAGTGATAAGATCTTACGACTACTAAGCCTGATGCCATGTGTTTTTAATTCGTATTATATTCTGCTTCAAGAGCAGTTTGAATGGTTTTAGAAAAGCGTCAGAGCCAGTCAAACAAGCTTGCAAAACTATGACAAAATAAAGAATTTCTTTGACTAAACGAGGGCTCTGACGCGGGGTATTTTTAAGGGTTATCGTTTGTGGATTTCCCTGAGGATCTATCGTTTGCAGAAAAGCGTCAGGATAAGACGAAAAGCATAGTTCAGAGGGTGAGATGTCATCTAAGTTTACACCAGTCTTGAAGTCCTGACGCCATCTTGTCATTAATTTAATATAATTATAATTCAAGGGTTTATTTCCTTTTGATGATAAAGCGCCGGAGAAGCAAAAACTAAAAAACATTCTGATCCTATGACAATCTAAATCAAATAACACGTTGCTACTCCGACGCTGTTTGCTTATAATATATGTTTCGTTCTTATTCATCAGCTTTTCAATTATGCTTTTTTATAATTCACGATTCACGATTCATAATTTAAGGAGTTCTTTTACTGCGCGTTCAAGCTGTTCGTCTTTTCCTCCGATCAGCGATTCGGGTTTATTGCTGATCTTTATATCCGGTTCGAGCTGAGCGTTTTCCAAGTATGAGCCATCCGGCAGGCGGTATCCAACTATGGGAATTCCAAAGACTAAGGTATTGTCCTGAAGTGTTTCCCACGATACGCTGGTCATGGTTCCCGGCACCGGCATACCGACGATTTTGCCTGTTCCCGTATGTCGATATACCCATGGAGTTCCGTGAGCGTTAGAGTAGTTAGCTTCGCCGGTTATCATTATCGATGGTTTGTTCCATCGGCGACTTGGCATATCGCAGGCTTCTTGTCCGCGTATCACCTGCGTAAAATACTTTTGTCCGCTGAATAGCACTTCTATGTCCTCGTGCAAGCGCCCTCCGCCGTTGAAGCGGGTATCTATCACTATGCCTTTCTTTGAGTTAAAGCGTCCAAGTATGTCGGAATAGATGGTGCGGAAGCTTGGGTCTCCCATGCTTTCGATGTGCACATAGCCTAACTGTCCACCCGAAAGCTTGTCCACATCCTTCTCTCTCTGCTTGACCCAGCGCTTGTATAACAAGGAGTTCTGTTGCGATATACTGATGGGTTTGACCACTTCTTCGCTCACTTTTCCTGTTTCTTTATTACGGAAACTGATCAGGGTATTTTGGCCGGCTTTTCTATTGAGCAGGGCGAAGTAGTCTCTGTCGGCCAGCACTTTTTCGCCGTCGATTGCTTCCACAATGCAGCCTCGCCTCATGTCGGAAGCGGCCTTGTCGAAGGGGCCAAGTTCCAGTATTTCATCTACCAGCAGGCCATCGCCCTTATAGTCCCAGTTGAAAAACAGCCCTAATTGAGCAGTAGCATCGGGATCTTCCGGAGTCGGCTTATAGCGTCCGCCTGTGTGCGACACGTTGAGTTCGCCCAGAAGTTCGCTAAGAAGCTCTGCAAAGTCGTAATTATTATCAATATAAGGCAAGAAGCGCGCGTAAGCTTTCTTCATCAGCGGCCAATCGACTCCGTGCATATCGACTGTGTAGAATCTCTTTTCTTCCTGACGGCAAACATGGTCATACATATATTGACGTTCTTCGGCAAGATTCACGGTCATCTCTGCGCGGCAGTTTATTGTTGTTTTCTTATTGTCTGATAATGTGATTTTTTGCATTGCTCGTCCCAAGAGAAAGAGGTTCTTTCCCTCCTTATCGAGGTAGAGAGGAGCGCTACCGGCCTCTTTTACTTCGAGTTTAGTTTCTTTTGTCCGGCAATTTATCGACCACAGGTCGTATCCCTTTTCAAAGGATGCAAGGTAGTAGAGTTTGCTGCCGTCCTTATTGAGCAGAGCGTCGCCCATTTGCGAGGAAGAGGGGGTTAGCCGTATGGTACGAGTAAGGATGTTCTCCAATTCCATAACTATGCTGTCGGAAGGTTTGCTGCGAGAATTTCCTCCTGCTTTCTGGTCCTTCGTATTCTTGTCTTTTTTATCTTTATCTTCTTGTTCCGATTTAGTTTCATCCTTAGCTTTGTTCTGATCTTTCTCGCTGTCTTTAAGTAGTTTGAAGTCATCATCACTAAGCATAAAGCGGTCGTATGATTTCCGGTTCATGAAGATCAGCATAGCATCGTTGAGCGATCCCCAGGAAGCATGATTTCTCATTCCGTAACGCTCGGAGCGAAACAAAATTGCGTTGCCATCGAGTACCCAGCGAGGATTAGCATCGGTATAGCCGCTGCCGGTGAGGTTGGTTATGTTGCCTCCCTTCGAGCTTACTAAGCCTATGTCGGAATATGGCATGTGTTTGTTCGGCACATAAACCAGAGCGAACCATTGTCCGTCGGGCGACCATTCGTAATCGATGTTTCCCGACGAGTCGGGATTATAGCTTCCGTCGGTAATCCGGCGTGTTTTACGTGTAGCGAAATTATAGACCATGAGCTTGTTACGGTCTTCGATATAGGCAAGTTCGGTACCGTCGGGCGAGAATTTCGGGATCATCCTTTCTGTTGATGATCGTTCAAAGAGAGGCTCTTCCTTTATGGATGTCGCATTAAAGAAATACTGTTCGTCGCTACGCAAGAGTTTGGCTGTGTATATATTCCAAACTCCTTCGCGTTCCGAAGCATAAGCCAGAGTTTTCCCATCCGGTGAGAAGGATGGCCACTCCTCTTGAGCGGAGGTCGAAGTTATACGTTTGCTGTATTTGTATTCGGTAGAGGTAACGAAGATTTCACCGCGCATTGTTACAGCCACTTGTCGTCCATCTGACGAGACCGCCTTGCCCCAGTTGTTCTTGTTATTAAGATGCAGCAATCCGTTGGATTTATCGGAATCGTTTATCATCACTTTGACTTTCTTTGCTTTACCTCCTTGCTCTTGGGTGTAAAGTTCCCCGTCGAACGAAAAACACATTGTTCCGTTCTGCGCCAAACTCAGGAAACGTACAGGATGGGTCTTGAAATCAGTATGCTGACGTATCTTATCCGCTTGTTGAAGGTCAAAGGAGTACACATTATAAATGCCTGATCTTTCGCTCAAGAAATATATCTGCGTTCCGTCGGCAGTAAACACCGGATTTGTGTCTTCCCCGGCATCGCCAACCAGCTCTGTATGCTTCCCTGTTTTAATGTTATAGAGCATGATATTGCGCGTTACCGAGGATTTATGATGTTTGCGAAAACGGTCTTCCTGTCCTTTTCTATCCTGATATACCATCAGATTTCCGTCGGATGTGAAAGATACATTTTCGGCAGGTGTAGCCAGAAATTGTTCGGGACGACCCTTTCCGTCCGTGCTTACGCTGTAAAGTTCGCTCATCACCCCCGAAGGGAAGGCTGCGCTCATGGCCGGCGCCTGTATTTTAGCGCTATACACCACTCGCTTCCCGTCGGGCGTGAAACTATATGGCGACTCGCTTCCCGACCAGGTCGTAAGTCGTTGCCACTGTCCGCCTTCCGACGGTACGGTATAAAGGTCGAAGTTTCCGTTACGGTCGCTTGCAAAGGCTATGTGTTTTCCGTCGGGCGACCACACAGGCATATACTCATATCCCTCGTGAACAGTGATTTGCTTTGCTTCGCCGCCTGCGGCTGATACCTTATATATATCGCCGCGATAGGTGAAGGCAATCTGCTTTCCGTCGGGCGAGATAGCCGGATAGCGAAGCCACAGTGGTTCAGCCCTAAGCGCTGCCGACGTCAGTCCCAGAAATATAACAAAGGATAGTTTATGTGAACTTTTAAATCTCATTTAAATTCTATTTTTGCTTTGTCTAAGCGACGTATAGCTTCCATGTAATTGTCGTGATGCGTACATAATGAGATACGTACATATCTCTCGCCCGTGCTTCCGAAGACGAAACCGGGCGTAATGAATACTCGCGCTTTCTCTAAAAGGATGTCGCTCACGGCCTCGCCCGATTCTACGCTGTCGGGTATCTTGCACCAGAGAAACAAACCTACTTGCGATTCGTCGAAGCTCAAATTCAACCTCTTAGCTAACTGCTCGGCGAGCTTGCGACGTAGCGAATAAGTCTCATTACGTTTAAGGTGCCATTCGGGAGCGTTCTGCAAAGCCTCAACAGCAGCCCTTTGGATGCCGAGGAAGATTCCCGAATCCATGTTGCTTTTGAATTTTACCACAGCATCGATATAGGCTTTACGCCCTAACATCCAGCCAACACGCCAACCGGCCATATTGTGCGACTTGCTTAAAGAATTTAGTTCCACAGCCACATCGAAGCCGCCGGGATAATACAGAATACTCTTGTATTCAGTGTTAAGCACCAAGCTATATGGATTGTCGTTCACTATCAGAAAGCTATTCTTCTTTGCCAGCGCAATCAACCTTAGATAGGTTTCGTCTGTAGCTCTGGCGCCTGTGGGCATATTGGGAAAGCAGGTCCACATGATCTTTACTTTCGATAGATCCTGCGCTTCCAATTCCTCGAAATCAATTTGCCAAGCAAGGCTTTCTTTTAACTTATAATTACGCACTTTGCCTCCGGCAAGAAGCGTTGCCGACGAATAGGTCGGATAACCAGGGTCGGGTACCAAGACCTCATCTCCCTGATTAATAAAGGCCATGCTGATGTGCATGATTCCTTCCTTAGATCCCGCCAAGGGAAGTACCTCTTCGTCAGGAAGGCAGGCCACTTTGAAAGTATCGGCATACCATGTAGCTATCTCCTGTCGAAGAGCAGAATCGCCTCTGTATGGCTGATAACCATGAGTATCATCCTTCTGTGCGATAGCGTACAGCACATCTATAGTTTCGTCGGAGGGTTTAAGGTCGGGGCTGCCTATTCCCAGATTTATAACCTTTTCTCCATTAAGATTCATCGCCGCTATTTGGCGGTTTTTACCCGAGAAGTAGTACTCCTGAACACTTCCAAGTCGAGTAGCTTCTTTTATAATCATTATTAATCACGTTATTGTCTGATAATGCACATAGAGAACATCTGTTATCCTATGCTGATATTCGCTACAAAGGTAGATATAATTATTATTCCTTAGCAAAAATTTTTGCAATTTTTTATTAAACCTCTGTTTCAATGATTAAAACAGACAGTAAGAATTATGAATTAAGAGAGATTCAGGATTTCAAGAACCAAGAATCAGGACGCTACGCAGGCTGGATTGACTCTCGTTTTGCATTGTAAATGATGCAGGTCTTTTCATCAAACCAGCTCGCGTAGTGTCTTGGTTCTTTATTCTTGTTTACTGATTCTCAATCAAGAAAGCAGCTATCACTCTGCCGGACAAGTGTAATTATTAAAACCTGCTCCCTGCTGTGGACAAATTATAAAAGTATATACGTCTGCCTCATTAACCTTGTCGAGGACGGACTGCGGAACTGCGCCCGACAATTGATTGCCGGCAAGAACGAATATTGTCAGCTCCGGCGCTAAGCCCAGCGCTCCGGGAATACTGCCTGTGAGATTGTTTTCTGACAGGTCGAGGAGGAAGAGTTTTGGAGCATTGCCAAGTTCCGACGGGATACTTCCTGATAGCGAATTGCCAATGATTTCGATGGTGCTTAGCTCTTGAAGATCACCTAATTCCGCAGGAATAGAACCTGTTAGATTATTGTACGACAGATATATCTCCTGAAGCCTCGACGGAGTAGCATAATGGTCAGGAATTGCTCCGGTGAGTTGATTACCTTCTAAATGCACGATTTGCAGACTATCCATAGCGAACAAATTAGAAGGAATAGAGCCGCTTAGCTGATTGTCATTAAGGTACATAATCACGAGCTTCGACAGATACATCAGATTATCAGGAATGTTTCCTGTCAAGGAATTACCAGCAAGATAAAGCGCCGTCAATTCATCAAGATGCCCTATTTCCGGCGGGATAGTTCCGCTAAGCGATTTACCCTGTAAGTCAAGTGTTATGACGCGATTATTCTCCAAAGACACGCCACTCCACTCTTCAAGAGGAGCTTCCAGCCAGCCCGCGTTATCAGTCCAATTATTGCCACCGGTCAATTCAAAAATAGTTACCAGAGCCAGACTATCTTTAAGCCTGCCGGTCATCACCTCCGTTAGCTGGGTCAGGTAGAGAGTGTCGCTTATGTCCGAATTGCCTGCCATACTGAATACTACGCGAGCTGTGCGCGACGAGCTGGTGTTATTCGCATTTATATTGAAGAACTGCATAGGCGTAGTTTGCGCGCCCGCTCCGGCTTCGGGCTGCACCCAGCCAGCCTCTATGACGTTTACCAGATATGGCACATTTGCAGATAGATGCACTTCTATGGCCTGCTGATATGACCCGATTGAACGACGTTTGTTTTCTACACTAATCGCCTGCTGCGAACCTTCTTGAGTGATGCTTACCGAGCGCGTTAGGTTTGATCCTACGGATTTCACTGTAACACTTGTAGTTCGTGGCTCAACGGAAATATTAGGCTTAACAGTAACGTTAATCGTTCCGGAGCCTGAACCGGAGGTAGTATCAAGCGAAACCCAAGTACTGTTTGGCGTTGCAGTCCATTCACGATCAGTGTTTACGCTGATTGCCTGCGTCGATTCGGCGCTGGTGAAGTTCAAACTTTCGGGAGTCAGCGTCAATTGATTAGACGGCTCCTCGTCTTTTTTGCACGATGCAAGTGCAAGTAAGCCACAAAGGGCTACTGTTAATAATTTAGAAGTTTTCATTGCTTTTTTAAATAAGTTGATATTGTTATGTTAATGATTATCTGGTACTTTAAGGTACCAATTTACTGTGTATGCTGTGTATTGCCCGTTCATCCTCAGGCGAATGTTTCCAAAGATGGTTTTAGCATCCGAAGATACCCTTTCAATCAGATGACCGCTCATCAAATTTACATGGTATTGATCATGTATCCAGTCTCTTACATTTACCATTCTGCCCGAAGCTCCATCCGAGCTATTGTAAGCAAAACCCTCAACCATAGCCTTATCGCTATAAAACATTATGCCTTGGTCGGAGGCTGTGGTAGGGAGCATGTCGGCCAGGTCTTCCTGCTCAAGCACAGTGCATTGCCCGCTTTGGAGATCGATAAAGCCCGGATAAATCCTTCGAATCAATTGTCGAGCATCATCGCTTGAATATCTGGCGTATCCGAAGACTATGTACCTTCCATTCAGGCTTATGCGATTTAATTCATGCTCCATTTCGGCCTTATCCACGTATGCTCTAAGGCTCGTGCCCCACCAATCGTCAATCAGCAAGTTATGCTTATTCCAGAGTTCAGCGCCGACGTATTTCACCTCCCCGTCCTTCCAATAAAGCAGTCCTGCGTCATCCCATTCCGAGCCGTAAATCACAGATCCATCGGCAGAACAGCCACGCGCTAAGGCGCCGTTTGATAAGGCCTCGCCAAAGCAATTGTCGCGTGGCATGGGCATGATCTGCGGCTGACCGTTTATCCATTTAGTTGGACGGTATTGCATTGGATTAGTGAAGAATGAAGCTCCAACCATAGTTGAACCATCAGCCGAAATAGCATATACCAGAATGGAGGTTGCTCCCTGTGGCGCGGCTATTGCTTTTGGCTGATTATCAGCGAGTGGATAGCTATAGAAATAATCGTCGAAGTTCATAATCATAGTGCCGTTATCGGCTATGGCAACAGGGTAGGCATTAGCATCATAATTAAGCCTTTGACTGCTGTATTCGATTTGCAGACCGCTTAGAATGTTTATCACCACAGGCGTATAATCATCGCGGAATGTGTTGTAAATCAATCCGCCGATATAATTTCCCGATGGGGATATTACAGCCGGAGAGAAATGGTCGATTCTGGCGTATCGCGGATATGCCTCATTAGCAATCTGTTCTATCCGAAGTGTCTTTGAGGCTACCCCCGATTTAAGAGTAAAGATAGCTGTGCGTATATCGCTGGCGCTGTTAGGCTTTGCCTCCAGAATTAATTCGCTTTCTGATTTCGACGTCAGTAGCCATTCTACGCTGTCGCTCAGCGCCGTCCAGCCAGCGGCGGCCTGCACCTTGAAACTACGCTTACCACCTTCGGGTGGAAAGGTGTACTGTTCGAGATCGAGCCGAATGAGGTCGGCGGATTCATCTTTTTTACATGAGGATATTATGCTGATTTCCATTACAATAAGGCTTACTGCGGATAGCAGAATTAGACCTTTGGATGCTTTGGCTATTGGACTGTTGGATGTGTGGATTGTTTTCATATCTTGATTGGATTAAGGCGCTGTGGTATATTCAGTTAAACTAAGTTTCCCCCATTCCCCATTGACATTGATGGCAAAGGCGGCTGCGTAATATCGCTTACCTGCTTGAAGGTCAGGGCTATCTTCGATCCAGCTTTGAGGCTGATCGCGATGATGCATCCAATGCCCATTGTAAAGAACATCAAGATATTCAAGCGGATATTCGTAGGCGAGTATCTGCCTCAGCCCCTCGTACTTTTCCTCCTCAGTATCAATCAAAGCGTCCCACCAGTCGGCGTCGATAGTCTCGAAAAGATACAGAATTGTATGTTGATTTGGGCTAAAACTGTATTTAGCTCTGGATGAACTCACTTCGCCGACCGTCACAGTAACTTCGGCCTCTCCTGCGGCTGGCTCGTAGGAGGGCGCCGAGTATGTCCCAAAGCGTTGTATAGCAAAGGGCTTATTGGCTTTATCATAAGTGATTACGTATGCTGCAAACTCTTCGTCGGTAGTGAACATTGGCGAGCGTGTTTCGACCCTTATATCTTCTCCGTTATGGCTTATGCTCAATGAGTTATTGCTATTCCTTACCCAGGAATCGAGCAGTTCGAGTGCATTTCCACGCGCCCCCCATTCCTCGAAGATACTGCTCTGTACGAGCTGATTACGGTCGATCCATACCGCATATCTGCCACAGTGTTCATTAGCTACAAGCTCGTATCTTCCTTTATAGACGTCGATATCAATCAACTGCAAGTTTACCGATGGACATGCACCTTCGGCGTATGTGCTGGCAGCCAATTCGATAACTTCGGATACGCCTCCAAAGCGATCGTAAGCCTGCACATAGAAAGCATACTGACTTGCAGCATCAAGATCGAAGAAAGTAGCAGTGTATCCACCTGCGTATTCGATTAATTCTGAGGGCAATTCCACTGTATGGCCATCGAGGGATCCGCTTCGGAAGAGATTTGCCTTACAGGGCTGATCCAAAGCATATTTCAACTTACAGTAATATCCCGATTGCGACATGGTAAAGGCTGCGGCATGGTCAGAAATGAAGTCCAATTTAACTGTAAACTTGCGAGTTGCGGTGCGCAACTTCATCGAAGCCACATCGCCTGCCCGACCCTGCGCATCGAAGGCTCTGGCAAATACGGTGTAAATATAGTCCTCCTCCAAGCCATCGAAAGTAATGTCAGTGATGCTGTTACCTTCGCAATATTGCATCCCTGACATGGTCTCGCTATCGAAATCCTTTAGGTGCGATTCATGTCCTAAGGCATAGACAAATCGTGCCGTGCGGCTGTCGGGCGTGAACCTTATGTGCAGCCTCGTTTCGCCCTCTGCATCTGTACGTTCAATACTTATCGACGGCAATTGCATGGCGATCCTATCAGGGTCGCTGCACGAGGCAATCGCTAAAGCGTATGCCGTAATAAGCGGAATCGAGATCCGCCGAATAGCTATAAGCTTCATATTATCAGTATTTAAATCTAACAACGACGTCGGCGGTAGCCACTACCTCCGAAGGCTCAAAGGTAATAATAATTATTGATTATGATTTAGGAATCAAGACTGCTACGCAGACTGGAACCAAGAGCCAAGATTACAGGAATCAAGACTGCTACGCAGGCCGGATGGATGAAGAGCAAAGCCATCAAAAGTTATCAAGCAAAAGCGCATAGCAGGTCTTATCTACTGACTATTAACTCTTAACTCATCGAACCAAACGGCGTAGCGTCTTGGCTCCTGGTTCCTGTAATCCTGGCTACATAAAAAAATTTGCTTATCTTTGCATCAAATTAAAACGCATTTTTAAACATCCGATAAGATTAAAAGAAATAAGAGTAATTAATTAAAAACTATTAGCTATGTATTTAGATTTCAATTTAACCGATGTAGTACATCGCATCATTGCGAAGCTCGTGCCGGCCTTCCTGCCCGGCGCTAAGAAAAAGTACAACGCCAAAGCTGTATTCCAATCAGAATTAGACATTCACGGGGTAGCGTCGAAGGCAAGTTTGTACAACATCTCCACCCCTCCGAAAGTGATAGAAGAGGGCTTTCTGGCTGCCGAGAAGCTGATTATGTATCTGGTTGCCGATAATTATCGCTTCAAGAGCAGTCTGTTTCGTCTCAGCATACGGATACCGGGCGAGTACGATGGCACCGAAACAGCTCTTCCCGAAGGAGTTTATCCCGAAGCGAAGCTCACCGTCAGCGAACCCCTGCGCAACTATGTACGCGATAACGTAGAGGTGGTTTTCGACGGGGTGGAAGACTCAAACGGCTTTATAGGCGAAGTGCTTGACGAGGCTACTGGCTCTGTGGACGAGTTCATTACGCCGGGTAACATCGTGTCCTTGCACGGATACGGTTTGAAGCTCGAATCGAACCCGCAATATCCCTCTCCGACCGGAGCGTTTTTGGTTGATTCCGAAGGCGTCGAAACGCCTGTCAAAGCCATTGCCCATAACACTCAGCGTATGCTGAAACTGCTTATGCCCGAACCGCTTCCTGCTGGAGAAGCATATACCATTCTTATCCGCACGCAAAGCGCCTTCAAAGGACACGGCGTCGCAGCAAAAAGAGTAAGAGAAATACGGACTATGTTCTCGGTTCAGGTGCAGTAATAGTGCATCACGGACATTCATTCAGCCCTAAAGGAAGCCCTTCCTCAGCCTTAGAGGAAGGGCTTCCTCAGTATTGGAGGAACATGTTCCTCAGCATTAGAGGGACGTTTTCTCCAGCAGTAGGGGCGTTGCGCGCAACGCCCCTACGCAACGATGCGCAACGCCCCTACGCGATGCACAGTCTTGGCTTTTGGCCCTTAGAGTCTTAGCTCTATTTCACCGCAAGTCTGTAATCACTATATCGGGGTATTTCATTGGATTGAACACAAAGTCTTCGTCATTTGGCATATCGGTATCGGGAATGTATGTTTTCAGGCGGACGGTGTAATCGACGCCATCTTTGCCGGAGTAGAAGATGCTGTATGGCTGCATTTTCTGCTCATCGAAGCGGAGCTTTATGTACGAATATGGAGTTTTAAGATCTTTGGGGAAGTAATTAATTTCGGACCATCGTTTTCCATCCTCCTCGACCTTATCGGCGTATTTATATTTGAACTCTTTACGCTTGCCCGTCAGGAATCTCACAGGATTGCTTATCACGTCGTCCGAATCAGCGTCGGCTTTTGAGATCATCACTTCGTTATCTGCCTTCAGATAAGTCCATTGAGTCAATCCGTCGCAATAGATATCGGTAGTTTTCGATGTAAGTTTAAATCGATTTCCTTTTGAGCTTATCTTCCCGTCTTCGAATGAGTTGCTTTCCGTCTGTTTATTTCTGACGATCACAGTGTATTCTATATAAAGGTTTTTGTGTGATTTTAGCTTTTTGGCAAGTTTATCTAATAGTTTTTCCGATGGATCTCCCTGCGCAACTGCCACCGATGCTAAGGCTAATATCCACAGAGATAGAATAAATTTGTTCATGATTTTATTATTAATTATGTTTCGACCTTGTTTTTGCTCTTGGGTGATATTGGAGCATAGTTTCTTTCAGATGTTTCTGTTTCAGATGCGTATATATTTCGGTAGTCAGAATCGATTCATGCCCCAGCATTTCCTGCACAGCTCGTAAATCGGCTCCGCCCTCTACCAGATGAGTGGCGAATGAGTGTCGGAAAGTGTGCGGACTGACGGTTTTGCTTATACCGGCCTTGGCTGCCGATCGTTTCACAATCGTAAATATCATTACGCGAGACAGTTTACCTCCCCTCTTATTCAGGAACAATATATCTTCGCAGCCATTCCTGATGGTTTTTAGCGTTGAGCGTTGCCGCAGGTAAGTCTTTACCGCCCTCATTGCTTGTTTGGTAAGAGGCACAAGACGCTCTTTGTTGCCCTTGCCGGTAACACGCACAAAGCCGCTATCGGGAAAATAGCACGACAACCTTAAATCGACCAGTTCCGAGACCCTCAACCCGCTGCCATACAGCATTTCGATTATTGCTCTATTTCGATGTCCATCGGGTAAACTGAGGTCTATATCTGCGATTATTTTATCGATTTCGTCGGATGAGAATACTTCCGGCAGTTTTCGTGCCGGCTGCGGATAATCCAGAAGCAAAGCGGGATTTGTCGGAATAGCTTTTTCTAACAGCAGATACTTGTAGAATCCTCTCACGCCGCTCAGTATTCGCGCCTGCGAGCGAGCATTAAGACCGGCGTCGTGCACATTAGATAAGAATGTTTCCAGATGCGACAGCTCTACTTCTTCGGGCGTAAGTGAGTAATTCTCATCCATGAAGGCGTTCAATTTACCCAAGTCCGTTTTATAAGCTTCTATGGATGCACGAGCCAGCGACTTTTCCAATCTAAGATACATTAAATAATCTTCTATTCTTTGCGACCAAGTCATCATTCGATATAAATAATCGGCAAAATTAATTCTTTTTGGGGGATTCGGGATTGCAAGAGCCAAGATGCTACGCAGTCAATTAAGAATTAAAAATTAAGAATTAAGAGAGCTACGCAGTATGGTTTGACACAAAAGATCTGCGTGCATCCGTAAAATCTGCGTACAAAAGACAATCAAACCAGCCTGCGTAGCCAATTCATAATTCATAATTCATAATTGGAAAACCAGCCTGCGTAGCTGTCCTGATTCTTGGTTCTTGCAATCTTGGCTCTCTCTTAGCTTCTTGCCACTATTATTCTGTCCTTATTTGAAATATCTTTTATGATTTCTGCGTCGAATCCGGCATTGGTAAAGAGGAGGCGAGTTGCTTCGCCGAGTTCTTCGTTGATTTCCGCATAAATCGTGCCTTTGGGTTTGAGATACCTGAAAGCAAGCCTTATACAGGCTTCATAGAAGATTAATGGCGATTCGTCGGACACGAATAGCGCAATATGAGGTTCGTACCGTAACACATTGTCGTGCATGAGTTTCTGTTCGCTTATTCGCACGTATGGCGGATTGCTGACAAAAATATCGAACTTGCGTCCGAAGGGTAATTCGGTATCACTCAGGATGTCGTGCTTAGCAAAGTGGACTATGGTGTCGCTGCGCTCGGCATTGCGTGCGGCGGTATTCAACGCCGGTTCAGATATATCGATAGCAAAAACTTCGGCTTGTGGCAGTTCGCAGGCAAGGCTGACGGCTATACATCCGCTTCCTGTGCCAATATCAAGTATATCAAGCGATTTTCCTTTGGAATCATTCATCGCTACCCAGACAAGCTCTTCCGTTTCGGGACGAGGAATCAGTACGTCGGAATTGACAAAGAACCTGCGTCCGAAGAAATCTGCCTGACCCAGAACGTATTGAAGTGGACGTTTTGTGCATATTTCATCCAGCGCCTTAGTGATTTCGATTGCGAGGCGAGCTTCAAGTTTTGTTTCGGGATATGCGTATATTTGCGTCAGCGTAAGATGCGAATAATGAGTTATAACTCGCAGAATCAATGAACAAGCCTCCTGCTTGTCGTATAGTTTCGTGAGAGGTTTCAGGTATTTATCCCGAAGGTCTCGAATGGTCATCTTTAGAGGATTATAATTTTGGACAGTGAGTATTTATCATAAAATCAGTCAATACTCGCTGTCCAAACATTCGTAGCAGGCAGGAAATTAATCCTTCATTTCTTTGAGTTTTTCTCTGACCTTGGTTTCTATTTCCTCGCTCAGTTCGGGATTATCTGTAAATAATCTCTTTACAGCGTCGCGTCCCTGTCCCAGCTTAGTTTCGCCGTAGCTGAACCACGAGCCGCTTTTTTTGATTATGTCAAATTCCACTCCCCAATCGACAAGTTCGCCGAGTTTCGATATTCCTTCGCCGAAAACCAGGTCAAATTCTGCTTTTTTGAATGGCGGAGCCAGCTTATTTTTAGCTACTTTGACTTTTACACGCGAACCAAGATGTTCTTCGCCATCTTTCAGACTGCCGGCTTTACGGATGTCTAATCTCATGGATGCGTAGAATTTAAGTGCATTTCCTCCGGTGGTGGTTTCAGGACTGCCGTACATCACTCCTATTTTATCGCGCAGCTGGTTGATAAAAATACAGCAGGTATTTGTTTTATTGATAGTTGCTGTGAGTTTACGCAGGGCTTGCGACATCAGTCGCGCTTGCAGACCGACGTTTTTATCGCCCATTTCACCTTCGATTTCAGTTTTCGGAGTAAGAGCTGCAACAGAGTCGATTACAACTACATCCACCGCTCCTGAACGAATCAACTGTTCGGCGATTTCCAGAGCTTGTTCGCCGTTGTCGGGCTGCGAAATCAGCAGAGTATCAACGTTTATGCCGAGTTTTATCGCATAAGTACGGTCGAAGGCGTGTTCGGCGTCGATAATCGCCGCTATTCCTCCGGCTTTTTGGGCTTCGACCATGGCGTGAATTGCCAGCGTGGTTTTACCCGACGATTCTGGTCCATAGATCTCTACAACGCGACCGCGTGGATATCCGCCTATGCCCATCGCATGGTCGAGACCAATTGAACCTGACGGTATAAAAGGCACATCGGCTACAGCCTTGTCGCCCATTTTCATCACTGTGCCTTTGCCAAATTCCTTGTCGATTTTGTCCAAAGTAGCCTGAAGAGCTTTTAGTTTTTCGCTTTTGACGTCAAGTTTAACGTCGGTTTCTTTTGCCATAACTGTTTGTTTTTTTTATTTTAAAGAACAGATTAACGATAATATATTTAACTGCGTCTTCTCCCGTTCAGGAAGATCATCAGATAGTAAACAAGTGTAGCTAACGAACTTAGCGCAGCTACGACGTAGGTCAAAGCCGCCCATTTGAGTGCATCCCTGGCTGCTTCCCTGTGCTGCTGCGAGATAGCGCCCGACTTGTCGAGCCAGGCCAAAGCTCGTCTGCTTGCGTCAAATTCAACAGGCAGGGTTACGAAACTGAATATGGTGGTGCAGGCAAACATCGCTATGCCGCATATCAGAAGAATGGGAAAAACATTCAGAAGAACGATTCCGGCAAGTAACACCCACTGAACCCATTGCGAGGCAAAACTAACTGCCGGAACCAGCGCTGAACGCAGGCCTATCCAGGGATACGAAACTGCTCTTTGCACAGCGTGTCCACATTCGTGCGCGGCGACGGCTGCCGCTGCTACACTGTTACTTGCATATACATTTGAACTAAGATTTACGGTATTATTGGCAGGATTGAAATGGTCGGTCAATACTCCTGCTATCGAGGTTACTTTTACATTGCGTATGCCGTTGTCAGCAAGCATTTTTGAAGCAATATCTTTGCCTTTTATTCCCGAAGGCATCGGTAGATGCGAATATTTCTCGAACTTTCGATGCAAGGTCGCCGACACAGCGTAACTGACCAAGGCAATCGCTCCGAAAAGTATATATGCACTGTACATAAACGAATATAAGTTTGAGGCATCTGCCTGATTTGTCGGGGTGATGTGACTCGAACACACGGCCTCTACGTCCCGAACGTAGCGCGCTAGCCAACTGCGCCACACCCCGATTTCGAAGCGCAAAGGTATAAAAAATTTCTTTCTTTGGACTTTCTTTGGACTTTTTTTGGACTGTTGGACTGTTGGACTGTTGGACTGTTGGACTGTTGGACTGTTGGACTGTTGGACTGTTGGACTGTTGGACTGTTGGACTGTTGGACTGTTGGACTGTTGGACTGTTGGATATTTAAGTTCCCACAAACAACTCATTATGCCAATCGAATTGAAATGAGGTGAAAATGAGGTTTTCCAACAAAACACGTATGGTAAATTTTAATGCACCTCTGATAATCCAAAAGTCCAAAAGTCCAAAAGTCCAAAAGTCCAAAAGTCCAAAACTCCAAAAGTCCAAAAGTCCAAAACTCCAAAAGTCCAAAAAAAGTCCAAAAGTCCAAAAGTCCAAAAGTCCAAAAATTTTTAATAATTTTGTACCCTCGGTGAGGTGCTGTACCGAACCATAACTTTTTGAAATGTTTACGAATGAGTATGAAATTTGATAAGGATACACTATATTGGTCGAGAGGATGTATGACTGGCAAGAACGAACAGGACGAGTTCTGTTGCAAAAGCGTACATGGATGCCATAAACTTACGGTGTTCAATTGGTTGGAGAATATTCCTGCCGACCGTAAATACGATGTGTTTGAAGTGCAATTCAAGAATACCCGCAAGGGATTTTATCGAAATGTAAATAATCTCGAACTGTATGAAGGAGACATTGTTGCAGTCGAAGCATCGCCCGGACACGATATAGGTATTGTGTCGGCTATCGGACCTGTAGCCGAAATAAAACTGCGCAAAACTAACGTCGATCCAGCAACTGCCGAATTGAAAAAGATATATCGCATTGCTAAACCGGCCGATATAGAAAAATGGCAAGAGGCTGTGGCTCTGGAATATCCGGTGATGATTCGCTCGCGACAAATGGCTTCGATGCTGGGTCTGAATATGAAAATAGGCGATGTGGATTTTCAGGGCGACAAAACCAAGGCTATATTTTATTATATAGCTGATGAACGTGTGGATTTCCGCGAACTTATAAAAGTGATGGCGGAAGCATTCAGAATCAGAATAGAAATGCGTCAGATAGGCGCGCGCCAAGAAGCCGGACTGATTGGCGGTATCGGACCCTGCGGACGAGGATTGTGCTGCGCTCAATGGATAACAAATTTCGTGTCGGTATCCACCGTTGCCGCACGTTATCAGGAACTTTCGGTCAATCCGCTTAAACTTGCAGGGCAATGCGGAAAACTCAAATGTTGCCTGAACTTTGAACTCGATACCTATCTCGAAGCTGTCAAAGATTTTCCACACGTCAAAGAACCAATTCAAACAGCCTCAGGGCCGATGTTCCTCCAAAAAACCGACGCGCTGAAAGCCATGATGTGGTTCGCTCCCGAACCGTATTCATCTATGGGAATGATAGCCTTGTCGGTTAATAAAGTCAAGGAAATAATCGAATTAAACAAACGTGGCGAAAAACCGGAACTCACCGCTTGCATAAACGACGAATCCGCCGAAAGCGAATTTAAAAGCGCTGTGGGAGAAGATAGTCTTACTCGTTTTGATAAATCGCGACGGAAAAAGAAAAAACAGGCCGGAAACTTCCGAAATGTACCCGTCGTCGCACAAAAAACATCGGGACAATCAAACGCAAACAGCGAGGCCGAAAAAAAACGTCCGCAGGAAAATAAACAGAACGCCTCGGCAAATAATAACTCGGCAAATAATAAACAAAAGGCTCAAAAAAAACATCCACCAAGAAAAAAAGCTAATGCTAAACATCGTCCGGAAAACCCAAAAAATAACTGAGAGCAAGCGCGGCGGCGCAAGGCTGATTCTGGCCGTAGCGCTGGCTATGCTCGCTTCGTCGTGCAGCGACGAGGCCAGAGTGTGGGAGCAATCGCAAACGGTGAATAATTGCGAATGGCGCGTCGATGAAGCCCTGATTTTCACTATGCCCGTAAACGATACCCTGACATGGTTCGACTTGCTGTTCGACTTGCGTAGCCGCGACGATTATCCATATTCCAATCTGTATCTATTCGTTACTACGGAGGCGCCAAATGGCGCTTTTTCGGTGGATACGGTGCAGTATGAGCTTTTCGACGAAAGCGGCGGACGAAAAGGCGGAGGAGGAAGTATTTCGCGATTTGCAGAAATCCGCGTACCATTCCGTACTAAAATCCGCTTCCCTGTGAAAGGAAATTATATGGTGAAAATAAAACACGGCATGCGCGACGATCTGCTGAAAGGCGTCGCTTCGCTGGGACTGAGACTCGAAAAATAAACTCGCCACGAAAATTGAATCTTTATGAGTAAAAAAAGAATACGCTGGCATCTGAAACGCCTTAATCTGAAAGATAAATACCGTCTTGGAATTTACAACGATACCAATTATGAAGAAATTTTTCACTTCCGCCTCACAGGGCAAGGAGTGTTGCTGAGTATGACTGCGTTGGCTGTGATTGTTGTAGGTTTTACTATTATGCTGATTGCCTTTACGCCGCTGCGAAAACTGATCCCCGGATACCCAAGCGACGAAATGAGGCTGTCGATGCGCGATAATCTGCTGAAGGCTGATTCGCTTGATAAGGCTATCGACGAATGGTCGTACTATCTGAATAACACCCTGCGCATAATTGCGGGCGATAACCCTGCTACTATGCAAAATACACCCGATTCGAGTTTCAAAAATAAAAGTTTTCGCGATGTCCGCTCGGCCGACGATTCGATTCTGCGGGCGCAGGTGGAAAGCGAAGAACGTTTCAACCTCGGAACAGGAGCCGAAAATAGAAGCAAAGATCTGTCGGGAATACACTTTTTCCCGCCGGTAAAAGGTGAAATAACTAATGGATTCGATGCAAAGGTCAATCATCTGGGAATCGACGTCGTTACCGCGCCAAATCAAGTAGTTCTGGCAACGCTCGACGGCACGGTAATCATGTCGGAATGGACGGTGGAAACAGGAAACGTCATCCAAATACAACACGATAACAACCTTGTATCGGTATATAAACACAATGCCAAACTGCTTCAAAAACAAGGCAATAGAGTAAAAGCAGGCGATGCGGTGGCTATCGTCGGAAATTCGGGCGAATTTTCCTCAGGAACGCATCTGCACTTTGAACTGTGGTACAAAGGCGCCCCGCTGAATCCCGAACAATATGTGGTCTTTTAAACCGGCGCATCACTGCCCGTCAATGATAAAAAATACACTGATAAACTGCGGAGGACGATTGCTCGACCTGTCATCGCCAAAGGTGATGGGAATCATGAATTTGACTCCCGATTCCTTCTATGCCGGCAGTCGAATCCAGACAGAAAAAGAGGCGATAATCCGAGCCGAAAATATCCTCAACGAAGGCGGAACTATCATCGACCTTGGAGCATACTCGTCGCGACCAGGCGCTGAACATATTTCCTTCGATGAGGAATTTGCCCGCCTGCGGCAAGCGATGGAGGCAGTATGCCGGCATTTTCCGCAGACATTCATATCGATAGACACATTCCGCGCCGAAATAGTGCGACGACTTTATGATGAATTCGGAGCTTTTATCGTAAACGACATCTCGGCAGGAGAGTTCGACCACGAAATGATTCCCGAAGTTGCACGACTGAAATTGCCGTACATCGCTATGCACATGCGCGGAACGCCGCAAACTATGCAGCTATACACGGAATACGGAAATATAGGCGACGAACTGACTCAATATTTCGTAACCAAAGTCGAAGCGCTGCGAAAGGCCGGAATCATAGACCTGATAATCGATCCAGGCTTCGGATTCGCCAAAACCATCGAAAATAACTATCAACTGCTTGCTCAACTTGCCGATCTCCGACTTGCCGGCTGCCCGATACTTGTGGGAATGTCGCGTAAATCGATGTTCTATAAACCGCTCGAAACAACGGCCGACAAGGTGCTGGCCGCAACCATCGCTGCAAATACTATAGCGCTGCAAAACGGCGCCGACATTCTGCGCGTACACGACGTCAAAGAAGCCACTCAAACAATTGCGGTGTGGCGATGGAGCCAAGATTGCAAGAAAGAGCCAAGATTGCAAGAGCCAAGAATGCAAGAATCAGGATTGCAAGAGCCAAGAATCAGGACTGCTACGCAAGCTGGCTTGATAATATAGTAAGCAAACCAGCTTGCGTAGCGTCCTGGCTGTGTGTGAGCAAACCAGCCTGCGTAGCGTCCTGATTCTTGGCTCTTGCAATCCTGAATCTCTCTTAATTCTTAATTCTTAATTCTTAATTTTTAATTGAATAAGCGCTTTGAGTATTTTTTTGACGAAGGCAGGACCTTGGTATATATATCCTGTATATAGCTGTATAAGAGAGGCTCCGGCGTCGAGCATTGCCAGAGCGTCATCGACGGTCATTATACCGCCGACGCCGATTATGGGCAATTGTCCGGAAGTTTGTTCGCTTATATATCGGACGATTTCCAGTGCGCGGGCGGTGAGCGGTTTGCCGCTAAGTCCTCCATTGCCAAGCACTTGAATGTATTCCGGCGATAGAGTAAGGCCCTCGCGCGAGGTGCTTGTATTTACGGCCACGACCCCGTCTATTCCGGTTTCGCGGATTATATATAAAGCGTCGTCGATTTGTTCAAAAGACAGATCTGGAGATATTTTTATAAGGATAGGCTTATATTGGTCGCGGTAGCGGCGTTCGGCAATCAGTGCGCGGATAATCTTTTCGAGCATGTCTTTATTCTGAAGAGCCTGCAAGTTGCATACATTTGGACAGCTAAGGTTTACGGTAAAATAATCGACATAGTCGTACAGAGCTTTAAAAGCCTTAACATAGTCTTTAACAGCATTTTGATTATCGGTTAGGGTATTTTTTCCTATATTACCTCCGACAATCAGTTTTCGTGATTTGCAGTTGCGGAGACGTTTGACGGCAGCTTCGACGCCATCGTTGTTGAAACCCATTCGGTTAATCAAGGCGCTATCGCCCGTTATACGAAAACATCTTGGTTTCGGATTTCCATCCTGAGCGAGAGGTGTAACCGTTCCGATTTCGACAAAGGCAAAGCCCATATCGGCGAGTTGGTTGAAAACCAGAGCATTTTTATCGAATCCTGCGGCCATTCCCACGGGATTATCGAAACTCAATCCAAAGACTTCTCTTTTCAAGGATTTGTGATTAAATCTACAGCATCTTCGTATCGCAATCCGGCTTAGCGGGATATATCGAGTAGCGTTCAACGCGCCCACAACAATGTGGTGGATTGTTTCCGGCTGGAAGATGAACAGCATGTGTTTTAAGAGTTTATACATCATTATACATCATTATCAATTTGGCGCAAAACTACATCTTATTTATGAATGAAGCTCTGCGTTTTAACATTTTTTTTCGATTCCATGCAACGTTTTGCCCCTTTATTGCATCATATAGTTGTTTGAATTACTGTAAAAGTGTTAAAAGTTATGAAATATTTGTTTGTTATTTTTCTTGGTTTCTCCATAGCGATGTATGCAGCGCGAGATGAAGCAGTTTCGCACAATTCGGCATCGAATATTTCCACTGCAACCGACAGTCTAAGTGTGGATTGCGGCACTGCTGTACACTTTATTGATACAGATTTCGTTTACAGTCGTTTACGCAACACAGCCGTTTCGGGCGATCTTCGTTCGATCTGTATGCGCGAATTGACTCGCCTTGTCCCGAAGGCTGGTGAATATATAGATAATCAACGGGATTAAGACTTTCTTTCAATAACCTTCTTCTAAATTTTTGTGTGGTTTGTAAAGTGAACCGGCTCGATGGTAATACATCGAGCCGGTTATTATTTTTACGTCTGATAGTGATTAACTTACGTGCTGTTTAAGACTGTTTAAGCAATTCGGCGCTACGTTTCACAAAGCGGTCGAGGGCTTCACCTTTCAGACGGTTATTTGCCAGCAAAGCAAGGTCAGTAAGTTGTTGTGCCAGAGAGTTATTCTGTCCAAAAGAACTAAGCAAGGCTTTCTTTTCGTTCTGTGCCGATTCGAGAGCTTTTTCGGCTTGATCGATACTATCTTTCAGCTCCTGTGGCAAATCTGCATCTTTTTTATCACCGGCTTCGTCCTTAAACTTGTTGTATATTGATCGACAGTTATTTATCCTATCGTCCGCAGCAGCAAGTTCTGTACTGATTCCGGCTTGTTTCTGATTGTCGAGTTCTATTATCAACGGATGGTTTGTGTTGATTACCAGGTTCAACATCTCGCCCATCTGAGCATACATTCCCATTCCTCCGCTGATGGCCGACATATCTTTCATCCGTCGCATAAACTCGTTTTGGGTGATAAGGACTGGAGCGTCGCTTTCGCTTAGCGGTTCACAATTAACGAAATAGCGGCTGTCTTCGTTCGGTACGCAGGCTTCGAAAACATGTTGAAGTTCCTGCTGACTGCTCTCCGATAATTTCGATTGGCGGGCGGCATCCTTTTCGATAAGCCTATCCGGTACGTTGGAATCGACACGGACAAATCGGCAATCTTTCCATTGTTCTTCCATGCGATTAACGAAGTGCATATCTAACTGTCCATCAAGAAGAAGTACATCATATCCCTTATTTCTGGCTGCGCTTATAAATCCGTATTGTTCCTGAATATCCGAAGCGTAAAGATACACAAGAGTCTTATTTTTATCGGTTTGCGTGGATTCTATCAATTTTCTATATTCGTCGAGGGTAAAGTATTTACCTTCAGTATTTTTGAAAAGACAGAAACTTTGGGCACGTTCGGCGAATTTTTCGTCGGTTATGACGCCATATTCGATGAACAGCTTGAGATTGTCCCACTTGCTTTCAAATTGACTGCGGTCGTTCTTGAAAATGTCCTGCAATCTGTCGGCGACTTTCTTTGTGATATGTCCCGAAATCTTTTTTACATTTGAATCGCTTTGTAGATAGCTTCTTGAGACGTTTAGCGGGATGTCCGGCGAATCGATCACTCCGTGCAACAAGGTGAGAAAATCGGGTACAATACCTTCGACCGAATCAGTTACAAAAACCTGATTACAATACAATTGTATCTTATTTTTCTGGAAGTCGATATTTCCTTTCAGTTTTGGAAAATATAGTATTCCTGTGAGATTGAAGGGATAATCGACGTTGAGATGTATATGGAAGAGCGGCTCGTCGCTGACGGGGTACAATTCGCGATAGAACTGAGCGTAATCTTCGTCGTTCAAATCTGCAGGAGTTCGTGTCCACAGTGGTTGCACATTGTTTATTACCAGATCTTTGTCCGTATCGATGTATTTCCCATCTTTCCACTCCTGCTCTTTTCCGAACAGTACAGGCACGGGAAGGAATCGGCAGTATTTCTGTAACAGTGTTTTAATGCGAGTTTCATCGAGAAATTCCTGATTTTCGTCCGAAATGTGGAGTACGATGCTTGTTCCGCGATCATCCTTTTTGATTTCGGTGAGCGTATATTCGGGCGATCCATCACATACCCAGTGCATTGCAGGGGCTTCATCTCGATACGAGCGGGTAAATATTTCCACCTTGTCGGCGACCATAAACGAGGAATAAAAACCAAGTCCGAAGTGTCCGATTATGTTGGTTTTATCCTTATATTTTTCGAGAAATTCTTCTGCGCTCGAAAGGGCAATCTGGTTGATATATCTTTCGATTTCGTCGCGGGTCATTCCAAGTCCTCTGTCTGAGACAGTAAGGGTTTTCTTTTCTTTGTCGATTTCGATACGCACCCACAATTCTCCGAGTTCACCTTTAGCTTCGCCCGACGATGCGAGTGTTTTGAGTTTTTGTGTCGCATCAACAGCGTTGGATACCAGCTCTCTCAGGAAGATTTCGTGATCCGAATAGAGAAATTTTTTGATAACCGGAAAGATGTTTTCCGTACTTACTCCTATTTTTCCTGTCATATTCAATGTTATTATATTAAAGTTTTTCGATGGATTTTATCAAAATTCGTGCCTGAATTGGACATTGGAGATTTCCGTCTGAAAAACAGGGTATTAATCTGCCTGAAAAATCTTATTTATTTCTGACATTTTGTCAGATAGGTCGGCTATTTATCTGTATATTCGTCGTTTATTAAGCGCTCGTCGATATGTTTCGGCGTTTTGACTGTGTTGCTGGAGTGTTTTTGCGAAGACATGTCGTCCCGAAAAATCGTCTTTTGCGCAGAAAAACAGATAGTCGTGATGTTCATAATTCAGTGTCGCATCAACTGCTACTGGCGAAGGAATACAGATTGGTCCAGGAGGTAAACCAGTGTGTTTGTATGTGTTATAAGGCGAATTATGTTCCGTATGCTTTGTCAGCACCCGCCGCAACGCGAAATCTCCCACAGCGTATTTTACAGTAGGGTCGGCCTGGAGCGGCATTTTGCGTCTGAGACGGTTGATATACACTCCCGCAATGCGCGGTAGCTCATCGACATTCGACGATTCTTCTATAGCTATCGAAGCGATTATCATCACTTCGTTTCGGCTCATTTTTAATGAATCGAGCCGGCTTGTGCGTTTCGTGTTCCAGAAATCGTCGTACTGTTTTTTCATGTCTTTGAAAAGTCGCGTTGGGTTTCGGTTCCAATAAACGTTGTACGTGTTCGGCATGAAGAGCAGGATACTATTTTCGGGAGCGAATCCCAATTCAGCCAGCATCTGTTTGTTATTTAGTAAATTAAGAATTGCCACAGAATCGGCTTCAATCTGCGACGATACCACTGCCGCCAGCTGTTCACGGGTTCGTATATTTCCCGAAATTGTCAGATTTACCGGTGTTTGACTGCCCGATGCAAGCATATTTATCAGCTTTCGATAGCTCATTCCCCGCGTAACGATGTACCGTCCGCCTTTTACTTTGCTATATCCCTGTAATTTTGCATGTTGCATAAATCTATTTTTCTTTGCAAACACACGTTTTTTCATCAAAGAATCGGCCACTTGTTCCAGACTCGAATCCGAAGGAATATACACGTTTACTTTGCTTGATTTCAGCTCAATTCTGTCGGAACTTAAAAATCGATATGCAGTAATCGCCGAAAAAACAAGGACATATATTATGACTATCCGTACCGCTATTTTCGATTTCTGTTTACGCTTGATCATTTGTTGCGATTAATTTTCGATAAAAGTATCACGAATTTCGACGTCTGCATCTTGGATAGTATCTGATTTCAGGCTTATTGCCTGCGCATCCACGCCGGTTTTATATCTTTTAAAGGCACGGAATATGCACTCGGCCATTTGTTGCTGATTGTCGGGGTTCATCAAGGTTTTTTCCTCTACAATATTCGAAATAAAGCCCAATTCCACAAGCACGCTTGGAGCAGCTGTTCGGTAAAGCACCACAAAACCAGCCTGTTTAATTCCTCGATTCATCCTTACGGGGCTGTCTTTTAAAAATTCATCCTGAATATAGTCAGCCATTTTGAGGCTTTGTTCCAGATAAGCGTTCTGCATCAGTTGAAAAACTATATACGATTCGAGCGACGAAGGGTCGAAACCCTCGTATGCCGACTGGTCGGTTTCCATACTGATAACGCTGTTTTCGCGCATTGCTATCTCCAGATTTTCCTGCGTCCTGTGCAATCCCATGATATAGGTTTCGCATCCGATTGCAGTTCTGTTGTTTTCTACGCTGTTTGCATGAATCGAAATGAACAAATCCGCTTTGGCTTGATTGGCAATATCGCTTCGCTCGGCAAGCGGCACAAAATAATCTCGATTTCTTGTATAGATCACCTTAACGTCCGGAAACCATGTTTCTATCATCGCTCCCAGCCGTAAGGCTACCGACAGTACAATATTTTTTTCGTATGACATCCGTCCCACAGCGCCCGGATCTTTTCCGCCGTGTCCAGCATCTATAACTACCGTATGCAGGCCGGTATCGTTCGATTGCGCATCGGCAATCACAACGAATATCGCCATAAATAAAATTGCAGTTATCAGCCTTGTTATAAATATTTTGCGTGTCGCCGACATCGCTTTTCCGAAAATTCTGGATTGAACCGTCATATAAAATTTATGTCATCCCGCTCGAATAAATCTCGTGCCTTGATGTTAAACATACCGAACGCGATATGCGGCGCAAAATTAAATATTTTTTTATGTTCGCAAAACAGTGGATTCTCCGCTTACACAATTTATTCATACCTTTGAACCTTGAATTTAAAAAAATAAAACATAGAAATATGACTACCTCTGACCGCGTTAATCGCTTGTTATTCGTAATGTTTTGCCTTGCTCTCGGATTCTCTGACCTCCGTGCACAGGACTCCTACAAAGCCCTATTTATCCTTGATATTTCCCCCGAAGCACGCGCTTCAGGCATGGGAGACGTCGGTGTGGCAAGCTCGCCCGACGCCAACTCGCAACATTGGAACCCGTCGAAATATATTTTTGCCGAGGCTAACTACAAAGCCTCTCTATCGTACATGCCCTGGCTGAGCGACATAACCAGAGGTATGAACATGGGATACTTCGCCGGATATGCCAAATTCGGCGAGCGAAGCGCAGTCGGAGCCTCAGTGCGATATCTAAATATCGGACATATCGACCTTAGAAGCTTAGATAATACCTTCCTGGCAACAATATCTTCCAACGAATACGCCATCGATGTGTCATATTCGCACCGCCTCGGACGCCGTTTTTCGGGAGGAATTGCCCTGAGATACGCCAGCGGAATCAAAGTAGAACATGCCTCTGGAACAGGCGCTTTGAGACCTGCTTCCGCTTTTGCCGGCGACGTCAGTTTTTTCTACACCATGCCCGAATTACCTGTGGGAAAACTGAATACCGAACTATCTTTCGGTACAAACCTCTCGAACTTAGGAACAAAAGTGAAAAAAGCCGAAGGCGCCGAATATTTCTTGCCAATGAATTTCCGCATCGGCGGAACATGGAAAGTGCATTTCGACAAACGAAATACCCTCTCCCTTTCGCTTGATCTCAATAAATCCCTTGTGCCAACACGATACGACAGCAATTATTCTGTCTTTGAAGCCATCGGAAAATCTTTTGGCAAATCGGCCGGCGATTTCTGCTGGGGATTCGGAGCCGAATACTGTTTCGCGCGTACTTTGCTGGCTCGAAGCGGATACCACAACAGCAAAGAATATCCCGGATACAGATATTTTACCTTCGGAATAGGACTGATGTACGGCGCTTTACAACTTGACGCCTCGTATCTTATAAGCACCTCAAGCGTCAAAAATCCCTTAGACAATACCTTCAGAATAACGCTGGGATACGCCTTTTGATTGGAGCCAAGAACCAAGAAAGCAGAAAGCAGAAAGCAGAAAGCAGAAGGCAGCACGGAACATGCCTTCTGCCTTCTGCCTTCTGCTTTCTGCCTTCTGCTTTCTGCCTTCTGCTTTCTGCTTGACTGCGTAGCGTCCTGACTCTTGAAATCTTGATTCTTGGTTCCTAAAAAAGCATCTTTATAAAATATCCTCCGACCACAGAACGGGCGCGGAATCCGACATGTTTTTTGCTATCGGTATTGTACCAGTCGGACATCGGGATACGATCTTCGGTTTCGTTTACAAACTTGTACAAAGGCGAGATAAATTTCTCAAAAACAGATTTATCGTCCGACAGTGTTGCAGTCCACACAATCCAGTCTGATTTTGTATAATTCTTCCGATTGTCCAAAGGCAAACCGTAAATATTTTGTTTTTGCAGATACCAGGCAATCTCCTTTTGCACAACTGATTTTGGGAAGATATTCAAGCCGATAATTTTGTCCCAAACCAAATTATATTTCTGGCTCCAAGTACCCTGTTTATCGAAGGTAAGACGGTAATGATCACCATCATCGGCCATTTTCATCCACTCGGCAGCCATTTCTTTGGCCTTAGAAGTGTATTTTTTGGCCAAATCTTTTTTTCCGAGCATATCGGCAAGATAAGCATAAGCCGCAATTCCCATTATGGCCTTAACAGAAAGGTTTACATTGTGCGCAAAATGCCCCGCGAAGTCATCAGTACATAATTGATTTTCGGGATCAAGTCCTTTTTCGACAAGATAATCAGTCCAAATCGTCAAAACATCCCAATGCTTGGAAGCATACAAGGCATTACCTTCGGATTTTGCCAGCGCAGCCGTCAGTATAAGCATGTTGCCGGCCTCTTCGACGGGCATGTCGCCCCCATAAGTCTGTCCGTTAGCCAATGGATACGTTCCAACGTCGTGTGCAGGAAATGGCTTTGTCCATCGCCCGCTTTCGCTGTAATAAAAAATATGATTAAGCAAACCCTTCACAAGTTCAGGACTATACAGTAAATACAAGGGAGCCGATGGATACGTAACATCAACAGTACCGATTGACCCGTTGCTGAAATTTTCCTTTGAAAGGAAAAGCAAATCGCCGTTGGGAGCCTCCACAAGTTTATGAGCCGAAATAGATTGCCTATATGCCAAAGCACAAAGCTCGGCATACTCGCGACCGCCGGCTTCAACGGCTCGCGAAAACATTGCAGCGTCGAACTTTTTACACTTTTCGTCCAAATTTTTAAATTCGGCATTGGCGGTGGAAAATATAGACTCAATTGATTTCTTTCCGTCTCTGTTCCAATACGGTCTCAGATTCGTGCCGAAATATTGAATGGAATAAATATCATCGTATCCAACCAGAATTTTTCCCGACGCGGTCTTTACCTTACCCGCTGATTGCGATATGGCTATCGAAGCATTATCCCGTAACTTATCGCTGCCGGAAAACGCGCCCGTCCGTACAAACTGATCCCTGAGAGCGAAAACATTTCCAATCGACGAGGATGAGCCGGCCTTTTCGCTGCAAAGATAAAAATATCCCCAATCAATGCGCACGTCATCGCCGCTGCGATTCAGTATCTTCTGATCTTTGGACCCGGTACGCACAAAAAGTAAATCGCCCGACTCGTACGACTTTGCCTCACTCGGCTGAGAGGCCTTGTTTAAGGCCCATTGCGGAGAGGCTTCAAAGTAAATTTCCGATTGATGTGCCTTACCGTCAAGCGATGAAAGCCGATACGAAATGTAATTCACCGGTCGGGATAGCAAATCAAGCTCGTTCATCAAAAATGGCGCCGTAAAGGACAACTCAAGCTCAACCGCACCACATTCAAAGACATAAGTGCTGCGCGTGGCTTCGACTTTTACGGATTTTTGAACAGCCGTGCGTCCCAAATGAAGCTCAACTTCTTCTTCGGTATATAAACCGAAATCCACAAGAGCGCCGCCGGTTCGATTCCGACAATGCGCAGCAATAACCGCCCGCCCCTCAGAAAATGTTTGCTTTACTTCGTCGGACAATTCGACCACAACATCTTTTCGCCAAACATATCCGGTTTTAACTATCTGGACGCCGTTTACATACAGCTCGAATGTGTCGTCGTGAGAATACTTAATAAAAAGTTTTTTCGTCAAATCGATCGACCCTGTGGTCAGATTTCGCCGTACCCAGATGCTGCGGCTTAACCATTGAGTCTGAACATTCGTCTCGTCGGGAGTACCAAAAGCTGCTTTGCCCAAATCCCAGCTGCTGTCGTCGAAACCTGCTTCTGTCCAGCCTTCTTTGGGACGTTCGAGCGTAAAACGTCCCTCCCACGAAGCCTCGTAGGATATCGGAGCTATGCCCTTGAGAGGTACGCGCTCGACTCCCATAAATCGATACGTAACACCATCGACGCGAAGCGCCCCGACAAGCGGAAATTCGGCGCCAGTCCAATGTTTTACATTATCCTCGTAAAGTTTGTCGGTAAAAGACCAGGCCGATGTGTAAGGATCGACCGTTACAAGAGGATAGGCCGGAGCGCGAAGCCCCGTTTCTGCAGGCTGGGCTTTAAGCTGTAAGCCTACCGCAGCCAAAAATAAAAAAACAATCTTCTTCATCTCTAATACATGTTAGATTTAATTTAACGTGCCGCAAAGGTAATATATTTAATCAAACAAAAAGCAAAATAGAAGCAAATAACAAATACTTAGATGCTTATCAAATCAAAAATCGTAAGCAATAGTCCTGCTCAATCCAAAAAAAACAAAAAAGACGGACTAACACCTCCCACTGTCTTGGCTCTTGATTCCTGTAATCCTGGTTCAATAAAAGTAATCTTGATTCCCAAAAAAATGTCTTGGCTCTTGGCTCTTGTAATCTTGATTCCCAAAAAAATTCTCTACCTTTGCGGGAAATAACAAGACCATGAAATTCAGAAAAGCTGATGAAAAAGACGCGCTTAGAATCTGGGAAATAATTTTGCAGGCTAAACAACAAATGCGCGAAATGAACAGTACGCAGTGGGGCGACGACTATCCGACACGCGATACCTTGCAAATGGACATTTTAAAGGGCTATGGATATGTGATTTGCGACGAATCGTCGAAAGTGATTGTATATGGAGCTGTGTGCTTCGACGGTGAACCGGCTTACGATTCGATAGTGGGTCGCTGGACAGACAATTTTCCATACGTAACCGTTCACCGTCTGGCTGTTGCCGACGAAAAAAAACGGCAAGGGATGGCAGCAAAATTCATCCGCGAAGTCGAAAAATTATGCCTCCAACGAGAAATACGCAGTTTCCGAATCGATACAAATTTCGATAATATATATATGCTGCAATTGCTCGAAAAATCGGGCTTTGAGTACTGTGGCGAAGTGATTTACCCGCGTGGCGCGCGCCGTGCATATCATAAATCGGTCGAAAAGTAAAAATAAATAAACGAGAGCAAAAATATGAACTCAAAAGAAAAAAATAGCGCACGGGCGCTGAAATACCTGCTCCAAAAAGAGTTTCTACAAATATTTCGCGACAAAACTATCCTCCGGATGATTCTCGTAATCCCCATCGTCCAGCTATTGGTGCTACCATGGGCGGCAACTTTCGAGCAGCGCAACATCTCGCTTAGCATATTGGACGGCGACCGAAGCGAAGTCTCGCGTAAGCTGAGCCAACGGGTGCTGGCTTCCGGATTTTTCCGCCTTGCACATTACCCTGCCTCCTATTCACAGGCTATTGAGGCCGTTGAGCGTAACCAAGCCGACCTGATTTTGGAAATTCCCGCCGGTTTTGAACGCCGATTAATCTCCGAAAAAAATTCGCAGATAATGCTGTCGGTAAATGCCGTCAATGGACAAAAAGCCGGCCTCGGCTCGTCGTACGCATCGCAAATAATCGGCGAAATTAACGCCGAAATGCTGAGCAACGAAGGGCAAAATCCTCGCGGACGAATCGATATCCGTCCCTCATTTCGCTATAACACAGCGATGAACTATCGTAACTTTATGGTACCGGGGATAATTGTGATGCTTGTTACCTTAATCGGCGGCATGTTAGCCTCAATGAATATTGTTAAGGAAAAAGAGAGCGGCACAATTGAGCAAATCAACGTTACGCCGGTGAGTAAAAGCATCTTTATTCTCGGAAAATTAATTCCTTTCTGGACCATTGGCCTCTTTGTACTTTCGGCAGGAATTTTTGTGGTCAGAATTGTGTACGGATTATCGCCCGAAGGAAAAACGGTGGATCTATACCTCTTCTCATTCGTCTATCTTTTGGCATGTTCCGGCTTAGGGCTGCTCATATCCACCTACTCGAACACACAGCAGCAGGCTATGCTCTTATCATTCTTCTTCCTGATGATTTTTTTCATGATGAGCGGCCTGTTTACACCGATAAGTAGCATGCCCGAATGGGCTCAGCTTATCACACGATTCAACCCTGTGCGATATTTTATCGAAGTTATGCGCTTAGTGTACATGAAAGGCAGTTCGCTCGCCGATATTATCCCCCAATTACTGCATATCGCCGCTTTTGCCCTCTTTTTTAACGCCTGGGCTATCGCAAATTATAAAAAAACCAGCTATTAGATAAAATTTTTTCTGCGGAAATAATGTTTTGGAGCTTATACGTGTTTCCGATGCGTCCCGTAGGGACGCTATGTTGGTAGAACAAAGCGCTCACCCACCAAATAACCATCCCGTAGGGATGGAATGTGATTATATGACAGGCCTGTTTAATGTTTAATGTTTAATGTTTAATGATTAATCGGGCGGGAAAATTGTGTTTGCATCGATACATTATACGTATTACCCTCGAAAAAACATTTTGGAGCTTATACATGACGCCTACTCATCCCAAAAAAATAATTTTGGGCTTGTTCGCGTAGCGTATTCGTCCCAAAAAAATAATTTGGGGCTTGTTCGCGGGACGTATTCATCCCAAAAAAATAATTTGGAACTTGTTCACGAGACGTATTTGTCCAAAGAAAATAATTTTGCTCTTGTAGGCGAGATGTATCAATCAAAAAATAAAAAATCGGTGGTAGTAGGCGATGCTGATGCGTCCGAAGAGAAAGTTTTGGCCTTTGCAGGTGGGATGTATCCGTCGAAATGTCTTTAAAAAGCCTTGCTGGGCGTGGGTTTATGCTTTCGTTCTTATATTTTTTGAGGTCGAAATGTGGCTGTGAATTGAGCTTATATTTTTGATTTACAAAAAAGTTACACTTTTTGTTGAGGTTTTTTTGTGTATGTCGTAAAGAAGTATTAATTTTGCCGCCGATTTGATAATCGTTGATGTTTACGGTTATCGATGGGATGTGTTTATAAATCATTTAAATAAATTAGTATTATGTCTCAGATAATAAAAATTCATGGCCGCCAGATATTAGATTCACGCGGCAATCCGACGGTTGAGGTGGACGTTTATACCGACGATGGCGTGATGGGACGCGCTGCGGTTCCCTCCGGCGCCTCCACCGGCGTACACGAAGCGTGCGAATTGCGCGACGGTGATAAGGGTTCTTACCTTGGAAAGGGAGTTTTGAAGGCCGTTGAGAATGTTAATACGGTTCTGAACGACGAGCTTACGGGGATGAGTGTGGTTGATCAGCGCGAAATTGACTCGGCGATGCTTGAACTCGACGGTACTGAAAACAAAAACAATCTCGGCGCCAATGCGATACTTGGTGTTTCGCTTGCCTGCGCTAAGGCTGCGGCACAACTGACGGGTCAGCCTCTGTTTCGATACGTCGGAGGGGTCAATGCGCGTACTTTGCCTGTGCCTTTGATGAATATTCTCAATGGAGGTTCACATGCGGACAATTCTATCGATTTTCAAGAGTTTATGATTATGCCTGTTGGCGCCGAATCATTTTCCGATGCTTTGCGCATGGGTGCTGAAGTGTTCCACAGTTTGAAGGGCGTCCTTAAGAAGGCCGGATATTCAACAAATGTGGGCGACGAGGGTGGTTTTGCTCCCAATTTGAAGTCGAATGAGGAAGCTGTTACCGTTATCCTTGACGCAATAGAGAAGGCTGGTTATAAGGCCGGAAGTGATGTTTTCCTGGCTCTCGACCCTGCTTCTTCGGAGTATTATTTGGCTGATGAGAAGGTGTATCATCTTCATAAATCGACGGGCGATAAGCTCACACCGGCGCAAATGGTTGATTTTTGGAAGAATTGGGTATCGAAATATCCGATAATTTCGATTGAGGACGGCATGGCTGAAGACGATTGGACGGGATGGAAATTATTGACGGACAGTGTGGGCGACCGTTGCCAGTTAGTTGGCGACGATCTCTTCGTTACGAATGTCAAACGGCTGCAAATGGGAATCGACGAGGGTACTGCGAACTCCATACTTATCAAAGTAAATCAAATTGGTTCTTTGAGTGAGACCATTGATGCGGTAGAACTTGCAAATCGCAACAGTTACACGTCCATAATGAGCCATCGTTCAGGAGAAACGGAGGATACTACTATAGCAGACTTGGCGGTAGCTTTAAATTGCGGTTTGATTAAAACCGGTTCGGCTTCGCGTTCCGACAGAATCGCGAAATACAATCAGTTATTGAGGATAGAAGAGATTCTTGGCAGCGAGGCGTATTACCTTGGCCGGAATTTTAAATATGCGAAGTAGAATGTAATTTTCTACATTGTTTCTTTTTTTTTTTCGAGAGGCGTTAGCGGCTATTTGCCCGGCGCCTCTCGTTTTTTTTGCTGATAGGCGAGCTGCTTGATGTTCCGGAAAAAAATTTGGAGCATCCGAGGTTTTCTTGATGCTCCAAAACGATTTTTTGTGCGATGATTTTTGTGGCTTATTAGCCTGCGATTTTTTATCGGTAAATAAGGTCGTGTACTGTGAGTGCTGTCATATTATGAACGCTGCGAGATAGTTCGGCAAATGTTTCGTCGATTGTTCCCATGTTGTCAATATACACGCATTTTCTTTGCTGACGGTAATATTCGGCAACCGGAGCTGTTTTTTGGTGATAAACTTTGATTCTGTTTTCGACAATTTGTTTGTCGCAATCGTCGGAACGGTCGGAATTTTGGCCTCTTAGGATTATTCGTTTGATTAATTCCTCTTCATCGACTTTTAGAATAACGGCCATTGCGATTTTGCAATTTTCTTTTTCGAGCATAAGGTCAAGGGCTTTGGCCTGTTCGACGGTTCTGGGGAATCCATCGAAGATGCATCCGGGAGAATTTTTATTTTCGACGATTTTGAGTTGAATTAATTGGATTACAATTTCGTCGGGGACGAGTTCACCTTTGTCTATCAAGGATTTTACTTTTTTTCCGAGTTCGGTATTTTTTTTGATTTCATCTCGGAGCATATTTCCGGTAGAAAGGTGTACGAATTTGTACTTTTCTACAAGTTTTTCGGCTTGAGTGCCTTTTCCTGATCCCGGAGGACCGAATAATACGAAGTTAAACATCTTTAAGTTTTGTTTTAAAAATTTTTTTTAATAATTTATTGAGTAAGCGTATAAATGTCGTGGAGATTTCGTCCGAGTTCGTTGTAATCCAGTCCATATCCCACTACGAATTTATTTGGGATATGCAGTCCTATATAATCGAGGCTTATATTTTTTTTATAAGAATCGGGTTTATACAGCATGGTTGCGATTTTAATTTGTCGCGGTTTGTGTTTTTGTATTGAAGTCAGCAGAAATTCGAGGGTTGAGCCGGTGTCCACAATGTCTTCGAGCAGGATTACGGTTCGTCCTGCGAGGTTCTGATTGAGTCCAATCAATTGATTCATTGTACCTGAGGATTCTGTACCTTGGTAGGATTTTAATTTTACGAAAGATACTTCGCAGGGGAAATCGATATTTTTTAGCAAGTCGGCAGTGAACATGAATGCACCGTTCAAAACGCTGATAAATACGGGCGCAGACTCGTTCTTCATGTCGTAATTTATTTGAACTGCGACGTTTTCGATTATCTTCGACATCTCGGAATACGGGATGTAGATTTCAAATTCTTTGTCATGGAGTTTAATTCTTTTTTTCATTGCTTGAAAGTATGTATATTATGTGTGGATTTTTTATTTTGGCGCTGTACGGTAGAGCATTATAGCGATAATCAGGAAAAGTAAGTTAGGTAGCCAGGCCGCAGTTGGGGGCGTAGCGAGGCCTACTTGGATGAATACTTCACTGAACCTCAAAAGGAGAATATAGGTGAAACTGAGGGCAATGCCTGCGCCTATTTGCAATCCGATTCCTCCGCGCACTTTTCGTGATGACAGCGAAACTCCGATGAGCGTGAGGATGAATACAGAGAAAGGAATCGAAGTTCGATTATATTGCTCAAGTACAGCGGCTGTTGATTTTACTCCGCGCATTTTTTGTTCTTTTATAAACTGTGATAATTCAAAATAATTCATGGCCATTATTTTGCTATCGCGTTGTCGCAGTTCTTCGGCGCTAAAGTTCACCATAGTATCGAGTTGTTGGTGAGCGGAAATAATTTCGGCGCTATCCTGTATATCTCTTATGAAGCAATTGTGTAAGTTCCACTTACCGGATGTTGTGTCCCAGGTTGCATGTTCGGAAACGAGCTTCGATTGCAGTCTGTTTTTCTCAAAACGTTCGAGGCTGAAGTTTTCGGCTCTGTTGTTATAGTGAAAAAAGTTTGAGATGTAGAGATATATCCCCGGTTCGACCTGCAAATGCAAATTGAGGCTTTGTTTACGGTAAGGTTTGTTGATGTATTGATCTTCAAAGGCGAGCCTGACTTTATTTGCTTGAGGTATTATGAAATGATTCAGGGTCAAACTGAAAGTGAATATAATTGAAGCGGAAATAAAGTAGGGAAACAACATTCGTAAGAAGCCTGTTCCGTTTGAAAGGATTGCGATGATTTCGGTGTTGTATGCCATTTTCGAGGTAAAGAATATAACAGCAATAAATACAAAAAGCGAACTGAAAGCGTTGAGGAAAAAGGGTATAAAGTTTAGGTAATAATCGAAAATTATCTTGTCGAGAGGCGCTTTTTTGCTGACAAAATCGTCTATTTTCTCGCTGATGTCGAAGATGATTACTATGCAAATTATCAAAAGGATTGCAAAGAAGTATGTGCCGATGAACTTTCTAATAATATATCGATCAATGGTCTTCAGTCCGAGTTTCATTTTTTTAATTTCATTCAAAATTGTGGGGCAAAGGTAGTCAAATTTTCGGAGTTTTCGTCGATAAGCAGAACTTATTGGGGTAAATCGCAAAAAAAGAAGACACAGAGTTCACCGAGTTTTAATCTCTGTGATTTTCTGTGTCTTCGTATATTTTCTATTGGTTCCTGGTTCCTGAAATCAGAATCAATAGACTATCAATTTGACTCGCTTTTTCATTGTTCCTGCGGGATTTGCATACTCAAACTCGAATTTTTTTTCGTTTGGATTATTTAGGTGATAATAAGCTGTTCCGGCTTGAGCGAAGGCCTGCAATGCGTTAAAGAGATAAGCACCCTCGTGCCGATTTCCGGCGGGTATTATGGTAATATTGTCTGAAAACACATTATTTGAGTTAGTCAGCCAAGTCCATTGAGCGCCAAGCGATTCAAGTCCGAGAATTTGGTTTAGATTAATCCGGTCGGTTTCGGGTAAATCTTTGCAAATTCTGACAGTAAGGGTGTCGATATTTTTTTGCAGGATACGTACATAAGCCTTTGCCTGTCGAGTTCCGCAGATCGAGTCGGTGATGTCGCAGGTATATATGTAAGTAGAAAAATATCCGTTAGGAGAGCTAAACTCGACAGTTCCGGTAGTATTTTCTGTTCCCGGCACGAAAGGCACAGACCTTCCGGCCGTCCATTTCAGGCTGTACGGGCGGTCGAGACTATCGATATACGCGCTGAGGTTCAGCGTCATGCCAGCCTCAGGCTTGAGATATATTCTGACGTCCGGCGGTACGTGAGCCTTAGTTACGTCAAGATAAACGATTCGGGACATCGAGCGACACCTATACAGTCCAATTAACAAGGGATTTGCCACTACCACTCGGTAATATCCGGCGTTTGACGGCGAGGCTGCGAATGAGTAAACCGTATCGATGCTTCCGGCGCTGGAGGTCAATTCCGTACCGCTCACGGTAGTCCATTGCGAAGGCTCGTAAATTTGTCCGGAGGCATTGTATTCCAATCTCATAATCAAATCCGTTCCGAAGGTATTATTATCGATATAAGAACCATCGATTGAGAAACTTGAGCCTTCGCAGAGTTCTTCAAAATCGTTGGCTGGCTGCGCCATCGTTACCGGCGGAACACAAAGGCGAATTTCGACGTCGTCTATCGCCAAGTCGTTATCACCGTTACCGGTAGCGGCGTTGTATATAGATAGTTGCACCGCAGCGCCGGTGGAAGTGTAGGCAAATCCGAAGAGTTTCCAATCGGCAGTTTGTTCCGGTTGGATTTCACCGGTGATATATTCGGCCAGCACGTCTCCGTTAGCGGGGTCAGTAAGCACAAAGCGCAGATTCGGATGCTCTTGCGGGGCGAGGTTTGCCTTAGTCAGGTTGCCTATCCAGGCCGAGACGTTCAGCTTCGAACCGATGCAGAGACCATCTAAATCGGTATGATACAGAAGTTTTTTCTCGCTTCCGGCATTTATCACCATCATGTAACCTTTCGTTGTATCGCCTGCAAATGTGTGGTCGTCGTAGGAATACCAGGCTTGATTGCCTGCGGATTTTTTTGCGAGGCAATATTGATTTTCTGTGGATGGCAATCCCTGTACAAGCTGATATTCAGTGGTTCCGTGTGGCAGCGGAGAGTTTGAATAGTCGGGATCACTTTCGTTACCTCCGAAATCTTCGCGGAAAAGCAAAGTACCATCAGTAGCACAGGCAGAAGGCGAGTTTCCGCAGTCGTCGCTCAGGGTCAAATCGATTCTGTAACGCGGGAATGTCAGTCCCTGAAAGTGCGGTTCGACCAGAAAACTTTGGACAGAATTGCTGTTCTTTATTACTGTGTACGAGGAAGTATCCTGCGCAAGGAAAGCTCCGAAAGCATTGTACCACCAATATTTTACACCGCCAATATTATCTACTGCAAGCGTAACTTCGGCGTCGAGACAGGCTATATAATTCCATGCTTTTGGCTTGATTACGGCGATAGTAACACGAGCGGCGCTACTATCGGCGTTGCATTTTACATAGTAGTCGAAATAATCGATACCTGTGAAACCGCTTGGCGGCGTGTAGTTTATCGTACTGTCGGGGTTTAGCGTCAAAATTCCGTTTTGAGCCGAAAGAGCGCTTAATGGAGCTATTGCAGCGAGATTGCTTCTGTTGCAGGCAAGTAGCACGTCGTTAGCCAGCACGTCGATAGCTATCGAAGTGCGCGGATCGGTTGTGGCCAAGTCGTTTACAGCACGCATCAGAGTAGTTGCTTCGTATGCTCCGCGGTCGAGAGTCGAACCGATAACGCGCGGCAAAGCATCCAGGTCGAGCTGTCCCTGCATGTTTTGCAAGGGAGGATTGAAAGCCTGCTTGTAGAGAGCGCTATCGCCGGTATTTACAACCGGACTTCCCGGCAGAAGTCGATAATCGTCGGTCGATACCGGCTGCCCGTTTGTAGTGGCTGGATTTGTCCAAGTAACAAAGAGCGGATTTCCGTCGGTATTATTTCCGGCGTCGGCTCCGGCAATGCCTGTCCAAGAAGTACTTCCACCAGAACCTTCGACGAGCGAACTTTCAAAAGAGAAGGTTCCCGTAGGCGAAAAAGTCGGCGCCTTGTTTCCCCAAACTATGCTGTTATTGACAGTTACCGAGCTTGATTGATTGGCGTAAATTGCCGAGCCGGCGGATGATGAGTTCCCTCCGATGGTTACGTTTGTCATGCGGACATTGTTGTCGGCCGACAGGATTCCTCCGCCTGTGCCGGTCGTGCCTGTCGCATTGCCAGCAATCAGCACATTGATAAGATCGGTCTTAGTTCCGTCGAGGAAAAGCCCGCCGCCTCCGGATGCTTTATTTCCTGTGATTTCCGTTCCGATTGCGCGGAAAGTACCGTCGTAAGTGTGAATTCCGCCTCCGAGAGCAGTGCCGCCGGAGTTTCTGCTGACCAAGACTTTGTTGAGAATAAGAGTCGAATTGTCGGAATAAATTCCACCGCCACCGTCGCCGCTCTGACGCGCAGCAGTATTTTCGTCCACCGAGCCTGAAGAGATTGAAATAGAGCTATTTTTGGCATAAATTCCTCCTCCGGTTTCCTTCGATTCGTTTCTACTTATCTCTACGAGATTCCATTCGATATCAGAATTAATAGCCAGCAATCCGCCTCCCACATTGTCGTAAATTATGTTTCCTTTGATGGTAACGAATGAAGCTCCGTCGCCTTTGGCATTTCCTCCGGTGATGATAAAACCGTCGAGCGTTGGCGATTCGCCGTTCCAATTTTTGAGATTCGAGGCTACAACTACGTGATATACGCTGTCGGCGCCGCCGCTAATCTGTCCGATTGCTCCGTTCAATCTTGTTTTGTGTTGCTTTACATCGCGAGTTGTCAGCGTTGTATGTCTGTTATCGTTTGCTGTGTCGGGGAATCCGCCATAGATTTTCACTCCGTCCACCAGGGTGAAAGTCTTGTGTTCGTTGCCGGAAGGAAGGCCGGAACCGTTGTGGCTTGCGGCCTTGTGAAGCGGATAATAGGTTCCTTCGGCCACCCAGATTTCGCAGATCGTATCGGTTGCGGCAACACGTCCGGCAGTTCTATTTCGCTGCATATAAGCCCACAACAGCGGGTCGGCGAGATTTCCGTAAGCATTTAGCCAGGAATCGCCGCTTCCCGTGCCTCGATTTCCGTTTTTAACAAACATTCTGCGAGTTGTGGCAGGTATTGGCGTGGCGGCTTCGAGCGCGCCCATATCCAGAACGGAAGCAGCAAGACGAGGCATACCTTCCAAATCCACTTCGTCGTACATGGAGGTCAAAGGAGGAGCAAAAGCGTTCTTATACAAAGATGTATCAGCAGCATTGATTGCCGGACTTCCGTGCATCAGACGGTAATTGCCTGTGGGAACGGGTACAGTCGCCGCACTTGGGAGGATGTAATTGACGAATGTGGGATCCTGATCAATATTTCCGACGAGATTCGTACCGAGATTTGCGTCCCACTGTCCGTTTGGAAAAGCATCTTCGACGAGGCTGTAGCTGTATCCTATTTCTTTGGATGTGTGGATATTGTTTGTTGTCGGATTGCTTTGCGCTTTGTTTCCCCAGATTATGCTGTTCGTTATGGCGTATTCTGGCAATCCACGATGTAAGGACAATCCACCTCCGTCGCCGTCGGCATAATTACCTGCAACGCTTGTGTTTATCAGCGCGAGTTTGCTGTCTGCGGCATTTACAGCTCCGCCGTCAGTTTCGGAGTAATTACCTGTCATAGCGCAGTTTATAAGCATCATACTATCTCCTTCGGATAGTAAACCGCCACCTGACTTCGCTTTGTTGCCGCTTATTTCCACACGCTCGAAGCGCGATCCGGAACCATTAACAAAAAGGCCTCCGCCTTTTCCGGCAGCACGATTGCTGATTATCCGAAGGTTAGAATACACCGGCGAAGCATTTATCTGATAAATACCGCCGCCGTCTTCTCGGTATATTTTTGTTCCTGAATTTAATTCGATGTAGCTGACGCCGTCGGCGTATCCTTCTGTTACGATAAATCCGTCGATTACGGTTTGTTTATCGTCGTCAATATCAGCAGCTACAATCACATGCGCAGCGTTGTCGGCTTTGTTTACGGTCATAGCAAAATCGGTTGAATCGTCGTCGTCCAGAAGGTCGCCCGACAAAATTGTCGGCATGAGACAGGCTCTTCCTGTGCAATTTCCAAGGAAACGCGATTCGATATTTATATGCACAACATCGTTGGCATTGTCGGGAAATCCGCCATAAAGTTTCACACCGTTCACCAGAACAAAAGCCTTGTCGTTATTGATTTGCTGACCGGCGGCGGCTTGACCGGCGAAGTGCATAGGCCGATATTTTCCTTCGGCCACCCAGATTTCGCGGATTGTATCGTTCTGATCAACAATTCCCAGCGAGCCGTCGCGTTGCTGAGCCGCCCAAAGCAGAGGGTCGCCCAAATTTCCGTAAGCATCGTTCCATGAAGAGCCGTCGGCATTGCCGTGGAAATTCTGTTTGACATAAAATACTCCGTTGTTTGGTTTGATTTCCAGAGCTTTTTCATAAGCTCCGATATCAATATTTCCATTCAGTACACGTTGAGTACCGTCGAGATCTTTCATATCTTGCAGCAATTGTGTTCCGTACAGAAAACTTGCCGACATTGCCTGCTTGTATAATACGCTGTCGCCGCGATTAATTGCCGGACTGCCGTTTTTAAGACGATAATCGCCCGCTACAGAGGGATGTCCACTGATTATCAAATCATTGAACATAGGATTGACGTCGATATTATTTCCGCCGTCTATTCCGAAGGAGGCAAGCCAGGCGCTGCTACCTCCGCTGCCTTGCACAAGACTGCGAATGTATTCAGGATTAGCGCCTCCGCTCATAAACAGGCTGTTGCTTGCAGAGTTCAAGCTGGCCGTATTACCCCAGATTATGCTGTTTTTGAAGGTCGGAGACGAAATGTCGAAACTTAGGCCACCGCCGCGATTCTGTGCAAGATTTCCTCCGACGGTTACATTGACAAAGTCGGGCTGACAATTATTTTTTATCGCAATACCGCCGCCTTCATTCGCAAGGTTTCCGTTCACAAGAGCGTCAATAAAAACAGGTTCCGAAGCGTCTATCATCATTCCGCCGCCGGTGTTTGCGGCGCGGTTTCCCGAAATATTCACGTTAGTAAACTCGGGACGAGAATTATCCTTGATAAGAATTCCGCCGCCGTCGCCTTCGGAATGATTGCTACGGAAAGTGAGCTTATCTATCTGCGGCAAAGACTGTTTGGCAGATATACCCGCTCCGCCCGATTCTGCAAAATTGCTTTCGACGATGTTGCACGAAAATAAAGGCGAGGCATTTACGATGATGATTCCGCCGCCTTCCGTCCGCAGAAATTGCTCGTTGTTCACTTCTACTTTGTAGTTATTTCCGTCGGCCTGACCCTCGCTTATCACAAAACCGTCGATCACAGTTTTTCCGTCGGCGGGAATGTCGGCGCCCACAATTACGTGATACGCATTATCGGTTTTATATTGAGTGAAATTTCCCGCAAGATCGTCGCCATTGAGGTCGCCGCTGAGCGTAGTGGTGGCGAAGTGAGCCATGTCGGAACCGCGCGATTCGAGTGTAGTATGCTGTGTATTATTGGCATTGTCGGGAAATCCTCCATATATTTTCACTCCTTTAACCAATACGAAGGCTTTATCGCGATCAGTAGTAGGATTGCCATTCTCGTCATTATCAGCGATTTTATGACGAGGGATGTATGTTCCTTCTGCAATCCAGATTTGCCGGATGGTATCTCCGGCAGCTACCGGCCCGAAAGTTCCTTTATGCTGATGATCAGCCCATAATAGCGGATCGGCGAGATTGCCATAAGCATTATTCCACGAAGAGCCGTTGCCCGTGCCTCTGCAAGTCTGTTTTACGTAGAAAATTCCGTTAGTAAGTCCTGTAACTAAGGCTTTTTCGTAAGCTCCCATGTCGATTTTTCCGCCCGATATGCGCGCATTTCCGTCCAGATCGACGCTGTTAATATTCGGATGCGCCGCATTGTTACCGGCATCGATAGCCGGACTGCAATGTTTCAGAGTGTAATCGCCTGCTTCGGTTGGCTGCCAGCCGCTCTGCGAAGGATTGACACGTGCAGTAAACAGAGGGTCAGCATCGAGATTGCCGCCGCCGTCGGTGGCCGAGCTTAAAGTCCAATTTGAACTTCCTCCCGAGCCGCTTACGAGACTATGATTGAATATTGCAGAAGCGCTAACTATCTGTACTTCCGGCGCAAGCGGAGCAACATTGCCCCAGATAATGGAGTTATTGAATGTCGGATGAGCTGTACCGTTTATGTAAATCCCTCCGGATGCGTTCTGTGCGCGGTTTCCGCTGACGGTTACATTATTAAATCTTGGATTTGATGCAGAAATAAGAGCCGCGCCGGCGCCTGTCAGCGCTTGGTTTCCACTGATTCTCACGTCGGTAAGCGAAGCATTACCATTGAATACGGTCATTCCGCCGCCAATTCCCTGTCCGGTAGAACCTGTTGCGATATTTCCCGAAACAAGTGAATGTGTGATAATTGGCGAACTTTTGCCGATGTAAATACCGCCGCCATATTTTCGTGCGATGTTGCCGCGAAAAACAAGATTTTTGAACTGCGGCGAAGATGTAGCAGTGGAATCGACACAGTAGAGACCTCCGCCTTTGTCGCTATCGACAAATATTTTATTCACTACTACGAAGTTACCGGCGTTATCGTTGGCATTTCCTCCTTCGATGATGAAGCCGTCGAGAAGAGCGTTTGTGTATGTACCAGCCGCAATAACAACGTGATAGGCGTTATCGGCTTTGTTTGCTGTCATGTTTCCGGGAATATCTGCAAGGCCAAGATCGCCGGAAAGAATTGTCGGAGCAAGACATCCGCGAGAGGAGCATCCCGCTGGAAAACGCGATTCGAGAGCAGAATTGGCTGCAGTACTTGCATTTGCCGGAAATCCGCCATATATTTTCACACCATCCACAAGCACAAAAGCTTTGTCGCGATCCGTTGTTGCTTGATTCAGCGTATCTCTGTGAAGCGCTGCTCGATGCATGGGTTTGTATGTGCCGGCTGCCACCCAGATTTCGCGAATAGTATCGTTTATTGCCACCGGCCCGAAAGCTCCTTTACGTTGCATGTTTGCCCACGACAGCGGGTCGGCAAGATTCGGATAGGCGTTATCCCAGGATGATCCGTCGCCGTTTCCGTTGGTTTTCACATACATAATCGAAGAAGTGGGAGGAGGAATCGTTTGATTTTCGTATGCGCCAAGGTCCATAACTCCAAAAACGCGAGTATTTCCTCCCAAATCCACTTCATTCAGCATGTTAGCCAAAGGCGGATTGAATGAGTTCATGTATAAGGTTTCGCTGGCTGCGCCAAGAGCAGAACTGCCGTATTGCAGTCTATAATCGCCCGAAGAAGTTGCTTGCCAGCCATTTTGCAGCGAGGTGATATAGTCTTCAAACTGCGGATTCATATCTAAATTATTGCCTCCGTCGGTTCCAAAGAACGGATTCCATGCGCCAAGATTATGTCCGTATCTTGCACCTCCAACGATAGAATATTGATAATCAACAGATACATTGTTATAAACGGTCTGCACAGTGTCGCGATATATATTGCTGTTTCTTCCGAATTTGGTGTTATTGCCCCAAATTATGCTGTTTTTGACGTTTGCAATGATGTTTCCACGCATGTAAATACCTCCGCCTGTGCTGTCGGCATGATTGCCGGCGATTGTGGAGTTCAGCAGCAAATATTTGCCGGCAATTACGTTCATGGCTCCTCCGATGCTGTCGGCACAATTGCCTGTGATCGCGCTGTTTATCATACGTATATCGCCACCGTTCAGGCTGATTGCTCCGCCGTCTCTCTTAGCTCTGTTTCCGCTGAGGGTCGAGGCAATAAACGAGGGCGCCGATGAAGCGTTGTCGCAATATACTCCTCCTCCGGATCTGTCGGCATAATTATCGACGATACGCAGGTTGGAATACCTTGGCGAAGCTTTGACGTTGTAAATTGCTCCGCCCATGTTTCTCGGCACTGTGCTACTTACTGTATTGACCGACAGATTGATTGCTCCTGAACCGTCGGCCTGTCCGCCTGTCAGAGTAAATCCGTCGATTACGGTGTTGTCGGTAACATTATTTGCGATAAATAGGTGATACACATTGTCGGTCTTGATGTTAGTCGAAGCGTCGTTTTTGCCTAAATCGCCCGAAAGAATAGTTTCCGACAGGCATGGACTTCCCTTGCAAACGCCGGTAAAACGCGAATCGAGACTTGTGTGCTGCGTGTCGGATGCGCCTTGCGGAAAACCTCCGTAGATCTTTAATCCTTCGGAAAGCACAAAGGCTTTGTCGCGGTCGGAACTGCCCGTACCAGCCATATACATTGGATAATACGTGCCTTCTGCAACCCAAATTTGCGCTATTGTGTCGCCCGGATAAACCACCGGTAGCGTGCCTTCGCGCTGCTGATATGCCCATAAAACCGGATCGGCCAAATTTGGATATGCGTCCTGCCATGTATCGCCGGTTTTATTGCCCGAGCCTCCTTCTTTTACATAAAATATACGCGGCGTTGGAGGAACCGTCCATGCCTGATGCTCGTAAGCGCCCATGTCTATGTTGTTATCAACCAGACGGAAATCCCCATTAATGTCGTAGCAGTTTCGTAGCAATGCAATATTCTGCAAATTGTGTGGAAAGTGCTCGTTTTTACCTGAATTGAGCGCCGGCGAGTTGTAGTCGATGCGGTAGTTGCCATTGTTATTTGGCGCCGAAACCGCCGGAATTTCAGCTATAAAATAAGGGTTTGTATCTATATTTCCACCGAGATCGTTACCGGCAGCTGTGTTCCAGCTACTGCTACCTCCGCTGTGCTGTATCAATGAATGTGAGATATTTACAGTGCTGTTGCCTTCTATAAAGACACTGTGAATCTGCGGAGTACTTGCGACATTCGTATGAGTGGAATGATTTCCCCAGACTATACAGTTATTCAGCGTAACGTTAGAGTTTGTGCTTGCACGCACTCCTCCTTGCAAGCCGTAGTTTCCTGATACAGTTACATTTGTTAATATCGGAGAAGATCCTGCAAAGTAAAGAGATCCACATCCGGAAGATGCACTGTTTCCGCTGATTAAAGTATTGAAAATCTGCGGTGAAGAATTGCGGGCATATATTCCGCCTCCATAGTATCCGCTGTTTCCGCTTACTTTCAGATTAGCAAGCACCGGCGAAGCATTGTAACAGTATATTGCAGATATACAATCCACTGCATGACCATTTACAAGCGGGCTGCTTGGCGCGTTTGTAGTTTTTGCATCGGAAATAATAAAACCATCCAGCACAGTTTCTGTATTATTTGGAATGTTTACTGCAATTACCACATTATAAGAGTTATCGTCATCGTAACCAGATGTTCCAATATCGCCGCTCAGCACTGTTGGCGCGATGGTGGCTGTGGCTGTATGTCGCGATGAAACCAGATTATGGTCTGTGTCATTTGCATTTGCGGGAAATCCTCCGTAAATTTTTACTCCATTAACAAGAACGAAGGCCTTGTAACGTTCTTCAGGATATCTGACAGCGCTAAGAGTATCGGCCTTGTGCATTGGATAATAGGTGCCTGCGGCTACCCATATTTCGCGGATGGTATCGACCTGCGAATTGACTGCTCCAAGTCCGGTGGCAATTCCAAGTCGCTGTTCTGCAGCCCAAAGCAGTGGGTCGGCAAGATTGCCATAAGCGTCCTGCCAGGAGGAACCGTCGCCCGCGCCGGTGGCGGTTTCTTTGACGTATATCACTCGTGAACGGATGACTTTTATTATGATTTTGGCGTAGGATATCTCGTTGCCGCACTGAATCTTGTATGTCAAACTATCAAATCCGGTATAATGATTCGCCGAGGTATAAATAATTTTGTTTCCTGATCGGTAAGCTCCTCCATGCAAAGGTGTTACGCTTATGCTGATAGTGGGAGTACAACCGTCAACGATGACGTCGTTTGCCAGAATATTAACTTCTGTCGGATCGGCCGTTATCGCCACAATTGTGTCGTTGCGAGCTTCGGTAATCTTTGTCATCGAGATATATACGAATGCCTCAGCCGGTATTCCGTATCGAAGAGTGTCGTATCCGTAGTATCCCGACTGCGGAGTATATACAAGAGTATCATTGATAATGACCGCATTACCATGCGAAGGCAGAACGCTTATCGAGGGAATCATCGGTACGCATCGGCGCACGGAATCGTTGTCGAGTATCGGAATTTTAATCGTGGCGCCATTCACCGAAACAGCATAGTCGTCATTAGCAATTGCTTCTATGCGTGTGATAGTTTTTTCGGGCGTATAACAGCTGCAAATGTCCTCTCGGATAAAACATTTATATGTACCAGGCTGACGTGCAACATAAACGGCAGATGTTGCGCCGGGTATCTCATTATCATTTCGATACCATTTATACGAAGGCGTGTTTGGCGTGTTAGTCGGCACGGCGGTCAGAATTGCTTCGCCAGCCGATCCACAGATTATTGTGTCGCTGGCAGTTATCGAATAAACTAACCAGGGACAATCGGCTCCCGAAGCTGCATTATTGCTGAGGTCGCAGTCGGTATAACCTGTGGCGGGAAAATTTCGATTGTTATCTACAACTCTCGCCCAGACAAGTGTATTATTCAGATTTTGTGCCAGATCATAGCTTCGTACCGCAAGGCCGTTCGGAAAAATATCCTCTCCAAGATTCATCTTGACGATAAACTGAGTATTCTGAGTATCATTTATATCGTAACCTCCGCTTCCGCGCATGCCTCCGGTGTAGAAACTTATAGGAGTATTGGCGTTGAGACTTGCCGATCCGATGTTTTTAATTGTCAGTGTAACACGAGTTTTGCTGGCGTCAGGCACACCGACTTCGACCTTCATGTTTGTAATCACAGCATTCGGATTACGTACCACAGGAATAAAGTTTTGTCCCTCTCTCACAATCGGTTGCTGCATCCAATGTCCGTTATACGGATATATTGTCTCGCCATGTCTGTTGGTATATGGCGTTAATCTCGACTGTGGATATGGTGGAACTGTAAGATTTTCATTGATTTGAAGCGGGAAATATATAGTTTGATTCCATACCGGCGGACATGGAGCCCACTTATCTTTACCTCCCTTATGTTCAAACACATATATATATCCTCGCGAGCGAGAATCGGAACTTGTATTACTTGCATTGAAAGTCGCGTCGGTTCCGGTGGTAATGATATCGGCGCTTCCATCCAGATCAACGTCGGCAATTACCGGCGCTTCATAACCTGTATATGAGCGCACTCCGGGCTGATACAGACGTATGATCGACTTGTCGGCTCCGCTTGAGCTGACATAAGAATTAGTAACCAGATCCATCGAATTGCTTCCGGCAGGCGATATAATCCTCAACGACAGCTCGTCGCGATATACTAATTCCCTTATACCGTCGTTATCGAAGTCGAACATAGTGATACCCGTCGAGCTTGATTCGTCCTTATGCTCCATAGCCCACGAAAGCTTGAGCCTCTGATGAATAGGCGTACTGCCATCAGGATTTGCATGATACGTAAAAGCCATCACATGTCCGCGTATCGAAGAAGTATTATCCGCATTAAAACTGCTGTTGCTAAGGCTAAGACCCGAAGAACTTGGATGTACGGCAAGTTTCGACCCTGTCCATGTATCGTTTGCTCCGTTAGCGAATCCTCCATTTGCCCAAAGTCTGCCGGCAACCATGCAAATCTCCGGAAGTCTCTTTGTACCAGTCCAATCGTCTAAACGTCCATTTATATCGCCCACAAAAGGATATGAAAAAGTACCCGAATTTGCATTAGTATAAAGATAAGTAACAGCCTTTGGCGTGGTGGGATTATTTAAAGGATCCCAGACATATATTACTGATTGTGTGATGTTATTCAAAGTTGGCATAGCCGAAGCAAAGACCACCACATCTAATCGTCCGTCGAGGTCGATGTCCACCACCGAAGTAAAACCGTCGTTCACCTGGCAAGTAAATGATCCTGTGCCTTTTCCGCGCTGCGCTGTAACCTGCGACGGCCCCTTGATGATGCTTTTCAGTTTTGGCATCGACCGTCCATTAATCACCTCATTTTTCATCAAATACACCTTACTTCCGGCAATGATGTCGATTATTCCGTCGCCGTCGATATCAGCAATAGAAACGCAGGGAACAAAGTCTTCCTTATCAGCGGCTCCGGGACGACGGCCTACAAAAGCATATTTATCGAAATTAGTGTTGTTAGCGCTTGATGATGTTGTATAGTTGAAAGCATTCAGCTCCTCAAGCTCGCAGACCAGAAGCCCGTCTATTCCATCGTAAATTTTATTATAGACTATTACCTCCGGACGTCCATCATGATTAAGATCAGTGATATAAGGAACAGCCGAGCCAAAACGCGCATGGTTATTAACAGTTTCGATGGAAGTATATGGAGCTTTGTACGATTGAGCTGTTCCATTAACATTTCCCGTCCATTTCTTTGTAAATCCGGTAATTGCTCGCGTAGTTGGATTCAGCGTAGGATTCAGCGCATATATTCGTCCAATATTACCGACTTCCGCAACCACAATTTCGGCTTTTCCGTCCCTGTCCAAGTCGGCAATAGCAAGATGTCCCGGAGAGTTATGTCGCGGATTGAAACGCAGTTGGAACTGGTCGTCGGTTTCGCTAAGGTTTGAAGTAATCCCCGAATGTCCCAGACTTGTTACATTCGATATGCCTCCACTTGGCTCAGTACCAAGATTTACAGACCACAGTCTTTGACCGTTTTGGCCGTTATAAACATGAACATACCAGGCTCGTCCCGACAATCCGCTACCGTCGGTAGAGCCGGTTGTGCGCCCAAGTCCAAGAGCCACAATTTCAGGCTTTCCGTCCCCATTGATGTCGCCAACCAGCGGAAGAGAAAATCCGTCGGTAGGAATACTGTTTGAATTGGACGTGGTGGAAGCCACATACTTCAACGCCGGCTCAAAATCCACATTGAATGGCATGTCGTTTACACAAGGCGTATAAGGATCTATCACATTGATAGGCAAGGACATTGACGATACGATAATCACCACCATTGCGTATTTTTCGACGCCGCCGCATTTGACTCCGTACGAGATGCGCACAGTATCGTTTCGACAATCGACTCTTGGTGTAAAAATCAGATTATCACCTTGTTTCCTCATGGTTCCCTTGCCGGCAGGCGCCAGCATTACTCGCCATGTATAGTCTTCGCATGGGATGGTATCGTTTTTGATAACATCCGCCGTAACAGACTGCAAAGGCCCTGTTTTAACCGTGTCATTTACAGCAGTAAATGCTTGTTGCGCCGACACAGTGTTTAATATAAAAGCAAAACATGCAGACAGTATAAATTTACCTATCCGCGCGCTTTTACAAAAATCAAACGTGGTGAATAATACCCGATTACTCATCCACAAATAATAACTGTTATCCCTTATCATAGAGAAATTCCCGTTAGAACATAATCATATTTCGTTTCGGGGGCAAAGATAAGTATTATTTTGTTATCGCAAATGTGATTTTACTTCGATATTTTTCGATATTCTTGCAAAATTCTGTCAATCAGAATTAAAAAGACCTGTTTTCGTGAACTTGGCAGGCGAAAATTATCGGTTTTTCGGACGAAATACAGCAGCGAGGAGCTACCGAAACCTCGATTCCGTGCTGCGAAAAACGCGATTTTTCAGTGAAAAAATTCACCTGCAATCAAGCAGGCGATTATTGTTTTGAAATCTATATCGGTATGCAGTTTCAAGTGTTTACGTATTTTTTCGAGAGCTATGGATGCGTGCTGTTGCACCATTGGCACAGATATTTGCATCGATTTTGCAATCTCTCTATAAGTCAGCCCCATCGTCCGGCTGAGATAAAATACCTCTCGCTGTCTTGGCGACAAAGTTTCGATAGCCATATCTAACAAAGCAGCATAATCATTGTCTATTACCTGACATTCAGTTTGATTGTTCGCCTGCTCAGCGGCTTTGATAACAGAATCGGCAAAACGCGAATGTACATCAAACTGCCTGAACATGTTTAATATACGATTTTGAACCGAGATATGCAGATATTTTGCGAAAGATAAATCGGGATCGAGATTCTCCTTTGTGTCCCAAATCTTTATAAAGACGTCCTGTATAAGATCTTCTGCCAGATCATCGTTCTTGAGAAAGCGTTTACAAAAGTACATCAGCCGGCTTTTGTGTCTGACATACAGCTCTTCAAAAGCCGAAACGCTGCCCGATACCAGCATGGTAACAAGTTCTTTATCGGATTTTGCCCTTAAAATGTCTGCGAGCATGGTTACAGTTTAAATTCTTCATCTCGTGTACTTCATTATGAAATCAATTTTTCCTCGTCAATGCTTTGTCGAAAAAGCGGCGTAAAGGTAAGTATTTATTTAATTCTTGAAGATTCAGGATTGCAAGAACCAAGAATCAAGACGCTACGCAGTCTGGCAGAAAGCAGAAAGCAGAAAGCAGAAGGCGTGTTGCTTTCTGCTTTCTGCTTTCTGCCTTCTGCCTTCTGCCTTCTGCCTTCCTGCGTAGCGTCTTGGCTCTTGAAATCTTGGCTCTTGGTTCTCGCGATCAGGGCATCAGTTTGTTTGTTACTATCAGCACCATTTTGCGTGGCGAGTTATCGCTCAGGCAGCCTCCTTGCCCCGGTGTGTAGGTGAACTCGTATCTTCGTGCCAGAGGGTCGCTTTTGTATCTACCCGGAGTTCCTTTGCCGTCGGCCCAAGCTTTTTGAGCGTCGAAGAAATGCGCTCCGACGAAGTTCGACGGCGCGGCATATACGGTAACGTATGGATTCAGGTCGGCATTGTAGCTCCATGTTCCATCGATTTCCAGGCCGAGTATCTGATTTAATTGCATATATGCCGACGAGGGAATCGTATGGCATACCACCACAGTGTCGGGATGCAAAGCTATGGAATTACGCGATAACACTTTGATATAAACCTTTCCCGAACCTGTGCTGCACTCGCTGACGGCGTCGTATCGGTATATATGCGTCCCCAGCGAGAAAGCTCCGGTTCTCAATTCTCCGGTGGAAGCGTCGGTTCCGGGCACAAAGCTCACTGTTCCTCTGTGCATTTCGTTCCATTTTACACGTTTCAGATACAGAGTATCGAGGTATCCGCTTAGGAAGATCGAGCGGTCGGGCGAGGGGCATAAATGCAGTCGGACGTCGGGATAGGATACTGGTTGGCGTATAGTGATATGCGCTATTCCTGAGGCGCATATCGAGGCTGGGAATCCGTCGTCTTTGATTTCGTATTCTATCTCGAAAAGATGGTTCGAGGGCATCAGTCCGTTCGACTTTGGCGTTACGGAAATCGAACCGTGCGCGGGATTCACAATCAATCGTGCATACAAGGTATCAATTTCATTTTTGAAGCGCGCTCCGGTCAGATACACGTTATTACCGTCGGGGTCGTAATCGTTGAGCAGCACGTCTAAAGCTCCGCCTCCGCAGATAGTGTCGGAATCGGGACGGGCTACGGGAGCCAGATTGTGGCTGCAGGCAATGACGTCGGGACGCGAAAGTCCGGTAGAGAAAGCCAGATACATGCCTCCGGGGACGTCGAGCTTGAAGCCGTGAATATCGTAGCGAGTGTTCGGATCGGAAATAGAATCGGGGTCGGAAATCACTCCGACATAATCCGACAAAGCCTGCACTACATAGATTTTCCCGTCGGGGCCGAGCTTCAGACCTCCTCCCTTGCGGGGATCGGCGGCTTGATTCCAATATGTAATCGGAGTTCCGATCAAAGCCGGAACGGGCTGGCTGACGTCGTATTGACGGACGGTGGGCGAGGCTTCGTATTCGGAAGCATACAGATATTTGCCGCTCGGCGAAAATGCCACGCTGTAAGTTCTGTTCAGCCCTCCGACGATTCGGCGGTTGGAAAGTTGTCCGCTAACATTGTCGAAATCTATCACATCGAGTTCGCCGGTATTCGGATAAACCAAAGCTAAATGGTCGTTGCTCGGCGAGGCTACAAATTTATGTGTAAGATTGTTCGTTATAGCCATCGTGGTGTATGAAGCGGCTACGGGCGCGGCGGTATTCAGCACATCGACTAAGCGGCATCGCAGCTCGCCTCCGAAACGGTAAATCAGCCAGTATTCCGTAGCGGTGCCGGCGCGCGGAATCAGTTCTATACTTTCCGACATCGCAGCGTCGTCGGGTTCGATGGTAAACGACGGCGCTATTATTGCGCCCTTTCCGTTGTCGGCGTTCATATCGATAAGGTATGCGTTCAGGCCTCTGGTCGGGTCGTTGTGAGCGCCCGTTACCGAAAGCATCAGATATTTATTATCGCCCATGTAGCAGACCGCCAAACCGTCGGCACAAGATGAATTTCCGGGGATACTGCCGTTTTGCATCGGCTCGTGCAGACTGTTGAACAGCTGATCGTGATGCGAGTAAAAGATTAACTGTCCGTCGCAGTAAGGCGAGGAAATAACCAGCGAGTTTTCGTAAGTGTTCACCTTTGAAATCCCCGAAGCATCCTCAGGTACATATTTTCCCGCAGAGTTCTTTTTGAAGACAATCCCCGGTGAACCGCTTCCTGAGGCCGCGTTTCCGAAGTACCACAGATCGTCGGCAAAGGCGTCGCTGTCGCGTTCGAGCTTGACTAACAGATGCGCAATACTGATATTCCCGCCACATTCGATTTGATAAGTTACGGTATCCGTTCCCACGTATCCGCTGTTGGTAAAGGTATAAACTATCCTGTCGAAATTATCGAAGAAAGCCGAACCCTGCTTCGGGGCGGATATGATATTCACGGTCAAATTCGCAAGCTGACAGTTATAGTGGTCGTTAGCAAGCACGTCTACGATTAGCGGAGCCGAGGTAGCGCAGGTTCCCGTCGATACGGTATCGTTATTGGCTAAAGGCAAGCTCAATATCAGCAAGCGAATCATATTGTTATTTGTCGTATCACATTCCGGCTGCACGTATCGTGCTTCGCCTCTGTCGTTGATACGCACGGTTATACTCGTGGCCGGCAAATAGCTCGAAAAGTTATGCGCCGTCAGTGTCATACTCGACTTTGCCTTCACTCGCACCGCCGTTGCGAGAGTGTTGGAAGCAATAAAATTGGTTGCCATTACGCTGTCTTTGTACACCGATATGTACGATGGCGGCTGAAACAGAGCGTCGCCGGTATTCGTAATCGGCACAACCACGAGGAGAGAATCGCCCGTTGCGTCGTAAGTAAACGAAGGAGCGCCGTCAAGTTCGACGTCTGGCGTAGGCCAGATCGGATTTCCGTTGGCGTCCAGCAGAGTTTGCTGCTGCATGAAATTATTGAAAGGTTGCAGATCGCTGGCGGTGCCAAGCGTGCCGTCCTTTCCGGGGAATATCGTTGCAGGGCCGACGCGCGCAGGCGGCACACTCAAATTCTCGTTTATATTCAAAACATTATACTGATATTGATTCCACACTTTCCGTGCCGGAGCCCAAGGCGAGTCGTCCTGCGACTTGAAGATATACAGCCAGCCCTCGAAACCGTTAGCCCCTGTTCCTCCCGTTCCTCCGAGGGTAACTATAGCCGCCGTTCCTTCACTGTCGGCGTCTATTACTATCGGATGTTCGACGCCCGTTCCGGCTTTACATTCAATGGAATCCTTAACCTCGAATCTTCTTGTTCCTCTGCCGAGAGTATCGGCTTGCAGGATATACAGAAACTCTTCGCCGCGATACACCAGCTCGTTCTTTCCATCTTGATTGAAATCGAACAAAATAAGGCCTGTTTCGCCCGAGGGATCGTTTATCGGGAAATCGTAATCTTCCGTTTGCGAAAAAGCGTTTGCTTGTCCCTGCTTGTAGCTCCATCCTTTGATTCGGTTATCGACTACGGTCAGAACTTCGGGATTCTTGTTTTCGTCGATGTTACCGACTGCGGGCATACTCATATTTCCGGCGCTTGTGGCGTTGGCAAGATATACCGAACCATACACCGTTCCCGTTGAATAATCCCAGACAAAAAAGGCTATATTCTTGGCTGATACAGGACAGGCTACAAGAATATCGGCTTGACCGTCGCCGTTGAAATCCGCCGTCTGCGTCATTCCGTCCGCGATATTCACTCCTCCGAAACTCTGTGCGGGGATGCTTTTCAGCAGAGAGATGGACGAGTTTCCGGAATTTTGTCTGTCGATATGTACTTTATAGATTTCCGTTCCTGCGATATATTCGGGTTTTCCGTCTCCGTCGATGTCGGCAACCCAGGGCGCCCACACGTTCTTCGAGGCCGAGGCAAAGCCTCCGTTACCCGGGCTGGTCAGTAGCCTTACGCCCGATTCGGCAGCGAAAATATCTTTTCCTGCGACAAGTTCCAGAGTTCCGTCTCCATCGAAATCAACGAATTGAAGCGAATAGTTATTGTTATTCAGATTTGCGGTAAAGCCCGAAATCCTTGCCGACGAAATCCACAACTGCTGACCTGTAAGAGCATTGTATGCGTAGATACGTCCGTCGTTAGTTTGTAGAGAACCTTGTGTCGTACATCCTTTGATCATTACGATGATAGGAACGCCGTTAGGCAGTTTCGCCAAGGCCATACCGAAGGAGTTGACGTCGCCCTCGACGGTTGTGATAACCCTCGGATTGCTTCTGTTAGCGCCCGAAAACACATATATATCTTTCCAGCGGTTATTTCCCGCGTATTTTGCAACGAAGATTTCAGGAATCTTGTCGCCGTCGATATCCCCTGCGACGGGCGAGATATTGTTCGACAGGAATTTGTCGTTCTCCTTGCTTTTGAACGCGCGGCCTATAGTCCACAGTCCGCTTGTCGGCGGGTTGGTGTAGCATTTCGCATCGCCCATATTGTCGGGAAGATTGCTTACCGTGATATACACCTTGGCGCTTACCGTCGAGTTGCCGACGGTGAAGCCATATACCAGCGTATCATGCCCGATGAAATTGTTGTGCGGCGTATAAACAATGCCGTCGTTCGTAGCCGTCGGCACGGCGGCGCCGTTCATAGGATTAGTTACTATGGAAAGCGTGGGCCGGCATGGAGACAAGTTGTCGTTGGCCAGCACGTCGATTTTGGCAGGTATGTTCATCATCGTAGAAGTGCGGTCGTCGTAGGCCGAAGGCGAAAACCAAGAGATGGTTTCTTCCGAAGAATATCCGCGACAAATATCGTCGATTACATAACATCGGTAAACGCCTGCCGATTTGGCATAAAATACCGAATCGACGGCTCCGTTTATTGCCACTCCGTTGAGATACCAAGCGAAAACGGGAGCGGTTTGCGCAGCCGCAGCCCGTGCAACCAGACGAATGGAATCGCCCGCGCCGCAGAAGAGCTTTCGAGCCGCCTTGACCGTATATTTAAACGTAGGACAGTCGGCTCCGCCCATGAGATTACTCTTCGGATCGCAATCGTCGTAACCATTTGCAGGAAAAGCTCCGAAGGCGTCCATGATACGCGCCCAAATCAAACGGTTGTTAAAATTGATGCCCGTAAGCGTATATGTCAATGTCTGAACTTCGCCCGGGAAAATGTCCACCCCCACAGGATGCACGTATAGAGGCGTCGCTCCGGCGCCTACCTGCGTGCTTGCTCCTCTCGTTCCGCCGTTGTAGAAAGCTATCGGCGTGGACGAAGAAATACTCGCAGCGCCTTTATTCAGAATAGTGAGAGTAATCTTTGCTATGTTCTGCGGATTTTGCACAGCCACCTGCATGTCGGTGATTACCGCGTCGGGCTTACGAACTACGGGGCTGTAATCGACGCGGTCTTTGACAATTGGTTGCTGAATCCAATGTCCGTTATAGGGCATGATTTTTTCTTTGGTATGCGGATCGATATACTCCTTCAACATGGATTGCGGACGGGCCGGCACGGTCAAATCCTCGTTGATATAAAGCGGATAGTAAATCGTTTGATTCCATACCGGCGGGCAAGGCGCCCACTTGGGAGTACCCGAAGCATGCTCGAAAACATATACGAAACTGCGCGACCAGGTCAATCGAGATGTATTCGTCGGATCCAAACTCGGATCCACAGCCATTGTAACAATATCTGCGCTGCCGTCCATATTTACGTCGGCAATTACAGGAGCTTCGGATCCCGTATATGAACGCACGCCGGGCTGACTGAAGCGCACAATATCAGCAGAAGGAGGCGAATTGACGTAGCTGTTGGAAACATAATCCAGCTTTCCTCCGGCGGGAGAAATAACCCGCAGAGAAAGCTCGTCGCGATAAACCAATTCTTTGACCCCGTCGTTATCGAAGTCGAACATGGTGATACCCGTTTGGCTCGACATGTCGAGATGTTCCATAGCCCACGAAAGTTTCAGCCTTTGATGCAGAGGAGTTCGATTGCTTTGGACGGGGTCGTTTTCGTTTGCATGAAAAGTAAAAGCAATCACATGTCCACGCCCGGAGGCGGAAGAGGCCTGATTGAAACCCGCATTATTGAGAAATCCGTTACCGTCGAGCGTCAGTCCGGTCGAAAGCGGATGTCGCGCTATCTTTGAACTGTTGGCATGGTTGGTTTGCAGCACCCCGACATTGAGACATATTTCGGGTAAACGTTTTTTGCCTGTGTAATCGTCCTTTCTTCCGTTGATATCCCCGATAAAAGGATACGATATGCTGCCCAACCCCGACCGTGTGTAGAGATACATGGCTGCTTTCGGCGTCGTCGGCGAGGAGGACATCGGCGTCCACACATAAATCAGATTCTCCATGTCTTCGTAAGTATTGTTCTTAGCCGGCGCAATCACAACGACGTCAAGCAATCCGTCTCCGTCGATGTCTGCCACCGCCGTAAAACCGTCGTTTACCTGCGTTGTTGTTTCGGCCGTCGCTTTTCCTTTTTGCATCTTGACTTCCGATGGGCCTGCGATGATGCGGTCGAGAGCGGGTTTGCCGCCCGAATCCTTCATTATATAAACCTTGCTTCCTGCGATGATGTCGAGGATTCCGTCGGCATTAATATCGGCGATAGCCATACAGGGAATACCGTCCTCGTCCCACGAAAGACCGACGCGGCGACCGACGAAGGCGTAAGAGTTGAAACGTGTTTTGTTATCGTTGCTGTTCGTGGTGAAACTGAAGTGATCCAGTGTTTCCAGCACGCAGACCTTATTGCCCGTAAGTCCGTCGAATATCTTGTTATAAACAATCACTTCGGGTTTACCGTCGCCGTTGATGTCGGCAATGTAAGGAATACCGGCTCCGAAATGCTTCAAATTGCTTGCGCTGACGCTTTCACCTCTGGCCAGCGGATCTTTGTAACTATATGCCGCTCCGTTGTCGTTCCCTTCCCACATCTTGCTGAAACCTATAATTTCGCGTTTGGCTCCCAGCCTCGGCGTCAGAGCGTAGATACGTCCCATACTTCCTGTTTCCACCACCACGATTTCGGCTTTTCCGTCGTTGTCCAAATCGGCGATAGCCAAGTGGCCGGGCGAATTATGTCGCGGGTCGTAACGCAGCTGAAACTGGTCGCTGTTATCGTTGCTATTCTGGATAATGCCCGCATGACCCAGATAGCTTATTTGCGACGTCAGCGGAACATGTCCCGAGTTGTCGGGGCCGAAATTGACCGACCAAAGCCTTACGCCCGTCTGACCGTCGAAGATATGGACATACCAGGCGCGGCCTTCCAGACCGGTGCCATCGGTGAAACTTCCCCAAGTTCCCAGTCCCAGAGCTATGATTTCGGGCTTGCCGTCTCCGTTGATGTCGCCCACCAAAGGCAGCGAAAAACCGTCGAGAGGCAAATCGGTAGAAGCCTTCTTCAGATCGACGCCGTCGTTACCCGAAATGTATTTCAGATCGGGAGAGAAAGTTACCGTCTTCACCGTGTCGTAACAAACTATGTCCACAGGGACAACGTTTACCGGATAATTGTATTCCGATACCCGTATCGTGAGTTTGGCCTTTACCGACTTGCCGGAGCAACTTACCGAATAGTTGATTTGCACCGTACTGTTTCGTGCGGCCAGCCTGGGCGTAAACTCAATGTATCCGCCCGATTTGACTTCGATAGTGCCTAAGGTGGCAGCCGGCACGGGTTGGACTATCCCCAGAGTGGGGTTCGAACATGGTATAGTGTCGTTGAGCAGAACATTGATACGTAACTTCCGCAAGGGACCTGTAGTAGCGTTGTCGTCAACGGCAACAAAGGGTTGCGCTTGTGCAGAGATGAATCCTGCTGTAAAAAGCACCGCAATAGCGATGCGAATACCGACGAAAGAGAATTTTCTCATGATTTTTGTTATTATGTTACTAAGTCGCTATTATTCTAAGCCGCGAAAGTAATACAAATTTTTAATTATGAATTATGAATTATGAATTAGCTACGCAGTCTGGAACCAGGAAAGCATCTTACATTCAAAAAAGATCTGCGTGCAAAATGACTATCGAACCAGCCTGCGTGCAAAAAGACTATCAAATCAGCCTGCGTAGCTAATTCATAATTCATAATTCATAATTCATAATTGCTTTAAAACGTTTTTCGCCTACTTTTGCAGAATAATTTATATCAAGATGAACAAACATTCGATATTATTTTTTACTCTGCTGATTGTCGGTAATCTTTCGGCGCAGAAACAGCCGACGGCTTCTTCGGGATACCCTGTCGAACCGGTGCCTTTTACCTCTGTTAGAGTAACTGATGGATTTTGGGGACAGCGCCTGAAAGCAAATCGCGAAATAACTATCCCCTTAGCTTTTAGTAAATGCGAGGAGACGGGACGTTACGATAATTTTGTGAAAGCGGCGCATCCCAGCGACGAACATAAGGCGGAGGGCTTCTCTTTTGATGATACCGATGTGTATAAAACCATCGAAGGAGCAAGCTATTCTCTGCAAACTTATCCCGACGAGGACTTGGAAAAGTATATCGACAGCATACTTACAATCGTTGCCCGAGCGCAGGAGCCGGACGGTTATCTCTACACCGCTCGCACGATGAATCCAAAACATCCGCATCAGTGGGCGGGTAAGGAACGCTGGGAAGAAGTTGAAAATCTAAGCCATGAATTTTATAATCTGGGACACATGACAGAGGGCGCCGTCGCTCACTGTCAAGCCACCGGAAAACACAATTTTCTTGACCTCGCCATCCGATATGCCGACTGCGTGTGCAAGGCCATTGGAGAGGATGCGAATCAGAAAAAACTTGTTCCCGGACATCAAATTGCAGAAATGGCGCTGGTTCGACTTTATTTGGCAACGGGCGATGAGAAATATCTCAAACAGGCAAAATTCTTCCTCGATGCGCGTGGAACCACCCGGCGTAAGGACGAATACAGCCAGGCGCATAAACCGGTTATCGAACAGAATGAAGCAGTAGGACATGCCGTGCGCGCTACTTACATGTATGCAGGAATGGCGGATGTGGCCGCCCTTACCGGCGATAGCGCTTACATCAAAGCTATCGACAGGATTTGGGAGAATATCGTAAATCACAAAATTTATATCACCGGAGGTATAGGAGCGCGTCATCAGGGCGAGGCCTTTGGAGATAACTACGAATTGCCGAACCTTTCGGCTTATAACGAAACCTGTGCAGCCATCGGAAATGTGTATGTCAATTACCGTCTTTTCCTGCTGCACGCCGACGCTAAGTATTTCGACGTGCTGGAACGTACGCTTTACAACGGTCTTATCTCCGGAGTATCGCTCGACGGAGGGTCTTTTTTCTATCCGAATCCCCTTTCGTCCAACGGCAATTACAGTCGAAAACCATGGTTTGGCTGCGCCTGCTGTCCGTCAAACATCAGCCGTTTCATCCCCTCGCTTCCGGGATACGTCTATGCCGTAAAAGAAAATCAAGTATATGTAAACCTTTTCCTTTCTAATAAAGCAGAATTGAAAGTAAACCGTAAAAGCATCGAAATAGAACAGACGACTGCTTATCCCTGGAATGGAGATATTCGTTTGACAATAACGAAGGGCAATCAAGCCTTCGCTCTGAATGTCCGCATCCCCGGATGGGTGCGCAACAGCGTGCTTCCGGGCGATTTGTATTCCTATGCCGACGATCAAAATCCAACGTACCGAGTGCAGGTCAATGGTCAAGAGGTGCATGGAGAACTCGCAAAAGGCTATTTCAGCATCAGCCGTCAATGGAAAAAAGGCGACGTCGTAGAAATTCATTTCGATATGTTTCCCCGCGTGGTGAAGGCAAACCGGAAGGTCGAAGCCAATCGAGGGCGCGTAGCCATCGAGCGCGGGCCGCTTGTTTACTGCGCCGAATGGCCCGATAACAATTTCGATGTGCAGAGCGTCATGTTGAATCAATATCCAAAATTTCAGATTACGGGAAAACCCGATTTGCTCTACGGCGTTCACGAAATCACTACCCAAGCTCAATCGTTGAGCTACGACACTGCCGGCAAACTTGCCGCAAAGGACGTGAAACTGACCTTGATTCCATATTACGCCTGGGCGCATCGCGGCGAAGGCAAAATGGACGTATGGTTGCCGATGGAGGTGAACGCAAGTCGTCCGCAGAAAAATCCGCAGAAAAGCGACAGAGAATTTTGGGCTGATTTGGCGTATCGCATCGCCGCTCCGGTGCTTGAAAACATGAGTCGGGGCGAATTGGCGAAGAAAATGCAGTTAGAGCTAAGTCCCTCCTGGGACGGACGCGACACGCGGGTAGCCTACATGGAGGCCTTCGGACGTCTGATGGACGGCCTCGCTCCATGGCTCGCCTTGCCCGACGACGATTCATCAGAAGGAGAACAGCGCCGAAAACTCCGCGAATGGGCTTTGAAAAGCTACACCCACGCGGTCGATCCACAAAGCCCCGACTATCTGCTCTGGCGCAAGGAGGGGCAGCCGCTGGTGGACGCCGCTTTTCTGGCAAGCTCTTTCCTACGCGCTTACGAACAGCTTTGGACGCCTTTAGACTCGCTTACCAAACAACGATATATCGACGAGTTTCAACAATTGCGACGCATCGACACGCCATACAATAATTGGCTGCTGTTTTCGGCAACTGTCGAAACTTTTCTGCTGACGGCTGGCGCGCAATACGACGCTTATCGCATCCACAGCGCTCTCCGCAAGATAAACGAATGGTATGTGGGCGACGGCTGGTATTCCGACGGCGAGCATTTCGCTTTCGACTATTATAATAGCTACGTGATTCAACCGATGTACGTGCAGGTTTTAGAGGAGTTAGTCAAACGCCGCAAAATTGCGCGAGCGGCAACGGAGGCTACCGCCCGTAAACGTATGCAGCGTTTCGGCCTCATTCTGGAACGATTCATTTCGCCCGAAGGCTCGTTTCCTGTCTTCGGACGCTCGATGACCTACCGTCTGGGCGTCTTTCAACCCTTAGCTATGCTTGCATGGAAGGGGATTTTGCCCGCCGAGCTTCCCGAAGCCCAAGTGCGCGCCGCATTGACCGCCGCCATGCAAAATATGTTTTCGGTGGATGGGAATTTCAACGAAAATGGCTTCCTCCAATTAGGATTCGCCGGACATCAGCCCGCCCTCGCCGACAGCTACACTAACAACGGCAGCCTGTATCTCACTTCGGAGATTTTTCTCCCGCTGGGATTGCCCGCCAATCATTCCTTCTGGACAAGTCCGGCACAGGACTGGACAGCAAAAAAAGCATGGAACGGAACAGATTTTCCAAAAGATAAAGCAACGGAATAATTATGAATTATGAATTGGTTGCGTCCGGTTAAGACCGAACTATTCACAATCCGTTCCGGTTTGCGTCCGGTTAAGACGTGAAATAGTAAATTGAGGTGCTATGATTTTACATTTTGATTCCAAATTATTCGGATGTAGGGGCAAGGCGCGCCTTGCCCCCCTACGCTACAAAAAACCTTAGCGGTAGAACCCCTAACGGGGTTCGAAGTCAGTGTGGCACATTGTTTTCTATTGATATTGATGCCCTACGGGTGGGCTGTCAAAAATGCGGGGTCGAGGGTTAAAAAATTCTTCCCAGTTTCAATCAGAATAAAAAATCTTTATTTTCCAAGGTTTCCTTAGTAGAGATGCGATTAATCGCCTCTCTACATGATGACAAATGCCGTCCCGTTAGGGACGGAATGTTGGTAGAATGAAACGTCTCCATCCTCCTCTCGCCGTCCCGTTAGGGACGGAATGTGAAAGCAGAAGGCAGAAAGCAGAAGGCAGAAAGCAGAAAGCAGAAGGCAGAAAGCAGAAAGCAGAAAGCAGAAAGCAGAAGGCAGAAAGCAGAAGGCAGAAAGCAGAAGGCAGCATAGAACACGTTTTCTGCTTGACTGCGTAGCTCTCTTAATTCTTAATTTTTAATTCTTAATTGACTGCGTAGCTCTCTTAATTCTTAATTTTTAATTCTTAATTGACTGCGTAGCGTCTTGGCTCTTG
>JAITGD010000100.1 GCA_031280885.1 Prevotellaceae bacterium | reverse complement strand
GAATAACGGAAGGCGTATCTTTGTTGCATCCTGTTACCGACAATAAGATTGCCAGCAACAAGACCCCGAACTTCAGAAATCTCCTGCTCTTCTCGTTTTTCGGACTGACGCGGTTTTTTTGAAATGGGTTCTCGCTCCATTGCGTTGCAACTGTTTACATTCGCTGCTGTTTTTTCAATCTCTTGATACATAAAATATTAATTTAAAAGTTTTGGTTCTATATGAAATAATGTAAATACTCTAACTCTGGTTTTAGGACAAAAAAATAGCGTGAAACTTACCTTACCGCCGTACAAGGTGTTCCACGACCTACGATATTACTCCAATAAATGTTTTGTAATATCTTCCCCGAATAAGTTAAGCTCACGCTACACGTGAGCATTCACCTAATTGTTTCGGGGTTGTATCGTTTGTGGAACTTCGTACAGCCTAAAAAATCAGTAAATGCTATTCCTTTATGTCTGTTTTTGTGCTATTTAGCACTATTTATGTTTCTTATTTCATTCACAAAAAGTTTTACTCATAAAATACGGTGCAAAGATACAAGAATGTTTTCACTTTGTCATGCGGATGTTCCATATCCCAAAAGATAACTACATTTGCAAGTATGAATTTAAGAAAAGTATATGAAAAAAGTTCACATAGTTCTTCTGATTATATGCTGTTTAGCTCGATTCGACGTCGTTGCGCAGATCGTCGGTATTAGGGCCGATTACAGCAGGGTGGAGCATAATATGCAAGTGAACGATTCTACTTTTATCTTCACTTTCTTTGTTCCGTATCAAAATCAGCCACAAATCAAATCCTCAAGCACGGATGGATTGCCGGCGCATTTTGAATGGTACAAATTCGACGAATCTACGCAGACAGTCAATCTTGTTCAAACCGATTCTTCCGAACTTCAATCCATCGTCGATGTACAGCCCGGAGGCTACATGTTACGTCGAAGCAATGCTGCCGAAGCCGACACTTTCAGAGCTTGGGTGTTTTACGACAAAATTGTGCTCAACAACATCATTGTCGCCGACAATAACTGCGATTTTCTCAAACTCGAAGTCGAAGCCGAACAAGAATATCGCACAAATCCAAATTATTTTGACTATTTCGATTTCTGCGACCTCAATGCAATACAAACAAAATTCATCAGAAACAATTTTACAATCACGTGGGAAGCAAGCGCCGACATCAGCGCCGGCGGACGATATACAAACGACGCTTGGAAAAGCTCGCGCGATATGTATTTCACACGAATCGACCCCGCTCCACTTGCCGACGCCGAATATTCCGCCGAAATGACGGATGTTTTTGGTTATCGGTCGAATAAAATCACTTCAGCGACGGTTCCTTGTTTGGCTTCGTATGCCGATTTCGACGTGCTTGTGCGCGACGAAAACGGAATCTTTACTCCAACGACCACTTTCAGAGGCGAAGCGCTATATCGAATCAAACTGAATAACAAAAGTATAAATGCCGATAAGTTCCGCTGGATAGGAATGTTTAATCAGGAAATAAATATCCAAAAAAACGATACCCTTTGGATTTATAACACAGAAAATATCGCCGACGAAATACATTATACGCCGGGAATATGGCCGGTGAGCCTCGCCGTCGAAAACACAAGCACCGGATGTCGCAGTATGGCGCGTCCGCGCGACGCCGCCGGAAAAGAATACGACCTTACGGTGGAACATTCGCTGCTCGAAAGCTCAAGTATTCCAAATGTTTTCTCGCCTAACGGAGACGGAATGAACGACGTTTTCAAATTTATCGTCGGAAACGAACCGACTTCGATGCGAAACATAAACATCAAAATATACGGACGCAACGGAAACCTCGTTTACAAGTACGCCGGAGAAGCTGCCCTCTGGGAAGGCTGGAACGGAAGGTATCTGGGAAATAAAGCCGAATGTGCTTCGGGAATATATCACTACGTAGTCTCCGGCGATGGATGGGACGGAAAACAATATGCCGGAAAACAATTCACCGGAACAGTACATCTGTTTCGCGGACAGTAAAACGAAATGAAGTACATTCAAAAAATTATTACATTTGACCCGCCGAAGACCACATGAATCGTCTGAAAGCAGGTAGCTTGATAAAATTGGAAAAGCCCTTGAAATCACGTTGTTTGAAATAGATTTACACACTGTTAGACCTCAATGAATCGAACAGATTTTATGCCACAAAGCAAGTCGGATTTTGTTTATTGTTATAGTTTTAGTTATACACGTATTCATTTCTTAATGTTTATTTTTCGCCGACAAGCTTTGTGGCTTTAAAACACTCTTGACGTCAAACAGAATTTATGCCACAAAGCAAATCGGTATCTTCTTATGTTTTTTTCATATTTTTAGTGAATTTTTCATTTTTAGTTTTAAATATTTTTGATTTCCGACAAGCTTTGTGGCTTTAAATAGATCAAATAGCCACAAAGCGAGTCGGATTTATCTCCGTTAAAATGATTTTCTTTTTCATTTTCTTTTTTTTAGTTTGCATTTTTTAAACCTTCCGAACAAACTTTGTGGCTTTTATCATATCAATTATTCAAAAATACATTTACAAAATACTATTATGAGTAACACCTCAATACCAAAAGGTACACGCGATTTCTCGCCGCTTGAAACCGCAAGACGAAATTATATCTTCGACTCGATCCGAGAAGTTTACAAACTCTTCGGATTTGTTCAAATTGAAACTCCGGCTATGGAACAGCTCGATACCCTTACCGGAAAATACGGCGATGAAGGCGACAAACTCCTCTTCCGTATCCTCAACTCTGGAAACTTTCTTCGCGATGTGCCTAAGGATCTTCTCAACGACGACGCTGCTGCCGCCCTAAGCAGCCGTATCTGCGAAAAAGGCCTTCGTTACGATTTAACAGTCCCCTTTGCCCGTTACGTTGTGCAACATCGTAACGAAATCACATTCCCGTTTAAACGCTTTCAGATTCAACCTGTATGGAGAGCCGATAGACCGCAAAAAGGACGCTATCGCGAGTTCTATCAATGCGACGCCGACGTCATCGGAAGCTCTTCTCTGCTTAACGAAACCGAATTATTGCAAATTATCGAAAAAGTGTTCTCGAAATTGAACATCGACGTTACCGTTAAAATCAATAACCGCAAAATTCTGGCCGGAATCGCCGAAATTATGAACATGAGCGAGCATCTTACCGAGCTGACAGTGGCTATTGATAAAACCGAAAAGATTGGTTTAAACTCCGTCAAAGATGAATTGAAATCCCGCGGATTCACCGAAAACCAATGGCAAATCCTCGAACCTATTTTGATACTGAATGGCTCGTCGAACGAAAAACTAACGAAGCTCGACCTGATTCTTCACAACTCAAAAATCGCCGCCGAAGGCCTGAACGAAACCCGAAAACTGTTTAGCTATGTGGCGTCAGCAGGAATCAAGGTGAAAATCGAACTCGACCTCGCGCTTGCTCGAGGCCTCAACTATTATACCGGAGCAATCATCGAAGTAAAAGCCAACGGCGTGGAAATCGGAAGCATTTGCGGAGGCGGTAGATACGATAACCTAACCGGAATTTTCGGCTTGAAGAATATTTCAGGAGTAGGAATATCCTTTGGAGCCGACCGCATCTATGATGTGCTGACCGCGCTCGAACTTTTTCCTAAAAGCGCCGACGCCGGAACTCAAATCATGTTCGCAAACATGGGCGAAGAAGAAGAAATTCACTGCTTGAACATCGCAAATGCCCTTCGGATGGATGGTGTCGCTGTGGAACTGTATCCCGAAAATGCAAAATTGAAAAAACAACTCGAATATGCCGATAAAAAAGGAATCCCCTTCGTGGCAATAATCGGAGGCGACGAAATTAAATCCCGCTCGGCCATGATCCGAAACATGAGAAACAGAGAACAAACTCCGATTGAGCTTACCGCCGAAGCGCGCAATCAATTAATCTCGATAATCTCGACTGTATAAACCAGCGCCGACAGCGGTGGAATCCGGTCGAAATCGCCCTGAAGTCCATACGCCAACCTTTGAGGAAATATAAACCGCGCACAAGCTCCCGCACCCAAACATCGAACCGCCCTGTGCATGCCCGAAATCTCATCGTCGCCATCTACGATAAATCCTTCGGGCATTTCCGCTTCCGTTTCGTAACAAAGAGTCCCATCAAGCAATTTTACCTTCCGACGATAAATCACTAACTCGCCTGCAAGAGGCTTGCGTGCCGAACCCTCGTCGAAAATCTCGCAATAATAACCATCCTCCGTCCGAGTCATCTTCCAGCCCTGACGACGTACAAAAAGCTCGATTACTTCTTTCTCCTTTTCGACAAGATATTTATTGATTGCTATCAATTTTTCGGGTTTTATCGCTGCCGTCGAAAGTATCGGCGCGTGATCCTCGACGCAACCCGTCGCCGACATCCCCCCCAAAAAGCATGTGAGAACACACAGCTCGAAAGCGAACTTACTTCGATAAAATTTCATCTCACAAAAACTCTAAGAGAGCGCTCAATGCTTCCAATATTTATCGGTAAGAGCATCTTTTATCCCCACTTCGTTCCGATTGAAGTATTCGGCGAAAAGATCCCAGGCACGATCGAGCATTTCTTCGGCATCGACGTTCAAATCCACAGCCAAAAGCTTCTGTGAATAGTCGCGCGCGAATCCCATGCAACGTTTATCGTAATCCGAAAGCTCAAAACCGTTTTCCATCTTCGTTTTTGCATTTGCAGCGTCGGCATACAGCCTTACTGCGGCGTTCATCACCTGCGGATGATCTTCGCGCGTTTGCTTTCCGATAACCAACTGCTTCAAACGCGAAAGACTGCGGAACGGATCGACCACCACCTTGCCTGTGTCGCTATCCGTCCGAAGAAAAAGCTGTCCCTCGGTGATATATCCTGTATTATCGGGAATGGCGTGAGTAATATCACCGTCGTTGAGAGTTGTAACAGCGATAATCGTAATCGATCCTCCTTCGGGTAACTGCACTGCCTTCTCGTAAATCTTCGCAAGATCCGAATACAATGACCCCGGCATACTATCCTTCGATGGAATTTGATCCATTCTGTTCGACACAATGCTAAGCGCATCCGCATAAAGCGTCATGTCGGTAAGAAGAACCAAAACCTTTTCGTTTTTATCGACAGCGAAGTACTCGGCAGCCGTAAGCGCCATGTCGGGAATCAACAATCGCTCCACAGGAGGCTGTTCGGTGGTGTTTACAAAGCAAATTATCCGATCTAAAGCCCCTGCATTCTCAAACGTCTTCTTAAAAAACAGAAAATCGTCGTTACTTAGCCCCATCCCTCCAAGGATAATCTTATCGACCTTTGCGCGTAAAGCCACCAAGGCCATCACTTGATTATACGACTGATCGGGGTCGGCAAAAAAAGGTATTTTTTGACCCGACACCAGCGCGTTATTCAAATCGATGCCCGCGACGCCTGTCGGAATAAATTCCGATGGTTGTTTCCGTCGATAGGGATTCACCGAAGGCCCGCCGATTTCACGCTTTTCTCCGCTCAATTCAGGCCCGCCTCCGATGGGCTTACCATAAGCGTTAAAAAATCGTCCCGCAAGCTCGTCGCCAACACGCAATGTCGGCGGTTCGCCAAGAAAAACCACCTCTGTATCGGTAGCTATCCCTTCGGTTCCTGCAAAAACCTGCAAAGTAACCATCTCTCCGGCAATCTTTACTACCTGCGCTAATCGATCGCCTACCATTGCTAATTCCTCACTTCCAACTCCGTTGGCTTTTACCGCGACAGTGGCTTTGGTTACTGCCTGAAGCCGCGTGTAAACTTTCTGAAATGCTTTCTTTTCCATACGTACATATTGTTTAGACCGCAAAAGTAGTATTTTTTTTGGACTGTTGGACTTTTTTTTTGGACTGTTGGACTGTTAGACTGTTAGACTGTTAGTGGCAGCAAACTTTTTTCTGATGTATCAAAAATCACTACGCAATCCTGATGCCCGCAGGGCATTAATATCAATAGAAAAACAATCCACAGCATCCCAAGAAGGCCGTAGGTCTTCCACAACATCATTTTTTCATCGCGTAGGGGCGTTGCGCGCAACGCCCCTACAAATCCATCCAAAAAAATCCAAAGGTCTAACCGTCCAAATGTCCAAAAGTCCAAAAAAAACGTCCAAAAGTCCAAAAAAGATAGATAATTGCATTTATCTAATGAGGTAATGAGGTTGTTTTGCGTATTATCAACTTAGCTACTGAGCTTGTTTTGTTATTTAAATAAGGTTTAAATAAGGTTGCGGGGCTTTGGATAGTTACAAATCCTTTTTGTAAGGTCGCAAATCCTTTTTGTAAGGTCGCAAATCCTTTTTGTAAGGTTACAAATCCTTTTTGTAAGGTTACAAATCCTTTTTGTAAGGTCGCAAAATACTTTTGTGAGCTTACAAATCATTTTTGTAAGGTCGCAAAACACTTTTGTAAGCTTACAAATCATTTTTATAAGGTCGCAAAACACTTTTGTAAGCTTACAAATCACTTTTGTAAGGTTACAAATCCTTTTTGTGAGGTCGCGTAGGGGCGTTGCGCGCAACACCAATACAAATCCATCCAAAAAAATCCAAAAGTCTAACAGTCCAAAAGTCCATAAGTCCATAAAAATCCAAAAGTCTAACAGTCCATAAGTCCATAAGTCCATAAAAATCCAAAAGTCTAACAGTCCAAAAGTCCAAAAGTCCAAAAAGAATGATTAATCATTAATCACTAATCATTAAGTCAAAAAAAGATACTATTTTTGCATCGAAATATATTACACTTTTTACCAATTAATGTGATGAAAAAAGCATTTTTATTTTCAATGATCATCGTTTTAGTGGCTGCATGTCAGCCTTCGGAAACGAACAAGACGCGCAATTCGTTGCGTGCGCCCGCTTATCCGCTTGTAAGCATTGATCCTTACACTTCGGGGTGGGCTTTTAACGATAACTTGTACGACGGAGCTGTGAAACACTGGACAGGAGCCGATTTTCCTCTGATTGGAGCTTTAAGCGTCGATAGTTTGACCTATCGCTTCATGGGAAATGAAAGCACTCTCTACAAAGCGCTCGCAAAGATGGCCGGCGAAGAGGCGTGGGAGGGCGCTTATACCTTCGACAAGCCCGCCGACTCGTGGAACGCGACGGATTTCGACGATGCAAAGTGGAAACGAGGTCAGGCTGCCTTCGGTAGCCGAAATATGACCGCCGTAAGGACTTTGTGGGAAAACCCCGTCCGTGAGATTTGGATGAGACGCGAAGTGCAACTATCCGAAGAAGATTTGACTAATAAAATCTTCTTGAATTATTCGCACGACGACATTGTGGAGATTTACTTCAACGGTGTGGAAGTATTCCGTGCCGGATGTTGTGGCGACGGCAAGCTGATGGAGCTTCCCGAAGAAGCGGTAAAGCTGCTTAAACCCGGTCGTAACATCATCGCAATGCACTGCGAAAACACCGCCGGAGAAGCGTTGATTGATGTAGGCCTTAGCGTGGCAATTCCTCTTGAAAACAAGCTCGCACAAGCCGCCGAACAGAAATCAGTAGAAGTTCAAGCCACGCAAACTCACTATGTCTTTGCCTGCGGAGGCGTTGAATTGCAGCTAAGCTTCACTGCACCCTTGCTGATGGATAATCTTGAATTGATTTCGCGTCCGGTGAACTATCTCACCTACAAAGTAAGCTCGCTCGACGGCAAAGCGCACAACGTGGCCGCTTATTTTGAAGCCGCACCTGCCTGGGCGCTTAACAAACCATATCAGGAAAGCCGCGCAGAACAGTTTGCTGCAAACGGATTGAGCTATCTTAAAACCGGAAGCGCTTCGCAAGAAATCCTTGGAAAAAAGGGTGATAACGTACGTATCGATTGGGGTTACTTTTACCTTGCGGGTAAAGACGCACCCGAATATCAATATCTCACTGGCGATCCGGCGGCTCTCCGAAGAGCTTTTACTGATGGCGAAACTCCAAACGTCGATTCAATAGAAGGACGTAAGCATCTGGCGGTGATTCACAAGATCGGAAAAGTAGAAGGAAAAACGCAAATCTCAAATCGCATCATGCTTGGATACGACGACATCTATTCGATTCAATATTTCGGCACGAATCTTCGTCCGTATTGGAACGCCGACAGCTCGAAGACCATCATCGACGCCTTTGCGCAGGCCGATAAAGATTATGAAAGCCTGATGAAACAATGCGCCGCTTTCGACGCCGATTTGATGAAACGCGCAAGCCTTGCGGGTGGAGTAAAATACGCCGAGTTATGCGCCTTAGTGTATCGGCAAGCAATCTCGGCACACAAGTTAGTGAAATCGCCCGACGGGGAACTACTCTTTCTATCGAAGGAAAACTTCAGCAACGGTTCGATTGGCACCGTCGATGTAACCTATCCATCCGCACCTTTGTTTTTGATTTACAATCCCGAACTGTGTAAAGGCCTGCTGAATCATATATTCTACTATAGCGAAAGCGGACGTTGGACTAAGCCTTTTGCTGCTCACGACGTCGGAACGTATCCAATAGCAAACGGCCAGACTTATGGCGGAGACATGCCGGTAGAAGAATCGGGTAACATGATTATTCTCACAGCTGCCATTGCCGACGCCGAAGGTAATGCCGATTATGCCGCAAAGCATTGGGATGTTCTCACAGTGTGGACGGATTATTTAGTGGAAAACGGGCTTGACCCCGAAAATCAATTGTGTACCGACGATTTTGCCGGTCATTTTGCCCACAACACTAATCTGTCTATCAAAGCCATAATGGGTATTGCCTCATACGCCAAGTTAGCCGACATGCTGGGTAAGAAGGACGTCGCCGAAAAATATCTTGCCACAGCAAAGGAAATGGCTGCTCAATGGAAAACCATGGCTGCCGACAGCGACCATTATCGACTTACCTTCGACCAGCAGGGTACATGGAGCCAAAAATATAATCTCGTTTGGGATAAATTGCTTAAAACCGACGTCTTTGCGAAAGATATCACCGACGCCGAGATTGCATGGTATCTCGGCAAGCAAAACATATATGGCCTTCCGCTTGATAACCGCGAAACATATACTAAAGCCGATTGGATTATTTGGACTGCAACTCTCGCTAAGGATAAAGCCACTTTCGAGAAGTTTATCGAACCGATTTATAAGTTTGCTAACGAAACCACAGATCGCGTCCCCATGACCGATTGGTATTTTACCGACAAGCCCAATCAACGCGGCTTCCAAGCAAGATCGGTAGTCGGCGGATTTTTTATTAAACTGATGGACGAAAAGTAGGGTTACAGGATTCAAGAACCAAGAGCCAGGATTCAAGAACCAAGAATCAAGACTTCCGGACGATCTAACAAAAACCGTAAAACAGAGGCACAGACTTTATTGTTTGCGCCTCTGTTCTTTTTTGATGATTGGTGCAAAGCAATGTAAGCTCTCAAATCAGATAATAATAATCATCATTAAAGACTTTAAGGTCCTTAATGACCTTAAAGTCCTTAATGATCTCCTAAGACACCAAACTTTTCTCAAAAATTATCTCACAAAACACTTTTGTGGGATATTTCAGGCACAGGGTTAAGCGCCGCTGTAGTCCGAAAAAAAAACTTTAAAATTCGTTTGGATGATTTAAAATAAATGTAGTATCTTTGCAGCGATAATTTTTATGTTTAACTTAATTTTTTATTACTATGAGCGATAGATCATACGATCACGACATCATTGCAACAGGAGTCATGGTACATGGCATACGCCTACACCAAGATGTTCTCGCCCAGCGCAAAATCGATTCTGATTTTGCCGATTCGCTACAAGAAAAAGTCGATGCTTGCATTGCCTTGGACATTGAGCAGGAAACTCTGAAAGCTTTGCTTAAAGAAAAAACTGCCGAGGCCGTAGCAAAACGAGAAGAGATGCGTAAGCAAGCTGCTGAGGCACGTAAAATCATCAAGATGGATATCGCACAGGCTTTGTGGCGAGAGTTCGGAATTGAAGATAAACGATGATTTGCGACGAAGGCGACGAATGTAATGATGAGCCTTAGAAGCTGCCTCGAAAATCAACCATCCTTGCGATGTTTTCTTGCAGGCAGCTTCTTTTTTTATGCTTTCAAAATGTAAGTGAAACGCCGGTTACATACGGATAAACCTGCGGACCTTTTCCTGTCGAAAACAATGGAGTCATATAATACTGCCCGAAGATTCCAACCGAGCCGAAACCAATCCGAGCTGTAAAACCGTAACGCAGAGGGGCTATGTTTAGCTCTTCAAAGTCCTTAAATTTTCCTCCCGAGTGCACAACTTTTGTGTGATGACCAAGATTTATTCCAAGATTTACGCCCATCGACACAAAAAAACTGTTATTCATCCATCTGCTTCTTCTCTTGCCGCTAAATTTTATCATAATCGGAAAACTGAGATACGACACTGTGAGTTTGGATTTTGACACCGATACGCCTTCCGGTAAAATATCGCGCGCGTCGATTGCCGTAGTCATTCCGCTTACATTTTTTAAGGTCATTCCGTTTGAAAATCGAAAGTTGAACCATTCAAATCCCATTCCCGTTTCAAAACTGATGAAATTCATCCTTACACCCGACATTCCGTAGAATGCAAACGACATCGAGGTATTGCCAACGAGATTCGGCCATCCTGTTGGGTTTTGCGGCGAGCTTGCTTGAAAGAGTTTTGAGTTTGCAGTTCGATTTGCGCCCAAATCAATGTAAGTATCGAAGTAATATGGCCGGCGTTTTTTGCTGTTTCGGGTGTTTTTGTAGATTGTTTTACGAACTTCTCCTTTTTCATCGGTAAATATAATCATTTCACCGCCTCCGGGTACTTGCACAAGGGTTCTTTTTTCGGTTGTTTGAGGCTTCGGCGCGGTCTCCTGTTCGAGATGTATTCTCACTGGCGTTCCGATGATTGTGTCTTTCGATTCGAGTATTCTCACCAAGCTTCTAAGCGAGTCGTTTACGGCTTCAAGGCTGCTTACATTTTTGATGTGTATGGTATCTTGAGCTTTTAGGCTGGATGTTAGGGCAATTAGCGAGCTTGCGATGATTACAATAATCCGTTTCATTGATTTTTGATTTTAAATTGTTATTAATAATTTCTATCCTTAGTTTTATTTTGATGCGTATTGAAGGTCGTAGCTTAAGTCTTTGGAAGTAAATATTTTTGTAGCGACAAGTTTTCCATTCTCATCGTACTCTTGCATGACAGTTGTGTTCATATTTTTGCTTGGATATATTTCGAGGCTTCCTTCGCCTTCGTTTTTGATAATCCATTCGGCAATAAGTTTATCAGCTGCTTTTCCGCGTATAGTTTGTCGGAGTTTATTTGTCAAGAAATTTCTTATCGACGCTCCATTTTCGTCGTTTGTTTCCTCGTCGTCCTCCACTGCGTCGATATTTTGGACGATTTGCACATATTTTTCTTCGCTTGTGATATTCCGCAGCACATCGACGTTTATGTTTGATGTCTGCGCATTATCGATTTCGGCTGTTTTCTGTCGGATTAGCTCATAAGCAAAGTATTCGCGCTTTATTGCGGGTTCTTCTTGATGATTTTCGACCGGTTTTGGTTTCTGTGCTATCTGTTTTATTTTCATCGGTTCGGGTCTTTGTTTCACCGTATTCCGGTTTTCGATTATTGTATCCATTTTTAGCCTCTTTGTATGATTTTCGACGACAGCGGCATTTGTCTCCGTTTCATTGTTTGCATTTTCGGTTAAAAACACTGCATACAAAATCGTTGCGGCGGCCACAGCCACACTTGCGGCACATATCAGAAGACGTAATTTTCCCGATTTTTTCAGCGATTGTTTACTCATCATTTTGATATTTTCATCCGGTTTAAGTTTCAATTCGGCATAATATCGTATGAGTTCAAGTTTATCATTTGCGGCACTTTGCGGGATTTCGTTACATTCAGCCGCGGCAATACATTGCAATTCAAAATCGCTACCTTCGTAGTCCAGAATTTCGGCGCGACTAAGTTTATCTTTTGCTCTAAATTTCAAATTTTCATTGGGATATAACTTCGGCAAATTGTTATCTGACATATTCGACGTTTTATTCATTTTTTCTGATGATTTAGTTATCACACCACAGTTTCGAGGCTACCGATATACTGTTTCATATAAAGTCTTGCTCGGTAGATATATACTTTGACTTGAGCTTGGTTAAGTCCGGTAATTTCTTCGATTTCGGCGTAAGAGTATCCTTCATAATCTCTGAGGAGCAGCACCGATTTTTGAATGTCGGGTAATTTATCCACTGCGCGATGCAACAATTCGTTCAAGTCGGAATATTGATAGTTATGCGATTCGGTTTTGGGATTTTGCAAGATAAATTCTGCTTTGCGTTTACATTTTCTAACTTCGTCGATCATCGCATGATAGGCAATCGTAAAGAGGTAAGATTTAGCTTTATCGACTTCGATTTTTCGGCAGTTTGTCCACAGTTTTTCGAATGAATCTTGCACAATATCTTTGGCTGCTTCGCTTTGTTTCATCATCTTTACGGCAAATCTATAGAGACTATCGGCATAAAGGTCCACGCATTTGTTATATTCTTTGGCGCTCACTCTTGTTTAATTTTTTGTCGATATAACGTAAATCTATTTTAAAAGTTACAGAATCTTGTTTATTTCGCACAAAATTAGGATTAAATCTTCAGTCTGCATGTTTTTCATTTTTGCGAACATTCATTTCGAGTAAGATTTCCCACTTCATCGAAATGTGTTTATCTTTGCGCTTGGATCATTAAAGATTATTTAAGATGAACATTGACGTCATACTTTCGTTTGTAATAAGTTACGGTTTAAAACTTGTATCGGCGGTTTTGGTTTTGATAGCTGGATTTTGGCTTGCCGGCAAGTTCACGAAGTATTTAAGAAAGGTACTCGAAAAGCGCAGCATAGATGTTTCTCTATCCTCATTTCTCACCTCGTTTTTAAACATTTTGTTTAAGATTCTCACCATATTGATTTCCGTTGCAAGCGTAGGTGTTGAGATGACGTCCATAACGGCTATTCTTGCTGCGGCGTCTTTGGCCGTTGGCATGGCATTGTCGGGTACGCTTCAAAATTTTGCAGGCGGGGTGATTATCCTTTTTTTGAAGCCGTTTAAGGTCAGCGACGTCATCGAAGCGCAGGGATTTGTGGGTACAGTAAAGGAAATCGCCATGTTTACCACCATGATAATCACTCCCGACAACAAATGTATTTTCATTCCGAATGGTTCTTTGGCCAACGGCGCCATCATTAATTATACGCGAGAGGGAATACGGAGGCTCGAAACCATTTACGACATCGCATACGGCGACGACGTGGATAAAGCGCGTAAAATCTTGACGACGATTATCTCAGCCGACAATCGCGTGTACAAAGATCCCACGCCTATCATCGTTGTATCAACACTTGGAAGCAGTTCGATCAGCATAATGGTAAGAATCTGGACCAGCGCCGCCGATCTGGTTCCCGTGCAATTCGATCTCAATGAAAAAGTATATAAGACTTTTCCCGCCGAAGGTTTGAATTTTCCCTTTCCTCAAATGGATGTTCACATCAATTAAAAGCTGATTAAAAAAATAAAGAATGACACTGCTGCAAGCCACAGGCGAACAAGCCGAACTAATCAGGCTACTTGCGTCGAAAGTTTGGTACAAAACCTACGAATATCTGGATCCGCACGACAAACTCGACTACATGTTTGAAATGATGTACGCTCCCGACAAGATCAGAAAGGATTGCACAGGAAACAGTTCGTATTACATTCTATACGACGATGAACCAGTAGGATACCTCTCATTGATGATAAACGGGGACACACTCGTCATCCAAAAGATATACATCATGCCGGAAGCTCAGAGCAAAGGCTACGGACGCTTCCTGCTCGAAGAAACGGAAAACTTTGCCCGTAAACACAAACTGCAAAAGCTCTGGTTAGTAGTCAATCGCCGCAATAAAGCGCGACACTTCTACGAACGCATGGGATTCTCCATCGTGGGCGAAAGAGACTTCGACATTGGCGAAGGACACTTCATGAACGACTTCATCATGGAAAAGAGCTTGCAGTAAGACACAGAAACTGCAAATACATTGTAATTAAAATTAAAATTGTAAAACATTGTAAATATGAACCGATTAGTAACAGCCTTAGCACTTGTTTCAATACTGACAACAACGAGGCTCCAAGCCGACGAGGGAATGTGGATGCTCCCTCTGATTGAAAAGCTCAATATCAAAGACATGAAGCGAGCCGGATGCAAACTCTCGCCCGAGCAAATCTATGCAATCAACAAGGCAAGCCTGAAAGATGCCGTAGTGATTTTCGCAGGAGGATGCACCGGAGAAGTAATATCAGATCAGGGACTTGTACTCACAAACCACCACTGCGGATACAGTGCAATCCAATCCCACAGCACTCTCGAACACGACTACCTCAAAGAGGGATTCTGGGCGAGAAATCAAAGCGAAGAGCTTCATACTCCAGGTCTTAACGTACTCTTTCTCGAAAGAATAGAAGACGTTAGCGAACAAATCATGCCGGAAGCTAACAGCGCCAAATCCGAAATCGAGCGCGACAGAATAGTCAGCCGCATCTCGGATTCAATAACAAAACAGGCAGGCGTCAATCCCAGAACCCAACGAGCCAGAGTAGTAGCAATGTACGGCGGAAACGCATACTACCTATTCATATATAAGATATACAACGATATACGAATGGTGGGCGCACCGCCTTCGTCAATAGGACACTTTGGGGACGAAACCGATAACTGGATGTGGCCCAGACATACAGGCGACTTCTCTCTATTCCGAATATACGCCGATGCGGAGGGAAATCCAGCCGACTACTCGCCTCAAAATCAGCCCCTGAAACCGAAGTATCACATCCCCATCTCGCTCAAAGGATTCCAAGTGAACGACTTCGCGATGGTACTCGGATTCCCGGGAAGCACACAGCGCTACATGACGTCATGGGAAGTGGCTGAACGAATGTCAATCGAGAACGCTAATCGAATCAAAATAAGAGGCATACGTCAAGAAATCATGAAAGCGGACATGAACGCAGACCCAAAGGTGCGAATACAATATGCCAATAAATACAACACATCAAGCAATTACTGGAAAAACTCCATCGGAATGAATCGGGCGCTGACACAACTCAATGTCATCGAACAGAAGCAATTGCAAGAGGAAACATTCGCAAACATGCTCTCTTCGGACGCCCAAATCAATGCCCAATATGGAGACGCACTAAAACTGATAGAATCCGCAGTAAAGAACCGAGCATCAAATCTATACGCCTCGCAATACATATACGAAGCCCTGTGGCGCGGATGCGAAATCACGAGCTTTGCGCGAAGATTTATCCCCCTCTATGAAGCTCTAAAAGAGCAAGCTAAGCCATCCGAAGAACGAATCCAACAGATGACCGTTGACCTCATTGTAAGGGCAGATAAGTTCTTTAAGGACTATAACACGCCTACGGACAGGAAGATAGCGGCGGCAATGTTTAAACTCTATTCCGAAGACGTTCCTGCCGCAGATCAAGCCAAAATCTTTCCCGAACTGAAAGCAAGATACGGAAATAATTGGCAAGAGTACGCAAATAACCTCTTCAATAAGAGCCTGTTCGTAGATGTGGACAAGGTCGGCGAATTCCTCAAATCACCCTCAGTCGAAATCATGGACAAAGACCCGCTGGTGAAGCTGGTGCTATCCATCAACAGTAAAGAGACAGAACTATCTCGTGCCGACAGCCTTAGCGATGTGCAATACACAGAAGGACGGCGCAAATACATCGCCGGACTTCAGCTGCTGTACAAAGGCAAAAGGAATCTATATCCCGACGCAAACTTTACTATGAGGCTGACCTACGGCACGATAAAGGGATACACCCCAGCCGACGCCAAACAGTTCTCGCACCTGACCACACTCAAAGGCGTTATCGAGAAAGAAGACCCGAACAACAGCGAATTTCATGTCCCCCAAAAACTGAAAACCCTCTTCAATAACAAGGACTTCGGACGATATGCAGCTAAGGACGGGCGTATGCCGGTGAACTTTATCTTCGATGGAGACATTACCGGAGGAAACTCCGGAAGCCCCGTCTTAAATAGTAAAGGTGAGCTGATTGGAACCGCTTTCGACGGCAATTGGGAGGCAATGAGCGGAGACCTTGCATTTGAACACAATCTGCAACGGTGTATAAACGTCGATATTAGATATATACTCTTTATAATAGACAAGTATGCCGAAGCCGGATACCTGTTGAACGAAATGACAATCAGAAACTAATGCTGCTCGCTAAACGCAAACGGCGCGAAAATATTGCAGAATACATTCTGTATATCTGGCAGCTTGAGGATCTTATGAGAGCCTTAGCTCTGAATCCGGATAAGATATACTCCGCTCTGGTAGCCCCGCACGAGGCCGACGATAACAAAAAGCAAGAGATATTCTTCTGGTACATAAGCATTGTGAACCTTCTCAAAGAGGAGCGTAAAGAACAGGCAGGCCACAATTGCCACACATTGCAACTAATAGGCGAGTTGAACATCCTGCACGCATCTCTCCTTCAAACCGATAGCAAGTATGCGGCGCTGCATAAAGCCGCCGTAAACGATCTCGAAGACTTCCGTAACAGAAACGGAAACCACCGCGCAGGAGACGTCGAAACCAGCTTCGACGCTCTGTATATGAAGCTGCTGCTCAATATGAAGCATCAAGACCTTTCGCAGGAAACAAACCAAGCCTTCCAGCGAATAGGAGCAATGGTGGCATATCTCGCCGCCAAATTCCGGCAAGCCGAAGAAGCAGCAAGCTAAGCGATTAAAACACCGAAAGCAAGATTTAATCACTTACAATTACACATATAGCGGGTTTACCCCATCTGCATCAAAAGACCTCAGCCACCACGCTGAGGTCTTTTTACATTTCTTCTTCTATTGATGACTGCAAACAGATATTATTCAGCTATAAAATTGATTGCTATCTATTGATAAAGACAGTAATAGCAGCAAATCGCTGTTGATGTTTCATGCAGATCAAATACTGCTTTTGATTGATTCACGGAAATATATCAGCCTAAAACACCTTCCGGTTTTAGGTCGGTGTGTCGCCACACACCGACCTAAAACAGCAGGCTGATTCTGATTGGTGTGTGGGAACACACCGAGCAAGGACAAGAAGCTGCCGGCATACGATAGCTTAAGCTGATGCAGAGTAAGATAGAGGTGGGCTTTCGACTGAAATCGAGGGCTTTGCTCGACTGAAATCGAAGGCTTTGCTGGATTGAAATCGACAGAGCTTCTTTATAAACGTTCAAAACTGCTTGTGCTGTTGCTACTCTACGTTTAGTGTTTGATTATAAGTAATGATCCTTGATGTCTTCAAGGGCTTATTTCGTCCGCCGTGGCTGTATCTCGTGGCAAGGCTTAGGGAGTACTCGCCGGAGGGTAGAGCAGGCAAACGGGCAATGACCACGCTTGGTTTGTTCTCTATAAGCCGGTTTTGGAGTTTATAAATCTCAGCGGTTGAGTTGTTTTGAAGGAAGATGCCGACGTCGGAAGCATCCGCAGGGGCGATTTTGATCTTAGCTCCACTTATAATTATATCCTCGCCGGAAGTGATGTGACCGTCGGTTCGCCGCGTACTGACGTCGGTAACAAGGTCTATCTGCGAGCCATGTCCCTTAATGCCAAGAAGATCTATCCGAACCTTCTTTAAGATCGAGCGGAACTCGACCGTAGGACGAACATCTATCGTAATCTTGTGAATCTTAGGATTTAGCTTTGTATCGGTATCCTTCCAGATTCCAAGTAAATGCGGAGCGATATGCAGACAACGATCCTGCACAGCGCCTCCATTAGCCACGTGCTTCATTACGATGCCGTCTCGACGGTTTATGATATTGAGTATAGTTTCATACTGATTCTCCGAGCCTTCATCGATAATTATCCGAGCAATATCCTTATTGTGAATAGTGCTGCCGGAGGTCGATATTTCTGCCCGATACTCAGCCGAATCCTTAGTAGAAATGGAATGTTTCTGCAACCAGACTTTCCATATAAATTCAAATACGCTTCTCATTGTATATCAAATTAAAAGTGAATAAATAAAGCGACTAAACGCAGGTTGAATCAGCTGCAAAGATAGTGTTTTTTTATTTATCCGCTTTATACTACGTTTAAGGTAGGTTCTCAATCAGCATAAAAACAGCTTCCGGTTTTAGCTCGGTGTGTTCCCACACACCGACCTAAAACAGCAGGCTGATTCTACTCGGTGTGTGGGAACACACCGAGCAAGGACAAGAGGCTGCCGGCATACGATATCTTAGGCTGATGCAGAATAAGATAGATGGCTTCGCTCGACTGAAATCGAGGGCTTCGCTGTATTGAAGCTGACCATCAAAAGGAATCCCAGCAGGGGCGATACTTTATTAACCGCAGGCTAAAGCCTGCGGAATAAAGAAATATCAACCTTTATGTATCGTCAAACTTACTATGGTATAACTACTGTATAACCACCGGTATAACTACTGTCTAACCATCGTATAACAAGAGCATAGCTACTGTCATAGCATTTTGCTGGTAACTATTATTACGAGTTCGTGTTGGATGTCGCCGACGCAGGATTGCGATGGTGGATTGGCGTAGGCGCCAGTGTTATATGTGAACTTGAAGGCGGCTGAATTACCGTCGCCTTTGTAGTTGAAATTGTATGATTGGTCGGTGTTTAATGATTGCCAAGCCGACTGTGCATCAAAGATAAAGGCGCCGTTGAAGTACGACTGAGGCGGTGGCGAGGTAACGAAGGCTTGCAGATCGACAGGGATTTCCCAATTGCCGTTAGCCTCAAGCCCTAAGATCTGATTTAGTTGAAGATGTGCTGATGATTGAATCGAGCGGCATACGATTAGAGTGTCGGGCAGGAAGCCGACGGTGGCTTTTGACAATACCTTGATGTAAACACGTCCGGAGTCGATAGTACACACATTCTCAACCTTATATTGATAGATATGAGTGCCGAGGTTGAAGTTATTAGTGAGTACTTCTCCGGTAGTCGTTGCGCTGTTTCCTACAAAGAGAGGCGAACCGCGAGATATTGTACTCCAGGCAAGGGTTTTAAGATAAACCGTGTCGAGGTAGCTGCTGAGTTTCAGAGGCCGTGCCGGTGTGGGACAGAGTTGAAGCCGGATATCAGGATAATTCGTAATATGCACATAACCATGCACTGACAAGATATCCGACACCGCTCGGCAACTCATATTCTGCAAGGCGCCGGAGTTGGCTTTTTCCACCACAAAGCGGTAATACAGAGTGCTGTCGGCCGACGATATTATCTGTAATTCAGGGACGTTTAAGACACGTCCGCCTGCGGATCCATTTACCTCACTGCCAGAGATTATGCTCCAATCGCTGTCGTTGTTTATATCTCCTGTTGATGATCTAATCCAGTAGCCTTTAAGCATATCCAAAGCTGAAGTTATCAGCACACCGTCGTCGGTATAGGGAGCTACCGTAAACCGCAGAGTATCATTATAACAGACGGAAGTTTCTTGAAGTCCATTAACGAAGGCGATCACAGGCGAAACGCAGAGCCTCACCTCTATGTCGTCAATGGCGAAGTCGTTCCCCGAGCTTTTAGTGCTGTAGTTATAGAGATCAAAGTACACGGAATCAATATTGTCGGGGACAGTAAATCTGAACCCGTATTGGAGCCAATCGCCGGGAGTACCGGATGGTAATTCTGGTACGAGGAAGCTCGCAAGCGTGCTACCGTCGAAGGCGGAGTGAATATTCCATCGGATTATAGCATCCGACCCGCGCATCCAGAAGGAAAGATACAGGGTTGTGCCTGGGCAAAGATTCGATATGGCCTGTTCATACACCTTATCCACAGCTGATTTACCGTTAGCAATGAAGAAGCGGCCGATGTTGCTGTTGGTCGGCGATGTGTGATCGTCCTTAAAGTTATCAGCAACCCAAATGTTCTGGCCATGCTTGATAATGGCATAATAGCCTTCATTTCTGACCGATGCGCCGGCAATGTTAGCATCGGTTTGGGCAAAGTTGTAGGTAGTCATTCCAGGTGCAAGTCCTTCGCTACTAAATACATTACTTGCAGGGTTCAGGCCATCGTCGTAGAGGTCGAAATCCTCCTTCCAGATTAGCGAGCCGGTTAGTGCGCATCCCGTTGGAGAGGCGTCGCCACAGCTGTTGTCTATATCCAGAACTACCTGGTAACGAGGGAATACGCGCCCCCGCCATCGCGATTCGACCCACCAGCTCTGCGATCTTGAGACCTTATTCAGTGTGATACTGTTAGAGCCGTTGCCTCCTGATACTATATTACCCCCTGTTTGAGAATCGTACCAATGGTAGCTTACTTCGGGAATAGCTGCCATACCGATGGTAACGGAGGCGCCCGGACATGTCAGATATCGCAGTGCGTCAGGCTTTAAGGTAAGGACGTATGCCTGTGTCGAATCGGCGTCCACATTTGGCAAACATCCGTTAAGGACGTAGGTAAAGCTATCTATTCCAAAGTGCCTAAGGTCAGGCTTGTACGAGGCTTCGTTCTGCTGGTCGATTGATACGTATCCTGCCTTTGGATTTCGCGAAATCACTGTAACACTTGTGTTTGTGCATCCGGGCAGCAGGTCGTTCGAGAGGAGATTGATTTGCACCGGAAGTCCGGTTGTGGTTACGGCAAGATCTGCGATTGCTTCAAGAGCTATTACAGAGGTGCTTACCACGTTGTTCGAGAGGGTATTGCCTCCATTAATCAAGGCTGAAGCGCGGTTGTATATAAGGAGGTCTCCATATATCTGCGGGGCTTGACTTATGGTAGCCTTAAAGGTGTAAGTGTTTCTACCGTTGGATGCTACAGCTCGCGAAGGCCACTTTAGGAGCTGACGTCTAAGCGGACTTGTGTTTATATTCAAAGGGCTATCGGATGTAACTGCTGGCGAGGCGCTGCCGGATACGTATGTCAGATAGGGCGAAAGCGTGTCGCGAACTTCTGTAAGTGTCAGAGCAAAAGGGCAATTATTTATGACTTCCAAGCCGTAATCTATATTTTCACCAAATTTAGCTTTTGTGTGTGATGCGCTTATATTCACATCCAAAGGACGAAGCTGCAGGAGGTAGTCCTCAACGTCGCCGTCGAGTAGATTTCCGTCGGGATTCGATTGAGTTATAGCCGGATCAGTACTTAAACGTAGCCTCATGTATGTATTGCCGTTCCGAAGCTGTGAGTCTATATTATTAAAGGTGAGAGTATATTTCCCTGAGGACGTAACATTAACATTAGCAGCTTCGGAGGCTTCGAATCGCCCGTTTCCGTTGAAGTCAATCCATCCGAAGAGCTTCGCGCTGCCTGCCGAGTTCTTCACATCCACAGAAGCAATTAATCTTCTATTGCTATCCCAGTAGAAATCAGGAGATAATGTCTGGTTCATCTGGGTACGATCGCCCGAATGGACGATAGTTGCGGCATCGTCGTTGGCGGCGGTGTTAGCTAAGGCAGAAGGCATTGCAAACTGCTGAACTTTTGCAGAATCCCACGTTCCCAGATGGAGATTATTGTCCACCTGATGCCTTGCCTCGCCATAAGACGAGGGTGCGTCGCCGAAAGCAGCGAATGGGGATAGCAGTGTGAAATTGAGCCGCGTAGTGTCGTTGTTAATGTCGGTATCAGTATATTTCGGCGGCGCCTTAGCAAAGGCGGTGGCTGTTACTGTGGTTCTCTGCTTATTGTTGAAATATCCAGAGAAAGTGAGAGTTGCCTTGCTGTTATTGGCTATGTTTAATTGTGCTTCGTATCGGCCATTCTGTGAATATGAGCCAGATACGAGTGCATCGCCGGTGTTGCTTCCCTTGAAAACCGGAGGGCCGCTCGGCACAAAACCAGGTGGCAGCAGGTGTGTGAAGCTGACTCCGTTTAGCATAGATGGAGAGTCGTTATTAACTGTAACAGTATAACTTGTGTTCGTTCCACCGATTACGTTCTGCGGGGTAAGCGAGCTGACTGCAACTTCGCCCGGAGTGCTGATTCGGAGGTTACGTATCTCGTGGTAACCATAAAAAGAGCCGGTGCTGGCAGATATACCCACCTTTAGGTTCTGGGGCGGAGCGGCGCTCAATTCCGTAGAGTTGATGATCATGCGCCAAGCTCCATTCACAGAGCCTTGTCGATATACTGATACATTATACCTGTTTCTTGAGGCATTGTATAAGAGCGCTATGCGGAACTTGTGGAAGTAGGCCGATTGCGAAGGCCGGTTTTGGTATCCGCGTACAGCAAGAGAGAATCCTAAGTCGACAGTCTTCGATCCCTTAATGAAAGGCGTGGAGGGACTACTGCCACGAACAGAGATGTTTGAGTGAATACGTGTGCTTGTGGACGACACTATTCCTCCGTCGTAGGCTGAGTATCCTTTCCCCCAGTTTCCGTATTCATCTAAGCCGAGTCCAAGGTATCCACCCGTGGCTCCGTCGCTGCCGTTAGGTCCTCCGTATCCTAAGCCTGAACCAACGGCTCCGAGCTTAAAATTCTGCGAGTTGTACGCTGCATTGAACAGAAAGACTGCGGTACCGTCGGCAGGGAGGTTTTGACCTTTAGTCCAGGAGAGGTATTCAAATTCAACCACAACGCCCATGTTAGAAGGGAAGGCTTCGTCGATTATTATTCCTCCGACTTGACTTTTAACGTCATCCGTAAGCCGGATGTATCCGCTGCCGATTCTGTCCTGCCCCGCACCCGTACCGGCGGTCAGTTTAGCGTTTCCCATCAGCTTTAGATTCTTATTAACAGCGACATCGTTAGTTCCCGGCTCAAAGAGGTCGATCTGTGCCGAGAGCGTCAGTCCGCAGCAGATATAGGCAGTCAATAGAATGAAGATTAAGTGATGATATCGTTTCATTGCCTTTATATTCAATTAATAATATTATCTGATAGCATATAATTTCAGCTTGTATGATGCAAAATTTGCTTGCTTTGTGTTATTATATGATACAAACGCTGATTTTGACAGAAATGTTCATTTGTTTTTGACTGACGCCAAGTTTAATCTTCGTCTAAATCAGGCTTAACCATTGTGTAAATAAGGATTTAATGTCGGATTGATATTGACTCTAATTTCACGGCAAATCCGCATCCGAAGTTAATTTAAACTTATAATTGGATGTAGATGCAGACCGGAGGCTGCTTGGGACACCGACCGGAGGCTGCTTGGGATACCGACCGGAGGCTGCTTGGGACACCAACCGGAGGCTGCTTGGGACACCGACCGGAGGCTGCTTGGGACACCGACCGGAGGCTGCTTGGGACACCGACCGGAGGCTGCTTGGGACACCGACCGGAGGCTGCTTGGGATAAATGTTTGATTTTGAGCTGATATAAAAACAGGGGCTTGAGTTGTGGTCAAGTCCCTGTGTTCGGTATCATCGATACGAGGTGGTATAAGTGGGCTTACTTACTCATAATCATGTTCTTCGTCGATGTTGTAGTCTTTTATTTTGCGGTACAGTGTTCGTTCCGATATGCCGAGCGCTTCGGCAGCAGGTCGTCGTTTGTTGTTGTACTTTTTCAGGACTTTCTTGATAGTCTCTATCTCTTGAGTTTGAAGTATATCCACGTTCTCCTCCTCAATCTCTTCGGTATCGGTAATAGTTGCTTGTCGAAGGCTTTCGATGTTACGATCAGTAGTTTCGATGTATTCGGCTCTGGGAGCGGCGCTTGTCAGCCCCTCCTTAATGATTCCGTACATCCAGCGTTTCAGTTCGTTAACATCGTTGCGCATGTCGAACAGTATCTTATAAAGGATCTCTCTTTCGGATTCTGGGGCGAGTTCGTCTCGGCCTCTGTATAGCATCGGGAGGTTGTTCTGAGGCGAGGGCAGGTATCGTCTTAGGGTCTCTTTATCAATGCTTCTGCTGTATTCTATTACCGATATTTGCTCTGCGACGTTTTTGAGTTGCCGGACGTTTCCGGGCCAGCTGTAGCGTTCGAGTTCAGTACGCGCCTCGCTGTCGAGCGTAATGGTAGGCATCCGGTATTTTTCTGCATGATCAGCAGCGAACTTTCTGAATAGCAGGTGGATGTCTTCGACTCTATCTCGGAGAGGCGGCACTGCAATCGGCACCGTGTTCAAGCGGTAGTACAGGTCCTCTCTGAACCGTCCTTGTTGGATTGCAAGAGAGAGGTTTACGTTTGTGGCGGCGACGATTCTCACGTCGGTTTTTTGTGCCACAGAGGATCCTACTTTCATGAACTCTCCGGATTCGAGCACTCTGAGGAGACGTACCTGTGTAGAAAGCGGTAGTTCAGCTACTTCATCCAGGAATACGGTTCCGCCGTGAGCTACTTCAAAGTAGCCTCTTCGGGTGTCGTGGGCGCCGGTAAACGATCCCTTCTCGTGTCCGAAAAGCTCTGAATCAATGGTTCCTTCGGGTATGGCGCCGCAGTTTACAGCGATGTACTGTCCGTGTTTACGCGCGCCGTATTGATGGATTATCTGGGGGAAGACTTCCTTTCCGCTTCCACTTTCGCCCGTTATCAGTACCGAGAGGTCGGTAGGGGCTACTCTGCAGGCCACGTCCAAGGCTCTGTTAAGCGCCGGCGAGTTGCCGATTATGTTGAATCTCTGTTTTATACTTTGTAGATCCATGATATTAGTTGCTGTTGTTAATAAGGGTTCGATTGCGTTGGTTTTTTGAACAGGATGTCGAAGCTGATCCACTTTGCTTGCGCAAGTTTTCCGTCTGGAAGCATCAGGTAGAAGCAGTTACGGTTGTAGATTAGTGCTTGTCCGTATTCGTCTATTTTGTCGGGTTCGGTTATGTATGTAGCTTTGTAGCTGAGTTTTCCGTCGGCAGTTTCGAGGGTAAGAATGTGAGATGGTTCCGATTGGATTATTTGCTGCAGTTTTTCTTTGGATAGATTAGCGGCGTCGATGTATTTCTCGAAGCTAACGTTCATAAAGTAAGAGAGGTATTTGTCGGCGTCGTCCTTATTCATTGGGAGTTGATTTCCATTGAAGTCGGTGATGATAACAGCAGAGTCGGAGCAGGTTATCGAGAAAGATTCCTCTCGGTGTTCGTTGTTGGTAAGCGTAATCGACAGAATTTGATTAGGATGGATATCGAAGAGCTGGTTTCGTAGCCAATACAGAGGTTCAGGGCTTAGACATTCGGAGAGGGAATTGTCGTCGATACCGGGTACTTTCAGGCAATAAACTTGTTTGCTGCCGTCTATCAATCCAATGCAACCCGAAGATTCGGTGAACATTAGGTGGCAGTTTCGTATGCAATTATCGCCTTCGTATATCAGTATATGCAAGCTTTTTTCGTCGGTATTCAGTTCGAGCAATTGATTTTCATGGACTTTAGGCATAGGGTATTCCACGTTGATGTCTGTTATGATACGCAGCAAGGTCTTTACTGCAAGCTGATTAGCCTTTTCGTCGTATATCCTCCATTGATTGTTAGACTTACTGAGGACAGTTCGTTTTTCGGCTGAACTTAGTTCGATACGAGTGATGGCATCTGGCTCATCCACAGCAAAGTGTCTATCGGAGTTGAATATCTCCATCCGCGAGAATAAGAGCCAGGCAAGAGCAGCTAAGACGACAATTGCCGTAGTGATGTAAGGTTTCATATACTTTTAGTATGTGCTATAGTATTTAGTTACTGACAAATATAGAGGCTATTGATGCGTACATTTCGAGGAAGGCGGCCTGATTGAGCAGCCATTTGATTTTCTTGTTAGTCAGCCCAGTCCAATTTTCGTCGAAGAGGCTGTTTTCGTCGCGAGCATGAGTCCATGCGTAATTCAAACTGCTATGGAATATTCTCAGGTGCTGTATGTTAGCATCTATATGATACAATTCTGTAAAGCCACGCATCATGATGGCTACGAACCAGACATTTCCAGGCTTCACGAGCCTGAAGATCTGTCCGTTGCTATCGACGTGCTCTTCTGTGAAGCGACTAACACAAGCCTCTGCAAGTGCTTGCGCCTCGGATAGATAGTTTTGATTTCCGGTTAATTTGTATAGGAGCGAGGCGCTTTGTAACATTTGTCCGCTATTGTACGGATATTTAGCTTTGTTGATTTTTCCCGACAAGGCTATATTATCCCAATATAATTTATCCACAGGATCTTGCAGGTTTTTCTGAGTCCATTCGTAAAGTTCCAATCCGGTTTTAAAGTAAAGACTGTCATCAGTAGCTTGAAAGAGCTTAAAAGCCAGGACGGAAGCCGGAGCGTTTGAGCAGGTGTTTTTTGAGCGTTTTTTCTGCTCACACCAATAAATACCTCCCCCCAATTTGTTGTCGATTCCGCTGAGTATAAAGCTCCAAATCTCCTCTGCTTTATGCAAATACGTTTTATCGTTTGTTTGCAGATACAATTCGATAAAATCAATTCCAAGCCAGACATTATCGTCGTAAAAACGGTCTGACAAGCCCGCTTCGCTCAGATATGAGGCGTAAGAAGGCGGACGACGCGAATCGTCATAATATCGTTGCAGAGCTGGCAAAGTCCGCTCTTTCAGTATATTAAGATACTGATCCTCTTTCGAGGTTTTTAACATGGCGTTAATGCCCGAAAAAGTACCGGAAAATGGCCATAAATATGCAAATCGTTTCTTGGGTCCGGTATCAGCGCTTGCTAAATAACTCGCTGTATAACTTGTATCTAAAGGATAATTTTCGTACAATAATCCTGAGTTTTGTTCTCCGTAACATTCATAAATCTTATTCAGTATCTGCTGTGCACGTGCCAGGTTTTCATTGGTTTGCGCCCATCCGACCTGTATGTCGAATATTTCAAAGGTCAATAAGACAATTAGATATCTGCCGATGTGTTTCATACATAAATATTTTAATTCTGCAAACATAATAAAAAAAGAATTAAAGGTCTACACGCTGTTATTCAAATATTTTCAGAGCATCTTCCAATGTTTTCACAAATAGTATCCGTCGAGTTTTATTGCTTTCGTAGATGAAATCATTTAAGGCTTTGCTCTTTATGTTCTCAAAATCGCCAATAATTGCCATCCTCATCCTATAAGTAGAAAATTTTTGCAGGATTTCGCCTGCAATTCCTGTGGATAAATTAAAAAAATCGTCCACAAAGTGTTCTTTTCTAAGCAGTATAGTCGAGCAATCGTTTATCCAGAATAAAGTGAACATATCGTCAGCTTCTTTGATAAGAAGATTGTCGTCAATTATTTCAACTATACCTCGTCCGTGAAACTTTGTTTCCATAAATACAATCGTTTATTCCATAAAAAATTTTCGCAAAGGTAAGCATTTCCCCGAAATCGGAGCTGCCTGTTTCAATGCCAAATTAAATTACTAAATTTGTGCATTAATTTATAAATGTAAAACTGTTTTATCATGATAGAATTTTGGATTTCATTAGATTCGTTTGAGAAGATTTTGTGGGCTATCGCCATTCCTTCTTCGTTGATTTTCATCATACAATCCATACTGACATTCATCGGAATGGATGCGCACGACGGTGTGCAGGCCGACGTACACGGCGGTAGTGAAGGTGATCCTACTCCATTTCAGCTGTTTACTATCCGTAGCTTGATAAATTTCATGCTGGGTTTCAGTTGGACAGGTATATCGCTCTACGGCAACGTTGAAAGTAAACCGTTGATTATCATCCTTTCGACTTTGGGAGGGATTGTTCTGGCCGCTGCGGTGATGCTGTTGTTGTATTTTATGAGCAAGCTGGAATCCAGCGGTAACATCGAATCCAAAGATACTTTGGGACTTACCGGAATCGTTTATGTGCCTATATCCGAGCATAAAAGCAGAGCCGGCAAGGTACAAATTGCCGTGAAAGGCGCTGTGCGCGAATATGATGCGATGACCGAAGGCGAACACCTGAAAACGGGCGAACCCATAGTGGTCAAATCAATCATCAACGGAAATTTGCTGCTGGTCGAACGGGCGTAAATGGCTATCAAGAGCCATGATTACAGGAATCAAGAGCCAAGATTACAGGAGTCAAGAGCCAGGACTATCGAAACAGATACGGTACTCCTTTTCCGATGTTTTTCAGTCCTATACCTGTTCCGCGAGCTACGGCGTGCAATGGATATTCGGCTACGTTTACTTGTATGTTCAATTTGTCGGTAAGACGTTGATCCAGACCGCGTAGCAAGGCGCCTCCTCCGGTGAGGTAAATTCCGTTTTGCACGATGTCGGCATACAATTCGGGCGGCGTTTGTTCAAGTACGTCCATCACAGCTGCTTCGACTTTCATCAGCGACTTGTCGAGGCAATGAGCTATTTCCTGATAATTTACAGGAATTTCCACCGGCAAGGCGGTCATCAGATTGGGTCCGCGAACGGTAAAGTCCTCAGGCGGAACATCTAAGAGAGTCAAAGCCGAGCCTACTTTTATTTTGATATCTTCGGCAGTACGTTCACCTATTTTGATATTATGTTGCTGACGCATATACTGTTGAATATCGCCGGTAAAATCGTCGCCAGCCACGCGAATACTCATATTACAAACTATCCCACCCAGCGCCACGACAGCTATTTCGGTAGTGCCACCGCCTATGTCCACCACCATATTACCGTTAGGCGCTTCTACGTCGATACCTATTCCAAGCGCGGCGGCCATCGGTTCGTGGATAAGGTAAACCTCTCTGCTGCCGGCATGTTCGGCCGAGTCGCGTACTGCGCGCACTTCTACTTCGGTGCTTCCCGAAGGGATACACACCACCATCCGTAATGAAGGTGTAAACCAGCGGCCTTTCGGGTTGATCATCTTTATCATCCCGCGTATCATCTGCTCGGCTGCCTCGAAATCGGCTATAACTCCGTCGCGCAGAGGACGCACCGTTTTTATATTCTCGTGCGTTTTACCGTGCATTTGCCTGGCTGTTTCGCCAATAGCAATCGTTTTGCCTGTGTTTCTGTCGATAGCCACTATGGACGGTTCGTCCACCACTATCTTGTCGTTTTGAATGATGATTGTGTTTGCCGTACCCAGGTCCATCGCAAGCTCCTGAGTTAAAAATGAAAATGCCATATATTATTCTCGGTTGAAATTTATTCTTAATTAGTATCCTGATTCTTGATTCCCAATCAATGTTTAAAATGTCTGAATCCGGTGAAAATCATTGTCATACCTACTTTGTTACAATAATCTATTGATTCGTTGTCGCGTTGCGAGCCTCCCGGCTGAACGACCGCCGTTATGCCCTCGCCGAAAGCGATTTCGACGCAATCGGAAAAAGGAAAAAAAGCATCGGAAGCCATAACCGCTCCCGACAGAGAAAAGCCGAAATTTTTTGCCTTTTCGATGGCCTGTTTCAGCGCATCCACTCGCGAAGTTTGTCCCACGCCGCTTGCCAGCAACTGCCCGTCCTTAGCCAGAACGATGGCGTTGGATTTTGAATGTTTGACGATTTTATTAGCAAACAGTAAATCAGCTACTTCCTTTTCTGTTGGCGATTTTTGCGTAACAGTCTTTAGATGTTTTGCTGTTTCTGTAAGCGAATCGGCGTCCTGCACCAGCAGTCCGTTGAGCAGTGAACGATATTGACGTACAGCTGTTTCGCATTTTTTTGTTTCGAGGATGATTCTGTTTTTCTTCGATTTCAAAATCTGCAAAGCTTCTTCGGAATACTGCGGAGCGAGTATGACTTCAAAAAATATTTTGTTTATTTCGTCGGCGCAGGCCTTATCGATTTCGCGGTTCGTAACGATTATTCCTCCAAAAGCCGAGACCGGATCTCCGGCCAAAGCTTTTCGCCATGCTTCGACCGTGTCGGCGTCGGAAGCGCAACCGCAAGCGTTATTGTGTTTTATCACAGCAAAGGTAGCTTCGTCGAAATCGTTTATCAGGCGCAGAGCTGCGTCGATGTCGAGCAAATTGTTGTACGATATTTCTTTACCATGAAGTTGAGTGAAAATTTCGTACAGATTTCCAAAGAAAACTCCCTTTTGATGAGGGTTTTCGCCGTAACGTAACTCGTGAGCCGGCGAGGACGACATTTCTTCAATCACCTGTACGTCTGTGCTATGCGCCGTTTCGTTGAAATATTTGAAAATGCTTGCATCGTAGAGCATGGTATTTTGGAAAGCTTTTTCGGCAAATCGTCTTCTATCGTCGATATCTGTCTCACCTTCTTTGTTTTCGAGCAAGGACTGCAATTCGCCGTACTGTTTGCGCGAGGAAACAATCAGGACGTCTTTGAAATTTTTGGCCGCTGCTCGTATCAGCGATATTCCTCCGATGTCGATTTTTTCTATTATTTCGTCGTGTCCTGCTTTGGATGCAACGGTTTCCTCGAAGGGATACAAGTCGATTATTATCAAATCAAAAGGAGGAATTTCGTATTGTTCAAGTTGTCGAATGTCGTCCTCATTGTCTCGCCGAGCCAATATTCCGCCGAATATTTTGGGATGCAAGGTTTTCACTCGCCCTCCAAGTATAGAAGGGTAGCCTGTAAGTTCTTCGACAGCTTTTGCTTCGAATCCGTTTTCTTTTAAAAACTCGAAAGTTCCGCCGGTTGAATAAATGCTCACTCCCGAATCGGAAAGCAGTCGGACGACGTCGGAAAGTTTGTCCTTGTGATATACAGAAATCAGCGCCGACCTGATTTTTTTAATGTTTCTAAACATCCAATAATTTAATTTTCAGCTATTTATCTCGAAAAAAAGATAAATTTAGCGCCTTAAAGTTAAGCATTAAATCTATTTGAGCATAAATTTTTCTTCGGATTTAAAATTCGCGGTGCCTTTCGAGGGTCTCGCGCAGGTAATCGTTAAGCTCGCTTTCAAAGAAGAATTCTTTTTCGCCGAAAGCCGGATGCAGCTGGTCGAACCAGGTTGCTTTCGGGTCGTATTTTGCAAAGAATGGTCGTCCTACCCAATCGGGATTTCTTCCTTGTAAAAATCTCATTACAAAGACCTTGCCTTCAGCTTCTCCTACTCCGAGAATTTGTATTTTTCCGGCGTGCGCGCTCATGCTTGGTCCGCGTACTGTGCGGCAAATTCCGCTAACTTTCTGATATGCTTTTCGGAATATTCTCTGTCCGAGCGCCAGCGGTATTTCAAAAAAATGTTTTGCGCCGGTGTCTCTCGCCACAAACATGTAATATGGTATGCATCCGAGACTCACTTGTGTTTTCCACATTTCAGCCCAAACGTCGGGATTATCGTTGATGTGTTTCAGCAGCGGCGATTGTGTACGTATTTGAGTACCAGTGTTTCTGATTCGTTGTATAGCGTTTTTCACGGATTCGGTCAAAAGTTCCGCCGGGTGGTTGAAATGTCCCATTATGGCAAGATGTTTTCCCACCCGCGCTACCTCGTCGAAAAGTCGCAATATTTCGTCGGCGTCTTTATCTGTCGTGAATCTGTATGGCCAGTAAGCCAGCGCTTTAGTTCCGATGCGTATATTTCGTATCTGTCGCATATCGGGTTTCAGCAAAGGTTCGATATATTCGCGTAACAGTCCGGCAGTCATTGTCATAGGGTCTCCTCCCGTCAGAAGCACGTCGGTAACTTTGGGATGAGCCTTAATATAAGTCAGATAAGCGTTCATGTTCTGCCTCATCGAGAACTTTTTGTTTTTGAGATTAGAAAATTGCGGCCATCGAAAACAGAAAGTGCAGTAAGCATGGCAAGTTTGGCCGTGTCGCGGGAAAAGCAAAACCGTTTCTCGATATTTATGTTGCAGCCCGTCGAGTTTTATTCCGTTCATTTCCGGCACGTTGTGTTCCTGTCCCGAAGGGTTTGGATTCAGCGCCATCCGTATCCTCTCGATAGTTTCCTCCGTTGCCCTGTCGTCGTTTTTTTCGATTACCGATCTGAGGGCTTCATAATATTCAGGTACAAGCATTTCGCGACGCGGGAAATTCAGCGTAAACATCGGATCATCCGGCACCTTGTCCCAATTTATCAGTTCATCGGTTACGTAATTGTTTGTTTTGAAGGGCAAAACGCGCCCGACCGTTTCCAGCGCTTCGATGTGATCTTTCGAAAGCCGCGAACATTGCGGTATCTTTCTGTAATTTAGCAGAGTGTATGATTGATACTTTTTCATTTTACTAATCTCCTTTTTAAAAATCTTTGTTTATTTTCATCCAGACGCTCTCGCCGCGTCCGATCTTTACTACGTATCTGTTTTACTCTAAAATACAGGCCAATAGATATTGAGATTATCGACCAATACAAGAGTATCATTATTTTGCTGTCCGGAAGCAAGAGGGCAAGTCCAAGAAGCAAAATCCCGATTATGATTATCACTTTCCAAATCAATGTTTTATTAGATTTGCTTTGTGATTCTTTTGCCTGTTTTTCTGCTTTTGCAAATTCTTCAATCTCGGTAATTATTTCACTTTTGAGCTGATTATCTGCGCCCTGTCTATCCAAATAGTTCGCTATATCCCTGAGCCTGTCGCCTCTTCGGGACATTTTAATTGCATAAGCCGTCAGTTGTTCTTTGTTGGTCATAATCTTGCACTTTTGATGAAAAACAACCTTCGTCCCCGTTTATAAAACATGGCACGAAGGCTGCAAAGATAAGAAAAATTATCGGGATTCAGGATTGCAAGATTTCAAGAACCAAGAGCCAAGACGCTACGCAGGCAATTAAGAATTAAAAATTAAGAATTAAGAATTAAGAGAGCTACGCAGTTTGGTTTGGTGAAATAGTCTTCGTGGAACTTCGTACCTTCTTCGTGGAACTTCGTGTAAGATTTTTTACACAAAGAAATGAAATAGATTCCAGACTGCGTAGCTCTCTTAATTCTTAATTCTTAATTGACTGCGTAGCGTCCTGGTTCTTGGTTCCTGCAATCCTGATTCATCAATTCATAATTTTTACTACCTTTGATGCCGATAAGTTTTGCTGTTTTTGATTAACGGTTAATGTAAAACAATGATTATGTATGATAGTAAAACTTCGGTTTTGATGGTTTTTCACAGTTTGCCGCAGGCGAAGATAATCGAAGGTCTTT